>JAJRVZ010000354.1 GCA_024277055.1 Calditrichota bacterium
ACGTATCTTTGCGCCGGTACCGACTTCTCCCCGCCCGCTGCGCAGGCTATCAACGTGTTCCGTAATTATCCGCCGCAGAGCGCCTATGAATTTTTCATTATGACGGTACATGACCTGCAGGTATGCAATCTGAGCCGAAAGACGGTCGTAGATGATCAGTTCGCGCCCCCCACCTTCGTTGACGATTTCCAGTTCCGTTCCGTTGCCGAATGTTCCGGTTCCGGTCATTATAATTTCATCGATGTTTTCCAGCACGGCGCCCTCGGCAACATCATAACCGCAAAGATACCGAACCCCCGAAACGAGCACATCATCGCCGATGCTGCAATCTTTAATAAAACTGTTGTGTAATCCGGAAGGTCTCCGAATACCGTTGCCAATCTCAACGTCTTTTTCGCTGCTGCCTATTGTCACTTCGCCTGCAAATTCACAGTTCGAAACTGAATCCGCACTGAATCCCGCCGCTACCCTGATACGCTGCCAGTCTTCCGCCCGACAGCCCTGTTGCTGCAGCTGTGCAATTTCATCATTCGTCAGATTTCTGAATGCCATACCCTGTCCTCGATTATTTAAATCACCGAATTGAACCGAATTCCTTCCCGGTTTCTTAGCTTCAATTTAATTCATCCGTGTCCGTCCGGGGCCTTGTTTTATTCAGCCACGGATACACAAGGTTTCTTCCGTGTTCAATTTGTGATCATAAAGTTAAAAATCCGGCAGTACTTCCCCGGCGATTTTTTCAATATCCTTGAAATATTTCACCGTCTCGACCTGCAACTCCATCGTTGCCGCGTCATCGCAAACCAGGATTGCCTGCTGGTGCAATTGCAGCATGGAAACAGTCCACATGTGACTGATAGCTCCCTCAACCACCTGCCGCAATGCCCGTGCCTTGTTAAATCCCGTAATAATGATCAGCACCTCACGGGCATCCATTACCGTGCCGACACCGACCGTCAGGGCCATTTTGGGTACTTGTTTGATATCGTTGTCAAAAAAGCGTGAGTTGGCAAGGATTGTATCGTAGCTCAGCGTTTTGATCCGCGTTCTTGAAGTGAGCGAAGATCCCGGTTCGTTAAAAGCGATATGGCCGTCCGGCCCGATACCGCCTAAAAAAAGATCGATGCCTCCGAACGATTCTATCGCTTTTTCATACTCGGAACATTCCTTTTCCAGGTCGGACGCATTACCATTCAAAATATGTATGTTTTCCCGCGGAATGTCGATGTGATCGAAAAGATGATGGTACATAAAATAGTGATAGCTCTGTGGATGATCCTCCGCCAGTCCGACGTATTCGTCCATATTGAAAGTGACTACATTCTTAAAAGAAATTTTTCCCGCCTTATTCATACGGATCAGTTCTTCGTAGGTACCTATCGGAGTCGATCCCGTCGGAAGCCCCAGTACAAACGGTTTGTCGTTTGCAGCCCGGTGACGCTCCACTTTTTTAACCACATGCTCGGCCACCCATTTGCTGACTTCATCATAATCCTTCAAAATGACAATGCGCATAAAATCCTCCTGCAAATATTCTGTAAGGTCTGTGGAATTGGTCAGTTATAATTTAAGTGATTTGGAATCGTAAGAAAAATATTTATTTTCGGAGGCATCGACCTGTTTCCGGTAACTGAATATCACCGGGTTCAGAAAAATGTACTCGCTTTTACTCAACCCGCTTTTCAGTTTCTATTTAACCGGCGCAACCCGGGACAAACAGAATAATCATAGCGGAACAATCAAGTTTTTCTCCCGTTCTTCGATTATCAAACAAGAAACTTTAATAAAAAAACACCCTTCACCGGAGACCCGTATGCCCCGAATTCTTCTTATTTCCCTTTTGTTTTTAGCCACCGTTCAATCGACCCGGTCCTGCACTACTTTCGTAATCAACAAAAACGGACAGGTTGTCTTCGGCCGCACCTACGACTGGCACTTCAGCAGCGGGTTCCTGCTGGTTAACCCCCGCGGACTGCAGAAAGCGACCATGCCCGAACCGGGAGTTACCAAATTTAACTGGACGTCACAATTCGGCAGCGTTACCTTCAATCAGTACGGGCGGGAATTTCCTTCAGGCGGCATCAATGAAGCAGGCCTGGTGGTCGAAGTGTTGTGGCTGAATGAAGCGCAGTGGCCCGCAGCCGATGAACGGCCGGCTATCGGCAGTTTGCAGTGGGTGCAGTATCAGCTGGATAATTATCGCACCGTTCAGCAGGTCGTGGAAAACATCGACAAGCTGCGTATCGTATCGCTGGCAAAAGTCCATTACTTCCTCGCCGATGCCTCCGGTGCTTCGGCCTCCATCGAATTCCTCAACGGCGAGGCTGTTGTCCACACCGGTGACAACCAGCCCTATCGCGTGCTGACCAATGATACCTACCGGAATTCTCTGCGGTATCTTAATACCGTTGGTACCGGAAAAAAAATGCCAAAAGGGTCGCGTTCTTTACCCCGCTTTGCCCGCGCCTGCCGGTTATTAAATGATGTAAATCCGGCCCGGACAAAATCCGCCGAAGACTACGCAATGGAAGTGATTAAATCTGTAAAACAGAAATCCTCGCAATGGCGCATTGTCTATAATCTCACTGAAAAAACACTGACTTTCCGTACCCGTAAACGAAAAAAATATAAAAATCTCGATCTAATACAGCTCGATTTCTCCTGCGGTCAACCATTAAAAATGCTGGATCTGAATTCCAAAGTTCACGGCAATATCGTCGACAAACTGAAACCCTACGACGTTGAAGCCAACCGCAAACAGATTAAAAAAGCATTCAAACTGACCGGTTTTTTAAGCATATTCCCCAAACAACAACTGGAAGCCGCGGCCTGGTTCCCGGAAACATTCAAATGTGCGAACTAGTCCGGAACCCGGACTGGCGAAAAAAATCCGGCGACTCTATCAACTTAAATTAATCAGTAAAAAACAGGATTGTGTTAATTTGTCATTGACGGGAAATGGCGAAATTCATGTTCGAGCAAAAAAGATTTCCATAAATCGTAAAACAGCGCGAGTTAGAATTTCGCCGGGGCTTTTTGCTTCTTTTTGGCCGGACAAAAAGAAGATGAATGATCGTTAACATAAACTTGAGCGGTATATTAATATTCTTTTCTTTAGAAAAAGATCCCTGCCGACGGCCCCCCTTCGAAGGAAAAACCCGGCGATTCCCTTAACCCAAGTTAAACAGGAAAAAAAATATTAAAGAAAATAAAAGTCCTTACAGATTTACTATTTGCTGAAAAAACAGGAAAACTGTAATTTCCGAAAAAAGAGAGACAGCCATGAAAACCACCGATCCCCCGGTCATCGTCGAGCGGCGCTTCGACGCACCGATAGAAAAGGTCTGGCAGGCCATCACCGATTCCGCACAAATGCGGAATTGGTTTTTCGGGAATATTCCGGACTTCAGACCGGAAATCGGTTTCGTCACGCGTTTCGACGTGAATAGCGGCGAGCGGATTTTTCCGCACCTGTGGCAGGTCACGGAAGTGGTACCCCGGCAGCAACTGTCGTTAAACTGGAAATACGACGGCTTTGCCGGCGACTCCCATGTGCATTTCGAACTGTTTGAGAAAAACGGCCGAACCACGCTGCGTGTGACCACCGAAGTAGTGGAAGATTTTGACGACGCTATCCCCGAATTCCGCCGCGAAAATTGTGTCGGCGGCTGGGAGTATTTCATTCAGAACCGGCTGGCGGAGTATTTAGCGAAACTCTGGAATTGAAATTATGATAATGAAGAGTTCATTAAAATCAAATATTGGAAAAAGAATATTAAACGAAGATATTAAAAACCGTATCAAATTAATCGCATAAAAAATAAGGCGGTGCATAACAACGACTTCAACACGGCCGGCCTGAAGTCTTCCGTCGGCAGTGTTTCGGCACATTACTGCATCGGTTAAACCTATCGTCATCATCCATTGAAGCGGAAAAACAAATTTGCAAAACAAACCCGACATACTCTTCCTTTCCCACGGCGGTGGACCGTTACCGCTTCTGGGCGATGAAAGTCACAAAGAAATGGTTTCTTGTTTGCAGACCATCGCAAGAAAAATCAAAAAACCGTCGGCCATCCTTGTCGTCAGCGCGCACTGGGAGGAGAACCTGCCCACAATCACCGCCGGGGCGCAGCCGTCCCTGATTTACGACTACTACGGCTTTCCCGATGA
>JAJRVZ010000355.1 GCA_024277055.1 Calditrichota bacterium
ATGGATGGTCAGAATGGCGTTACGGTCATCCAGTTCACCGCTGAGCATTTTCCGAAATTCCAGCGCATCAACACCTTTTTGCAGCTGTTTCAGGCATACCGCAAATTCCGTTTCCATGTTTTCTTCGGGAGATTCCTTCTCCAGTTCAAGGATCAGTTCACATTCTTCCGCCTTCTCCGCCAGTTCCTTCCAGGCAGCTATCCAGCCGTTTAACAGGTTTATTTCACGCAGTGTGTTTTGTGCCCTGGTATTATCGTCCCAGAAATCCGATTGTTGTGATTGTTCACGAAGTTGTTTCAGTTGGTTTTCTTTGGTATCCAGGTCAAAGATAACTCCTCAGGTTTTGCAACCTGGTTTGCAAATCCTCTAATTGTGATAATTGTTCAGTATTCATTTATCTTTCCGTAATTAATCATCCATGTTATAAACTGTTAAATTTAGCAGAAAAAAAATATCTATACAATACGGGAATCGTCATTTTACCGCAAAAAAAAACCCCTCTGCGATAAGAGGGGTCTACAAAAACAAGTCTATCAGCCCTCGCCCTCTTCAAGCATTTTTTTCAGTTCTTCGATTTCTTTCTCCGCCTGTTCCCGTTCACGACGCAGATTTTCCAGTTCCTGCTCTATATTCCGGGCTTTTTCCTCTTCGTTCTGAATAACCTGGTAGAATTCAACCTTCTTCTGAAATTCATCTTTTTCAGATTCGATGCGCGATTTCTTGCTTCCGGCCAGCGGCAATATATTGAAATTTATACCCATGCGGATTTTCCACGGGGGATAGTTTTTGGGGAGGTCCAGGGTCTGTGAAACGTCCGGAATTCCGCGCGTGTTCTGCCGGTCTTTTGGAGATATACGAATATCCACCCCCAGGTCCATCGAAACCCAGTCGTAGGGTTTGTACCGAATACTCGGTGAAAAGAACGCCCACTCTTCCGCACTGTAAACGAAAGAATCGGGATCGGAAGTGAATAAGATGCCGGACAATTCAAAACGGATATCGAACAGGCCGACCGGCATAATGGCGCCCAGATTCATCTGCAGGTTTGACGAGTTGCGTGTGGCTTTTAATTCGGTTCCGTTCCGGAATTTGTACAGCGTTGTACCCGATTCGTTGTGGTTCCACCATCCGATATTGTAATGCATACTGAAAGAGCGGTCTCTCAGGTAGGGATCGCTGTAAAAGGACAATGCGCCGTAAAAACCATATTCAAAGGCACCGCTGGCATATTCCGCAAAAGGATAATTATGTACTTCGCCGGTGGCTATTCGGAAGGACGACATGAATGCAGCCGCAAAACGCCGGCGGGCGAAAAAATGCGAACCGGTTTTTAACGTTACAAATATGTCATCCGGCAGATTGAATTCATTGGAATAATGGGTATCCTGGTAAAGCCTTAAACTCACGGTTGCATCAAAATTCCTGGCAATACCTGCGGTAGCGGTCAGATTACTGGCCACAAGCCAGTAATTGGCTGCGCTGAAATCGGCCGGTTTTAATACCGGATCGCCAAGAAATTCCCCAAGTTTGGTAAAGAAATTCATATTGGCTTTAAAATCCAGCCGTCCGGGTTCAAAAGTTTCAGCTGTCTGCGTATGTATCAAATCGCTGACACCCAGGTTTTCCGGACTTTGGCCTGCTACAGGAATTACCAGTAATATGGCAATAAATATAGAGGCTAGCTTTTTCACTACGACCTCCTGAAACCTTGCTTGGTAATACTGATTAATGTTTAGTTGCCTTCTTCTTCGAGAATTTGTTTCAACTCTTCCAGTTCACTTTCGGCTTCTTCGCGCTCTTTTATCAACTTATCCAGTTCTTCCTGAACATTCTCCGCTTTTTCCCGCTCCTGAATAATGCTCTGGAAAAATTCGACCCGTTTGTTGAACTGGCGCCGTTCAAGTTGTTGCGGCGAGTCCTCATCTTCAGACAGTGGTAATACTTTTATCCGCAATCCCAGATTGGCACGCCAGTCACTGTAACGCGGCAAATCGATGGTGGTAAATATATTGTCTGCACTGGAAACACGAATATCCACCCCCAAATCCATTGATAACCAGCTGAAAGCTTTATAGCGAATGGATGGCGTTACATAGGTAAAGTTTTCCCTGCTGAAAACGAAGGTTTCCGGCTGCTGTATAAAAGATGTACCGTATGCCTCCAGACGCAGATCAAACTCATCGAGCGGATACAGAAACCCGATTGCATACCTGAACTCTGTTGAATTTACGCCGGATTTTTTGGTGGATATGCCGCGAATATCGACATCTTTTCCAGCTTCATTATGATTGTACCAACCCAGATTCAAATGAAATGAAGCGGATCTGTCCGGCAGATAGGGATCCAGATAGTAGGATAAGGCGGTTGCGAAACCGAATTCCAGCGCGCCGCTGGCATACTCCCGGAACGGATAATTGTGTATCTCACCCGTTCCGATACGCAGGTTCATCATTCCTGCCAGATACAGCCTGCGCCCGGCCATTGCGAATGATCCGCCTTTCAGGGTGATAAAAATGTCACCCGGTACATTGAATTCATTACTGGATTGCGTATCCTGGTAAATTCGCGGTGCGATCGTCAGATCAAAGTTTTTCAGTAATCCAAAACTGAGAATCAGGTTGCTGGAGACGTCCCACCAGTTCGCGGCCGTGAAATCGGACGGTTTCAGATTCGGACTTCCGACAAAATCTGCCAGTTTTGTATAAAAGTTCATATTAGTCTGAATCTCAAACCGGCCCGGATCAAATACGCGTCCGGTTTGGGTATGCATTAATGACACACTTCCCAGGTTCTGAGCCCCCAGAAATGTTGAAAGAATGCCAATGAGTACTAATATGCGGAGCATTTTCATTTAAACCTCCCCAAGCCAAATTTCTTCAGTTCACAAAATAGTTATTAATATTTTCTTTGTCAAGAAAAATCGGGACGCCTTCATCGCGTTAACTCTAAAATATTTATTAATTTACTCGACTCGCAATTATGATAACATTAGCTATAATTGCAATATCTCTCAATACTGATAAAATTTTTGTTATAACATCGGTAATATTGCCTGAGACAATAATCGTATCTCCCGGCTGTAAAATCGGTAATAAACTGCTGTCACCGGTCTTGATATACGATTCCACATCGGCGACAATAACCTGCTGGTTCTTGCGAACAATGCGGATATCCGACAGGCGCGCCGACTGCAGTGGTCCGCCGGCCGAGGACATCAGGTCTACCAGTCCGTAATTGCTCGGTACGCTGTAAATACCCGGTCGCTGCACATGTCCCCACAGATTTACGGTTATCAGCAGCATATCATTTCCACCCAATATATACTGCGCCGGGCGGTCTCCGTACTGTACCGGGATTTCCTGTGCCCTTGCAAATGAAACCGTCAGTACCACCATCAATAATATCAGCGATTTTTTCATCTCTGCATTAAGCTCCTAATTCATTCGGAATGTCTTCCATTCTGATTCTGCACCGCTTGTTTCTTCATCCTGCCCGATGGTATCGATTCGCCAGCGATACCGGATTCCCGATTGCAGTACACCCACCGTGTCAACCTGACTGAAATCCAAAACCTGACGCCAGTCGAAAGAGACAACGTCCAGTTTTTGTGCAAAAACTTTTTTCTCCGATATTTCCTCTTCAATTCGTAAAATATAACTGTTGGGGATACCGCTCTGTGCATCAAAAGTCCATTCAAAAACCGGGGGTGTCGTCAGTTCTTCGTTATTGGGCCTGTCCGTAGTAGCTTTTGACAACAATTTATAGCGAACGGTATCCGATCTTGCCCCCTCTATGCCGTCTTTGCTGGTCGCGGTTATAAAATACGAAAAATATTTTTCAATTGTAACTGTGCTGTCACCGTCAAAATATGTTGTATCAAACGGCGGACTGACGCTTTCAATATTAATCGTTTTTATTTTGCTGAAAAATGTTTCATCTTCCGCTTTTCGATAAATATTGTAAAACCGCACATTGATATCATTGGTGCGGTACCATTCCAGTTTGATCGCATCCGTTTCCGGCACGGCGTCGATACCCTTTTCAACAGACGCCGTATCCGGCGAATGGGGTACAATTATCACGGCCGGCGGAGCCGGATAATCGGGTTCCCCGGAATTTGTACAAGCTGCCAGCATAACTGCTGCTGTTATCAGTGCCCAACGCATTTTAATCCAGAATAAATGATGTACTGACCCGGTGCGAATTGCCCAGATCATGGTTTTGGTACGCATAGTCCAGCCGCAGTTTCCAGTAGGAAATACCCGCACCGGCGGTCAGTTCCCCGTTGTTGCTGCCCAACCTGATGGCGAACAGCGATTTGTACTGGTATTCAAAACCGAAATGCTTGCTGCCGTTGTATCGCGATTCAATGTCGTAGGCAAAAACCACCCGGCTGTTCAGAAAATTCAGGTTTTGCAGATAAGCAAAACCGTAACGCCAGCTGCGTTCTATTTTGTCTGTCTGTTTGGAATTGGTATCCCAGGCAATACTTGTCTCAAATAGGTCGCGCACGGTAATTCCGAAGGCAAAATTGCCGTAAATTTTTTCATTGACGACTTCATCGAGACCGATCAGGATTTTAATACCGGCATCCACCCCGATGCCGGTTCCGCTTTTATTATCCAATCCGATATCAAGCATTTTGAAATTGACGCCGTACCCGATATCCACCGGCATCTCGAAATACTGCCAGCCGAGGTCGGCACTCAATCTCGACAATTTGGCAAATGAAATAACATAGGCATTGTTCGAAAAGGTAAAACTGCCGCTGGCCGGATCCGTCAATCCACTGCCGGCGGGATCATCCAGTCGGGCTCCCCTGGGAGTAAGCAGATCACTATCATAAAAACGCGGAATATCATCAACCGCCAGTCGTATCCAGGCCCCGGTCAACACGGCATTCCCTAAAATCGGAAAAACGACGCTGGCATAGCCATGGTTCTCCAGCGAGTTGAACAAACTTGCATACATAGCCGACACTTCCGGGTAAACCGCATAGGCCGGGCCGCCGGGATTCCAGTAAAAACCCGACCCGCCCCTGGCAACCGCGACATAGGCACTACCCATGGAAAGCGGCCGCGCACCAATTCCCAGTTCCAGAAAAGCCCCGCCGTATTTGGTATCCTGTGCCAGCAAACCGGTTACGAGCAACGCCAGCCAGATATATTTAACTTTGTTCATTCTCATTTCAGTTTCGCGATTTTTAATGTTTTCTCTTCCGTCTTGCCTTCATAAACGCCTTTCACAATGGCGAAATATACGCCGTTCGCAACCGGGTTTCCATCATCGTCGGTACCGTCCCAGTCGACTTCGTGATAATCAGGGTTTTTATATCCCGGGTCTTGAAAAGCCATATCCAGGGTTCTGATCAATCTGCCGGAAACCGTATATATTTTAATCGACATTTCATTCAGTGGCGTAGATGTGTCAATAAAATAGGATATGGTTGTAATATCATCAAAAGGATTCGGATAGTTTCCGTAAACATTCAGCCGAAAACCGGATGAAACTATAAAACTGACGGTTTTTTGAGAATAATTACCGCTGTTGTCGGCGCTGGTGACGATCAGGGTATGCCTGCCGGATTTTAATTGCGGTGTAGCCAGAACGGTTACCGTTTGTGAATTTTCCAGAGAATCGGGCAGACTGAGCACATCCTGAGTTAACGAATCACCGTCAATCAGCACAGCAAAATGGCCCTTGTAATCAACACCGTTTTTATCCTGCATGATAAACGCCAGCTCCGGGGTCCGTGAAATCAACATGTTTTCACGCAGGTTTCGGCCGTCCGCCGCTACTTCGATATCCGGCGCTTTGCGGTCCTGTACCAGGAAAACGGCGAATCGTCCCAGTTGCTGCAGTTCGGCGATAATGCTGTTTCCCGTTGCAAAAGAAGAAACCTGTTGCCAGCTTTCCAGTTTGCTGTTAAACATGCAAAGTTTGACAAACGGGAGGTCCGCCGGTTGCAGGCCGCTGCCGTCTATATTCAGTTCCAGGTGTACCGGCTGTTGCAGCATTGCCGCCGGATTCATCATTCTCAGCTCAATATATACGGAATCATTCCCCGGGGCGAACGGGAGGTAAACAAAATCATCCTGCGTCGTTTCCAGACGGCTGCCGCGCAGATTCTCATAATTCAATTTTAAAACCGAATTGGCCGAAACGGAAGCCGGAGCGGCATACAATTTGCCGAAATTTGCCAGCGTAAGGGTATCGTTCGTACTGCCGGCCAGTGAGGAACCTAAATCCGTGCTTAACAGATAAATATTTTCCAGAACCAGTGAGGAATCGATATTATTTTTTTCATTTTTCTCATCAACCGAATTCTGACGGTCCAGAACGGCATAATACCGCGCTCCGGGTTTGACATCTGTGTTTTGCAGGGTGATTTTAATCACCTGTTTTTCACGGGGCGATATTTCCAACGCCGTAGATGCGAAGGGTATACTTTGTTCATTGAACGCGTCCCGGAAGAATTCAATAACCGATTGAACGGATTGCTTTTTACCGGTGTTTTCAACCGTAACATTCAGTTCGAACGCCTCGCTGCCTCCGGCAATAAAGCTGCCGTTTTCTACCTGTAAATCGGGCCGGGGATCAAGGATTTCAATATACCTGCGCTTGTATTCGAAGCGTTTACCGTCGGCCGTTATCAGAATTACATCATAAAACTTTATCCCCTCGGCGGTGAACCCGCTGAAAGGAACCGATGTTTCAAATTGTCTGACTGTAATTTTTACAAGGTTCAGGTGAAACAGCGTGCCGGTGTCGTTGCGGATATCTATGTACACGCTGTCGATAACTTCACTGCCATCCACCATTACTTTGAAATCAATGGCTTCGTTAACGACCGGTTCAGCCGGAGTGCTCACCACGGAATCTACCAGTGCCTTGCGAATACCAACCTGGCTGAATCCACGGCTTTCCTGAGTTTCATTGCTGATATAGCTTTTAAGGTAAACGACCTGACTGTCCGCTTCGGACGGAATAGTGAATTGAACCGTTGAACGGCTATTGTTCAGTACGAATAATTGTTCCGATAACTTGTCATGATTCTCTGCAGTCAACTCAACCACACCGCTGCCGTTTTCGAACGGGGCCACAATTTCGACAACCACCGTGTCACCGACGGAAGCCTGCGCTTTATCCGGCAACAGTTGCGTTTTTATCGGAGCAACGGTCAGACGGACATAAGGATCACCCAGCAGGTTGTACTGGTTGACCATTGATTCATTGAGCAGATAGTAACTGGGGATGCCCATATTGAAGGACTCGGCGACATAAAGATTGTTATTCAGGTAGAATATTTTGGTAAGGGTAACCGCTTCGCCGACATTCAGGTTTTCTTCGAACAAATAATCGGTCAGTGTCCACCCTATGGCAAAATCATTGTGCAGCCAACCGAGCCCAGAACTGGCAAAAACCCCGATGGCTCCTTTATTCTCAACGGTAATCAGTTTTTCCGCCAAACCCAGTCGGTTCTGACTTTCGAACGCCCCTGTAAAACAGGTCATACTCTTTATAAAAGGCAGGCGCGTGCCGTTGTTCAGACGGTCGACATCATTCAGATTGAACAACTGGACATCGGCCCAGATCGCCCCGCCGCCATGGCCGAAAAAGTTGATGAAACTGACGCCGTCATCAAAATAATTGATCAGGTCGGTCGTGCTTCCGAAGTTGGGATCAAATCCCGGTATCGAGGTATCCCGTATTGTGTTCAGCTTGCGTGCAAAGTACCCGCGCGGTGTATGAAAAGTGATCAGCCTCTGGTTCTGCGCCCGAAAAGCGGGCAGATTGCTTCCGATTTCGGTGGTTCCGGCATCGTTTCCGCTGATGAAAAGCGCAGTATTACGCCAAGGCCCCGGATCCTCCTGTGCCTCGTATGCCATCAGCTTGTCGAGATAATTTGTTAATTCGCTGTTATTCCGGGCGGGGATTCTTCCGATCACAAGATCGGGTATGTAGTCGTCGCCATCAACAAGGCTGAAAAGAAAATCACTGGCGGCCGCTCCATATTTGAACGTTTCGAATAAAAATGTCGGAACATGGTCATCGTTGGAACGATAATTCAGCGAAGCATCACCGGCCAGCAGCACGTAATAAAGCGGTGCGGTCTGATCCCAGGCCTGATAGGCGTACCGTAAAAAGTCCTTTATCGCCAGCGGTGAAATAATGCCGTAATTGAATTCATCGTAGATGTCTTCGACCTTTACCGTTGCCACGGACAATCCTCCGGCTTCACGGTATGCCTGATATTCCAGCGCGGTTTCATATAACAGTTCGTTGGTGATAATCAAGTATTCCGCCTTATTGGATGTATTGAACAGGGAAGCGGCCGGAGTGTCCGGTTTCCACGGCTTATCGGGAATTATCGCCAGAACGCTTTTCTTTTGTGAAGGTGTCAGGGCAATATATTCGGTTGATTCATCCACGACATGGTCCTGAAAGGAAACCCGGAAAGAAGTAAAGTTTTCCTGATCAGTGTATTCATCCAGGCGGGCATTCATGATTTTGCTGGAACCCAGTTTGTAGACTTCAATATTCGGCTGACTGAATCCGTCGATCTCGAATTGCGTGATGTACTGTTCGGGAATTCCTTCCTGTTTGCGGAATTTAATAAAATCCGATTCAGCCCGATACATGCGCTGGTATTCGATCTCGAACCAGTTCAGGGCCACCACATCGGTAACTCCCGCCTGATCCAGCGTTACGCGCAATTGGTTTTCACCGTGCTGCAAACTGGATTGCGGCAACGGCAGACCGTTGTGATTGGTGATTACATTGATTTCCTGATTGTCCCAATCGCTGGAGATACCTAGTTTTACATCATTCACCCAGATTTCAACCTGGTGCTCAAACAGCGGATTGAATTCACTGCCATAGGATACCCCGCGCATCATCACTTTTACCAGCACGCTGTTTTGCCCTGTTTTCAGCGGCCATGCCAGCGGAAAAGTGTAATTGCGCAGGCCAACGGCACTGATCCCCGCATCGTAAAACCAGTGGTCCAGTGTAAAACCGGGGCTGTTTACACGCGCGCTGGGTTGGCCGAAATGGATGAAAGTATTGTCTTTTTCGAAATGGACACGGTCGGTAAACGCAAACGGCGTGATATAACTGCCCGGCTGCGTCTCAGCCAGCGCACCGCTTTCATCCACCATGCGCAAACCGTTCTGTGTTCCGATCTCCAGCCAGTATACATTCTTGCTCGTAAAGGGATCGTTGTACACATCCGGGTACTCCGGATTCGGATCCGCCAGTTTCTTTTCCCCCCAGAATTCAATATAGTCCCCGGGCACAAATCTGCCGCGCTTACTTTTGCCGATATAAATCGGTACTTCAATACCGCGGTTCAACATTCGTATTTTCTGTTTATCCGTATTTGAAAGGGGAAATCCTGCTTCAACCAGCTCGTCATAAGTTATGCGGTATAAACCGTCTTCATCGACGATTATTTTAAAACGGCCTTCTTTAAACGGCTGAAAACTATTGGTTTGTTGACTGCCCTGCGCCTGCTGAATGCGATAACCTGCCTGTTGCGGATTCAGTAAAATATTCTTCAGGTGCGAAATTTCCCGCGAAGAACGGCTGGATTGTATCACCGTGAATTTACTGTTTTCAGACTGTTCAATTTTAACACGCAGTCGTTTAAAATACTCAATGCTTTTCTTTTGCTGGTTTACGTTTACAGGAAACACATCGAGCGTGAACAGCGCCACCCCCCTGAAAATCCCCTGTTTCGTAACTTCCACCGGACCATGCAGGCGGACAGCCGGGGTCTGTGTATTTGTCGCAGCCGGGAGAGGAAAAACACGGTAATTTCCCGGGAATCTTTTATTTTCCCTTTCCGATTCCAGAATTTTCACCGAAACCTGCCCGGCGGGCAAGGTGAAAAACCGGGTAAAATAGGGAACAACCGGATGCCCGCTTTCGAGGACCTGTGCCGCTCCGGGCATTGAAAAAACCACCTGATCACCGGATTCACCGGTTACCCGCTGCAAAACAGGTTCATCAAATACGATTTCCAGAGTGATAGAATTTTTATCCGAGGAAATGAGATTGAATTCCGTTTTCCCGAATGATTTGCCGGAAATTATTGTAAACAGAATGAAGACAGTTATAATGGTGGATTTATAAATTGATATTTTCAATGATTCTTACTCTCTCCTGATACGAATTAACTCATTGATTATTCGGTTGTTAATTTATGCGAACGATGCACCTTAATCAACACATTTCGTGATTATCGGTTGATTTTTGACGAATTCAATTCATTTTTACGAAATTTTATAAATACATATTATTCATCTGCATTTACAAACGTAAAACGCCAGCCTGTTTTTTCTTTAGGCGTCGGGGCAAAAGCTTTTTTGAGGCGTGAACGTAAAAGGTCTTCGGTAAGTCCGCGTACCATTTTTCCATCTTCGACAATGGAAACCATTCCGGTTTCTTCAGAAACTACAATTACAATTGCATCAGACTGCTCCGATATCCCGACAGCTGCTCGGTGCCGGGTTCCCAGTGCGGGGTCAAGATTCGGATTCTGGGAAAGCGGCAGGATACATTTAGCCGCCAGAGCCACATCATTGCGAATAACCAGCGCACCGTCATGCAGAGGGGAACGCGGATTGAACACGGCGCTGATCAGTGGTTTGGATAACTGCGCCTGCAGGGAAATCCCCGTTTCAAGCACACTTTTAACACCCGTATCGCGCAGCATTACGATTAACGCACCGAAATTCTTATCGGACATTTCCATTGTTGCATCCACAACATGGTCAATAAACTTCGGTTCCCCCACACGCACGAAAAACCGGACGATCCGACTTTGCCCAAGATACACCAGAAACCGGCGCAGCTCCGGTTGAAAGACGATAACAAAGGCGATTACCCAAACGGTTTTCAAGTTGGACATAATCCATGTCAGGGCGCTCATATTCAACAATTCACCGACAATGGATAAAAACAGGATTACCGCGAGACCGATAAGCATTCGCGCCGCAATGCTGCCCTTCAGAAAATCGTACAACTGGTAAAAAATAAACGCCACCAGACTGATATCCAGAATATCGATAATCGTTACCGGCAAAAATCCGATTTTAAACAGCATTGCTCTTCCCGCTCGGTTGAGTCAATTGATTCACAGCGTAATAAACGGTTAATGCGTTCTGCATTTCCTTCACTTCATGAACCCGCAGGTATCGGCACCCTTTCTGAACGGCCAGCAAATTACTGGCAATGGTACCACCCAGCCTTTCGTTCACGGCTGCCCCCGTCAGTGTACCAATAAAGGACTTCCTGGAGGTACCGACCAGCAGAGGGTATCCGAATTGCTGAAAGCTGTCCAGCTGATTCAGTATCTGCAGATTATCTTCCAATCGTTTCCCGAATCCTATTCCCGGATCAATTATTATAGTGTTTATTCCCAACGATTCCAAGTATTTTATACGTTCATCAAAAAAAAACAGCAGTTCGTCTACCACATCATCGTAGCGGGGATTACGCTGCATTGTCTGCGGTGTTCCCTTCATATGCATGATAACAACGGGGCACCTGCAGGCTGCAGCGATCTCGGCCATTGCTTCATTCTGCAGGGCGGTTATATCATTGATCCAGTCTATTCCGGCCTCCAGGGCTGCCTGTGCCACTTTCGGTTTACAGGTATCGATGGAAAGGGTCACCCGGCTTTTGCTGCGCAGCAGGCGGATTACCGGCACCACCCGCGCGATTTCCTCTTCAGCCGATACCGGCTGCGCTCCCGGCCTCGAAGACTCCCCGCCGATATCGATAATCGCCGCCCCGTCTTTTTCCATCTGCAAGGCATGTTCAACGGCCGTCTGCACATCGGTGAATTTACCTCCGTCCGAGAAATAATCGGGAGTGACATTCAGAACACCCATGATTTCCGCACGCTGGTGCGTATTATTCCCTGTCACTTGTCGTTGTCCTGTTTAACATTCAACCCCTGTAAAACCCGTTCGATTTCTGCTGCGGCCTTTTCTTCGGGGAAATGCTTTGTCAAAATATTCCGGATCCCCCTGATGGCCTGCCTTGCATAATAATCGTCATCCCCTTCACGCTTATGTAATCGCCGGCGATAAAATTTCAGTGCCGTATCAAAATCCTCCCGCAACTGGTATATTGCTCCCAGATAGAGAAGCGCATTCGGATAGTCACCTGCATCCAGAGTTTTACGAAAGTATTCTTCGGCCTCGTCATACTGTTTTTTGCGGAACAGGGCAACGCCCAGATTGTACAGCGGTTCCGCCGCACCCGGCCTTAATTCAATAACACGTCTGTAAATGGAGATGGCGGAATCAAACTCCTTCAATCGCAGCTGA
>JAJRVZ010000356.1 GCA_024277055.1 Calditrichota bacterium
AACCGGCAGGCGGATAAAGAACCTGTTGAAAGGATATAAAACCGGTGGCGTTCACAAACTTGTCTGGAATGCTGATGAATTGTCCAGCGGGTTATATTTTATTCGCATGTTGGCAGGAGATGAGAATGTTACAAAAAAGGTGTTGTTGATTAAATGAAAAAGAAAAAAAACGGAATCATAGTTGCTGCTGTTTATATCACCGTTTTATTTCTATGCGTTACTTCAGTGCAGGCCGGAGAGGAATGCACGATTGGAGTTGCTTCCGGCCGGGCCACGACCGACGGCAGGTCGTTGCTATGGAAAACACGGGATAATTCCGACAATCCCGACAACGAAATATATTTTGTACAGAATTACCGGTATCATTTTGTTGCCGTTGTCAACGCCGGCAGTACCCTGCCGTGGATGGGGGTAAATGAAAAGGGATTTGCCATTGTCAATTCCCTGTCGACAGACCTGCCCGGCGGCAACAGCGGGATGGGCAACGGCTCTTTCATGCGCTATGCGCTCGGAACTTGTGCCACTGTTTCAGAACTGGAACACTTGCTGGACAGCACCAATGTATCCGGCAGGCAGACACAGGCCAATTTCGGGGTCATCGATTCCACCGGCGCTGCGGCGATTTTTGAAACCGCCGCCGATCAGTACTGGAAATACGATGCACAGGACAGCGCTGTTGCACCCGACGGTTTTGTATTGCGAACCAACTTCGCTTTCAACGGCGGTGGTGACGGCGGAATTGAACGGTTCATTCGTTCAGAGATCTTAATAAATGATTATTTCAGCGGTGATACGCTGAATTATAAAAGTATTCTGCGCGGGCAGATGAGGGATTTCACCGACAGAAGCGGTGCGCCGTTCGGCATTCCTTATAATGGCCAATACAGCCCGTCGGCGCCGTGGGGTTATGTTTATACCTATTACAGTATCTGTCGTGCCTCTTCCGTGGCGGCAGCGGTAATTCATGGGGTCGGTGAGGGGGAGCCGGGAAAGTTATCGACCATGTGGGCCATGCTCGGCCAACCGGCATCAACGATCGCCGTACCCTTCTGGCCGGTGGGGATAACTCCTCCGGAGGCCAATGGCTATCCGACGGCCCCGTTATGCGACAAAGCCAACGAAATAAAAAACATTCTGTTCGATTATGCTGCCAACAGCTGGATGCTGAACAGTTATGTCCTCAGGGACGGCAGGCAGGGTGGATTGTGGACCAATACCTTTCCTGCAGAAGATTCAATAATTACGGCAACACGGGAACGGATGCAACAATGGCGTATCTCCGCCCCGCCTGTTTCCGAGCTGCTCGGTTTTGAAAACGCTTTGGCGGAATATGCTCACCGCAGGCTGAATCGGGCTTACGATGATATCGTTTCATTTCTGCCGCAGATGGAAAATTCCGGACCGGCGCAGGTTTTCGTTCTGCGACAAAACTTTCCGAATCCATTCAATGCCGTAACCAGCATAGAAATCGAACTGTTTAAAGCATCCGAAATTCTATTGACGATTTACGATATGAACGGGGTGAAAGTGAAAGTGCTTGTGAAAGGAAACAGGGCTCCGGGCAGATACAGGATTTTCTGGAGCGGCAGGGATGATAATCATATCCCGGTTTCCAGCGGCTGTTATTTTTACAGGTTCGAGGCCGGGCATCAATCGCAAACCGGAAAAATGCTGTTAATTCGATGACCATTAAATACGGAAAAATTTATGTATGATAAAAACAAAATTCATCATCCGGCCGGTCTCATTCTGGTTTCTTTTTGCCTGTTTATGGCGTTTCCGGTATTCGCAGCAAAAACCGTAGCCGGTAAAAAATCGGTTGTAGTTACCGCCACGCCGGAGGCGGCCCGGGCCGGACTGGAAATTTTGCGGCAGGGCGGCAACGCCGTGGATGCAGCGGCGGCAACAGCCTTTGCGCTGATGGTTACCGATCCGGGTATGTGCAGCATTGGCGGCAGAGCACAAATACTGATTTATCGTAAGGACGGTAAGGTGTTCGGAATTGACGGTGCAACACAGAGTCCGGTAATTGTCGCTCCGCCAGCGAAAAAGGGTTACGGTTATCGAACGGCATCAATTCCGGGGAGTCCGGCTGCTTTGCAGAAAATGGTAAATGAGCACGGTCGATTGTCATTGGAAAAAATCATGGCTCCGGCCATCCGGCTGGCCAGGGAAGGATTCAGTGTAAAAAAAGACTATGCGCGGTTTTTCAGGAAAAATGAAACTAAATTGAAAGCGTTTGCCGGTACGAGACGCTGGTTCTTCAAAAAAAACGGTGAATTATACAGCGAAGGAGACACCCTGCGGCAACCGGCCCTCGCCAGAACACTGGAAACGATCGCCCGCGAAGGCGCCGATGCGCTTTACACGGGAAGTCTGGCGATTGCAATTACAGAAGACATGCGGAAAAACGGGGGACAGGTTACAGCGGCTGACCTTGCACAATATCAGCCCCGGAAAGGTGAAATCGTTGAGGGAAAATACAGGGGGTTTAAAATCCTGAGTCGCGGTGACCAGTGCGACGGCGCATCCGTTGTGGAAATTCTGCATATCCTGCAAAATTTCAAAATGCGTGATTTCCCGCGCAGGGGAGCGAAATGCCTGCACCTGCTGGCACAGGCCGTATACACCGGAAACCTTGATGAAAATCTGCCGGACTGGCAGCAGGTTTCCCCGGAGCTGGCTTTACGCCGCGTCCGGGAGATTGATATGAACCGTGCACTTCCGGTTCCTGTAAAACGCGTGAAAAAAGAAGGGGAAACCAACCACCTGGTAGTTGTCGATGCCGAGGGAAATGTGGTTTCTCTTACCCAGTCGCTGGGCCCGGTATTCGGAACAAAAGTAGCCAACCCGGAACTGGGTTTTTTCTATGCCTACAGCTACAGACTGAACGATAACCCCTTACCGCTGTACCGGGAAAAAACCGAACAATCGCCGGCAATATTGCTGAAAAATGACAAACCCTATGTCGTAATAGGATCGGCGGGCAGCAGCAGGATTCCATCTTCAATCGTTCAGGTGCTGGTCAATGTGCTGGACTACAAAATGGACCTTTCTCGTGCACTTGCAGAGCCGCGGGTATTTCTGACGTCAAAAAACCTGCGGGTGGAAAAAAACGAATTGCCGCAAACCAGTCTCGAACGGTTGGGACGTTTGGGCTACCGTTTACTCGAATATCA
>JAJRVZ010000357.1 GCA_024277055.1 Calditrichota bacterium
CACCGTTGATCAGTACCTTCTGGCCACTTTGCATGCCGCCGATATACTTCAGGAAATTATAGGAGGTCAACGCGCCGTCACAAATCGGGGCGGCCTGTTCGAACGGCATATTATCCGGCATCGCCGCCAGTACGCCGTCTTCGGGAAGGCAGACATACTCTGCATATGCGCCGGCATCCACACCGGTTTCTCCGAAAACTTTATCACCCGTTTTAAAGCGTGTGACGTTCATGCCCACAGCATCCACTGCGCCGGCAAAACCGGTACCGGGCACCGGATTGTTTGGTTTGGTCAGGCCGAGAAACAAACGACCGAACCAGGGGGTTCCGCGGCGCATCATGGTGTCTGCCGCCGTAACGCTGGCGGCGTGAACCCTGACACGGATTTCGTTGAGTCTGGGAACCGGCAGCGCGATTTCTGCTGTTTTGAATACATTCGGTGAACCGTATCGGGTGGTGATAATTGCATGCATCTATTGTCTCCTTCGTTTTGTTCAGGAATGGGTAATCGAATCATCGTCCGGTAAACAACGTACGGATAGCAGCACCATGCCCAGATCGCGCACTTTGCGCAGCAATCCGTGCAGTGCGGCCTGATCGGCAATGCGTATAAACAGACGGGTGTCGCCGTTTTTCAGACGGGTTATGGTCGTTGCTTCAAACCATTCGGACCATTGTTTACTCAAGTGACCTTTCAGCAGGATTTCGTAACTCTGTGCTTTCTTTTTTATTTGTTTATCCTGTTGTTTCCGCATTGCTGTACCCGGTTGTTGTTTGTCAGGCAGGAATATTACGGCGAAATGAAAGGGGGTACACCATACTAAAGTACTGTTTTGAGGTATCGGTTGTTGCCGCAATCAATTGTTTTACTTTTAATGATACTTAAAGCCTTTTGAGAAAACGCCGGCGAAATTCAAACCCGCTCGAGGGAAGTGGTTAACGGTAAATCTGTTTACTGAAAATGAACCTGACAGTTCCCCTCGCAGAAATTATGATTAAAGCGGTGAATGTAAATTTTTTGAAAATCGGATCGAAGTTTAGCACCTTTATAAAAAATCGTGGCGTAATCCGATGTGCGAACCGGTTGAAAATTACCTTTTCAGATTAACCCCAATTCGCGGGCGCGGGCGACGGCTTCAGTTCGGTTTTGTACACCCAGTTTTCCAAAAATATTGCGATTGTGACCTTTTACCGTGCTCAGCGAGATATACAGTTGTCCGCAAATTTCACTGTTGGACAGTCCCCTGGAAACCAGCCGCAGGATTTCCATCTCGCGATCGCTGAGCGTCTCCACCAACGGTGATTGGATTGCAGCAGTGGCGCTGCCCGGTGCGGTTCCGGATTTGCAAGCCGCCAGTAATTGTTTCACATAGTCCGTATAGAGGCCCTGTTCCAGCGCCGTTTCCAGCAGGGGTGCCAGCGCCGGGCCTTCATCAGCGAAAAGACGTACAAAGCCTTCGGGTTTTGCCGGCGACAGCGCCGCCTGCAGAGTCGTCACTGCTACGCTCGGCTCACTCTGCGCATCCAGCAGAACCGCCTGCTGTAAACGGATTTCGAACAGGCTGAAATAGCGTCGGCCGGTTTCGGCTGCCTCGTGCAGACGGCCAAGAAGTTCAGCGGCTTCATGGGCGGCTGTGTCATCGCCAAGGTGTTTGAAGCGGGCGATCAGATAGCGGGCCCGTATCAGGTGCGTGAATTCGGTAAGAAAATTCGGTTTATCACCGGCAGCCGGACTTATCTGTTGCAGCCAGTCTCCGACCTCATTCAGGCGTTCCTGCCGCAGCCACACCAGGGCACGCAGAGCGGCAACCGGGCGGTTGATCGGTACCGGTGAGCGGAAGTACTTTTCCTCGGCTTCCCCGAGTAATTGCAGGGCGGATTCCAAATCTCCCTCGGCCAGTTTCAGTTTGGCCCGGGCCAAATGATAACGGTATGGCCAGTCGGGCAAACCGAGGACGGGGCCCCGTTCCGCGCTTTTATGGAAATATTCGCGAGCCGTCGGAAGGTTATTCTGCTCCCGGTATAAATCGGCCAGCCCGAGGTAAATATCCGCACTGCCAATTATATCCTTCCTGCCCGGGCGTGAAATCCGTTTCAAAGCTGATTTGTAAATTTGAAATGCTTCGCCCAGTTTACCCTGCGCCAGCCGAATATCAGCCATGCCGTAGATCCCGCTGAGAGCGAACTCCTCATTTCCGACCTGTTGAAAATCCTGCATCGCGCGGGAAATGGACTGATAAGCCGCATCCAGTTCGCCGTTGGCCCATTGTGCCAGTCCAAGCAGAGCGGCTGCCGGGCCGCGCTGCAACAATTCTTTTTCCGACAGCGAGTCAAGCGCCCGCCGTGCGTGTTGTATGCTGCCGCTAAAATCGCCTTTCGTCTGAGCAAGATAGGCGTGTGCCGTGGCCATGCTGGCGGGAAGGTGTCGATACTGCTGTTCTTCAAGGATTATCAGCCCCGCTTTTGCCGGCGATTTATTCGAAGCGGAATCCAATAATTTTTCAACCCGGGCCAGATACTTTTCCGCCTGTTCCAAATCACCGCCGCTTAAATGAGCCCAGCCCAGATCGGCCAGCAGCACAGGTCTTCTGCCCGTTACCTCCGGTGGTAATTTCCGGGCCATCTCCAGCCACAGTTGATCCTGAAACTGCGATTCCATTTGTTTCCAGGCCTTTTCGATCAGTTCGGCCGCCCGTTCAAAATCTTCACCGCGCAGCGCATGGCGAATGGCTTCTTCACGCGCGCCGTCGGCTTCGAACCAGGTGGCGGCCCGCTGATGCAGCACTTTAACGGTATCCGCTTTTTCCTGCTGCAGATGTACCCTAAGCACATCGGCGAACAGATGGTGATAGCGGTACCAGCGCCGCTCATCATCCAGTGCGATTACGAACAGGTTGCTGCGCTCCAACGTTTCCAGCCGTAGCCGGGCGTCGGTTTGCCCGGTAACCGCTGCGCACAGTTCCGCACAGAACCGTTCGAGAATGGTCGTTTGCAACAGGAAATCGCGCATATCGGGTGATTGACGGCGGAGCACTTCGTCGGCAAGATAATCGATAATAAATCGGTGGCTGCCCGTAAAAGCGCGAATAAAAGCGGCACGGTCCTTTTGTCCCTGCATGGAGAGCGCCGCCATCTGAAGCCCGGCG
>JAJRVZ010000358.1 GCA_024277055.1 Calditrichota bacterium
GATGGAAGCCCTTGAAAAGGTCGGGCTGGGCGATCGTGTCCATCACAAACCCAATGAATTGTCCGGTGGACAGCGGCAACGGGTGGCCATTGCCCGTGCGCTGGTAAACAACCCGGCGATTATACTTGCGGATGAGCCGACGGGAAATCTCGATTCACGCACCGGTGAGGAAATCATGGAAATTTTCGAACAGCTGCATAAAGCCGGTAATACGATTATCCTGATTACACATGAAGAATATATCGCCAACCACAGTAACCGGGTAGTGAGATTAAAAGACGGACTCATTCTTTCCGATGAAAAATAAAGACAGGCGGAAGTAGCAAATGTATGCCTTTTCAGTAATCGGCGAATATTTACGCATGGCTTTCACTTCATTGAAAGCCAATAAAATGCGCTCGATTTTAACCACCCTCGGCATTTTTATCGGTGTGACAACGATAATTACAATTTTTACGACCATTCAGGGGATGCGTGTCTATGTTTACGAGCAATTCTCGAATATCGGCGCTTCCACGGTTTATGTCGAAAAATATCCCTGGGTCATTCAGGGTGATTTCTGGAAATACCGAAACCGCAAAAACGTAACCTGGAAAGAATATCAGGCACTGAGCAAATATGCTCATATCGCCGATCATATTGCACCTCAGGTTCTCACTTTTCGCACCGTCAAATATAGAAATGAAGCCTACGACCGGATTATGATAATCGGAACTACGCAGGAATACAAAGATACCGACGGTGTGAATCCCGAAAACGGACGTTTCATCACCGACCTGGATGTTAGACGCAATCATCCCGTCTGTGTAATCGGCGCGGAAATCAAAGAAAAACTGTTTAAGGATGAAGCGGCACTCGGCAAACGGATTAAAATCGGCAGTAAAAAATACCGGGTTGCCGGCATTCTCGAAAAGCGCGGCAATTTTTTCGGTCAGAGTATGGACAATTATGTCATCGTGCCCATCGGAACCATTCAGGGCAGCACAGGCACCCACCGCGGCATGCGCATTGCACTGGCGGTACGGGATAATGCACAGCTGGACAATCTGAAAGACGAAATCAGGGGTATTATGCGCAAAGTGCGCAAGGTTGCACCGATGGAGGAGGATGATTTCGCCATTAATCAGCAGGACCAGCTGGCACAAACGTTCGAAAGCATCACCGGTCCCCTGTTTGCCATTGTATTTGTAATCGGAGGAATTTCCCTGCTGGTCGGCGGTATCGGTATCATGAACATCATGCTGGTCAGTGTAACGGAGCGGACCAAAGAGATCGGCATCCGCAAAGCCATCGGCGCCCGTAAGCGGAATATTTTGTCGCAATTTCTTATCGAATCGGTTGCCATTGCTTCCATCGGCGGAGGATTGGGAATATTAGCCGGTTACCTGCTCGGAAATTTATTGCTCAGCGCCATGGATCTCTCCATCGGCGTCAGCGTTTCTTCCATTATGATCGGATTTGGGTTCTCTACCACGGTAGGTATTCTTGCCGGTTTCTACCCAGCCTGGAAAGCGGCCAAACTTAACCCGATCGACGCTTTGCATTATGAATGAGGCCGTTTATGTATCTTCGTGAAAATCTTGAAATAGCTTTGCAGCAACTTGTTTCCAGCAAAATGCGGGCCGCCCTGACCACGCTTGGAATTACCATTGGTATTGCCACGGTGATTTTTGTCGTCTCTATTCTCGAAGGATATGAGAAAAGCATCAGTTCCGATTTAAGTATGCTGGGCGCAAACGTATTTCAGGTGGAAAAATATGATCGGAATGCCGGCATCCAGGTGGGGCACCGCAGCCGGGATTTCCGTAAGAATCTTGAATTTGAATACTCGGAGGAAATACGCGAACACTGCCCCTCGGTAAAATATGTCGGAGCGGAAGTCTGGAATTATAATATTTCTTTTCGCTACAGGGATAAAAAAACCAATCCCACTTTTTTGCTGGCCGGCGGGGAACCGGAATATTTCTATAACAATGCCGAACCGATTTCCAGCGGACGCATTCTCACAAGAAATGATATTGCATCCAACGCACGGGTGATCGTGTTGGGAGTAGATATTGTGAACGAACTGTTCCCCTATGAAGATCCGCTCGGAAAATATATAAAAGTGGCCGGTACCAAATTTAAAGTTGTCGGCGTTTTTGAAGATATGCCCGCCCGAACTTTCGGACAAAGCCGTAACAACAAGGCGGTCATCCCGATCACAACCTTTGAAGATATTTTCGGCAGTTACCGTTCCGTATTTCTGACGGTGATGGCCCGGGATGCCGCACATCTGGATGATGCCATGGAAGAAGTAACCGGTGTTCTGCGCCGCCTGCGAAAGGTACCTCCCGGCAAAGAGAATGATTTTAACGTCTGGAGTAATGATTCACTGGTTGAATCATTCACCAATTCCGCAAAACAGATACAGCTGGTGGCTGTCATGATCGGGATGATTTCGCTGCTGGTCGGCAGCATCGGCGTGATGAACATTATGCTGGTGACCGTAACCGAACGGACACGGGAGATTGGAATTCGCAAGGCTATCGGAGCCAACAGACGGGTTATTCTCATGCAGTTTCTGAATGAATCGGTAATCCTGAGCCTCATCGGCGGTGTGATCGGAATCCTGCTCGGATTTGGACTTTCCTTTGCGGTAAGTGCCGCATTCGACCTGGAATTCGCCGTTCCCATGTGGGCGGTAATTTCGGCGGTACTGGTAACCTCTGTTGCCGGACTGGCCGCAGGGCTGTATCCGGCGGCAAAAGCGTCCAAACTGGATCCGGTGGAAGCGCTGCGATACGAATAAATTTTGAAAAATATCCCTTGCAAAAGGGATTTTTTATATTTAAATTATAATTAATAATGATTATTAAAAAAGAATAACTATTGATTATGGGTCGAGATGAATTTATAGATGCCTGCAAACAGGTGGGGTTGAATGTTACGTATCAGCGCATTGCCATTTTCAACAAGCTGATGGAGCATACGGATCATCCGAGCGCTGATGATATTTACAAGGAAGTCCGGCAGGATTATCCGACCATTTCACTGGCGACCGTTTACAAAACACTTGAAACATTGGCCAAACATGATTTAATTTCCAAGGTTACTTATCTGCACGACATTGCCCGGTACGATGGAACCAGTGAAGCACATCATCATCTTGTTTGTATTAAATGTAAAAAGATCATTGATATTGACAGCAATGCCCTGGACGCAATCGGTATTCCGGCCGGTGTTCCCGGAAATTTTCGTATTTTGAATTACCGCGTTCAATTCGACGGGATATGTGAATCCTGTGAGTCGGCATCAACGGAGCAGGAATAAACCGTTCATTTATAAAACCCGTTTTTCAATTAACCCTTAAATACAGGAGGATCTGTCATGGCAGATTTAAAAGGAACAAAAACTCATCAGAACCTGAAAGAAGCTTTTGCAGGTGAATCACAGGCCAATCGTCGTTACCTGTATTTCGCCAAACAGGCTGATATCGAAGGGTATCCGGACATTGCCGGTCTTTTCCGCGACACGGCCGAAGGTGAAACCGGTCACGCCCACGGTCATCTGGATTATCTGAAACCGGTTGGTGATCCGGCTACCGATCTGCCGATCGGCGACACCGAAGACAACCTGAAGGCCGCTGTTGCCGGTGAAACCCACGAGTATACGGATATGTACCCGGGTATGGCCAAAACCGCCCGCGAAGAAGGTTTTAATGAAATTGCCGACTGGTTTGAAACTCTGGCAAAAGCCGAAAAATCTCATGCCGGTCGCTTCGAAGAAGGATTGAAATCTATCAGTTAAGGTTAATGTTTCAACCACCCCTGCCGGTACGGGCGTTGCCCTGCCGGCAGGTTTTCTTTCTGCGAATAGGGGGTGTTCGCAACTTGACAAACCAACGAACCGATTTCTTTTCAGGAGATTACTATGGAGACCATCAAATTCACACCGAGTGAAGGGCTATCCTATGACCCCCATGATGAAAAATACTGGGATAAAGCAGCGTTGCGTAAAGAAATTGACCGCACCTTTGAACTGTGCCACAGCTGCCGCATGTGTTTCAAATACTGTGACACTTTTCCGGCCATTTTCGACCTCATTGACAAGGGGGGGGTGAATGTTCCCGATTTTTCCGAGCAGCAGATCGATGAGATTACAGAAAAATGTTTTCAATGCAAAATCTGTTATTTCAAATGTCCCTATACCAAGGACGACAACCACGAATTCGATCTGGATTTTCCGCGCCTGTTAATGCGCCGTCAGGCGATAAAGGCAAAAGAAAAGGGCATTCCCCTGCGTGACAAACTGCTGGGCAACCCGGACCTTATCGGCAAGCTGGGCTGCACAACCGCCGCTCTTGCCAACTGGGGCAACCACAATTCCCTGAACCGGCTGCTGATGGAAAAAACGATCGGCATTCACCGTGAGAAACATTTGCCGTCCTTTGCCGGCGAACCATTCGTCGCATGGTTTAAAAAAAATAAAGATAACTATTCTGTAAATGCCGAACAGGCTGCGGATAAGGTTGTTCTGTTCCACACCTGTTTCGGTAATTATAATCACACTGAATTTGCAAAAGACGCCGTATTTGTTTTATGGAAAAACAATATACAGGTGGAAATTCCGCCGATGAACTGCTGTGGTATGCCGGCCCTTGAAAGCGGCAACCTGGATTTTGCCTCGAAAGAAGCAAAACAGAATTTCAATACTTTGTTCCCGCTGATAAAAGACGGTTTCAAGGTACTGGTACTGAACCCGACCTGCAGCCTGACAATGAAAGACGAATATCCAATTCTTTTGAAAAAACTCTTTTCCGAAGAAGACCTGCAAACATTTCGCCGGGGAATCTTCGATATCAATGAATACCTTTTCACCCTGAAACGGGAGGATAAACTGAACCGCGATTTCAAAAGCACTCCCGGTAAAGTAGCCTATCATATTCCCTGTCATTACCGGGCGCAGAACATCGGTTACCGTTCGCGCGATGTAATGAAATCGATCGGAGAAACCAAATTTGCACTGGTGGATGAGTGCTGCGGACATAACGGAACCTGGGCCATGAAAAAGGAGAATTTCAAAGATTCCCTGAAAATCGGTGAACGGGCCTTTGAACGTATCCGCGGGAATGAACACGACATCATTGCTTCGGACTGTCCCCTGGCGGCAATACAGATCGAACAGGGAACCGGTGAAAAGGTACTGCATCCCATTACCATTCTTGCCCGGGCTTACCGGGAAGACGGATTTGAAAACAAAATAAACGGAGACACATAAATGCGAAAAATAGACATCAAAGACATAATTGATATCGCCGAGTACGAGCGACGCCGGGCCGATTTCCGGCCGAAGATAATGGCGATTAAAGATAAAAGACGAATTCACGTCGGTCCGCGAATTACCTATTTGTTCGAAACATTCGACACCATGTTGTACCAGGTACAGGAAATGATGCGTGCCGAGCGGATCGTTGACGAGGAGGCTATCTGGGATGAAATCCGTGCTTACAACGAATTGATCCCTGACAAAAACC
>JAJRVZ010000359.1 GCA_024277055.1 Calditrichota bacterium
AGTACCTTTTTGCCGCCCCATTCAAGCGGACTCGTATAAACTTCGACATCCCTGACAACACCATCGGCCAGACGATGTTTGAAATGAAAATGGGACTCTTTTCCCTCCCCTGCCAGACTCAGTTTTTCCTGTACCGCTTTTGCCGGTAAAACATTTATATTCTTGATATTCTGTTCAAGCATTTCACGACGGGAATATTTATAGAATTTGCAAGCCTGACGGTTGGCATCCAGAATTCGGCCGTCTTTGGGATCGATAATAAGTTTTACTGCTCTGTTTGTTTCAAACACAGAACGGTAACGGGCTTCACTTTCCGATAATTGTTGCTGCCTGAAGTACCGGTCGGGAATCGGATGAAATGAGCCTGTTATCCGAACCGGATTGCCGGCATCGTCGTAAATGAGATTCGCAGTAAATTCCACGCCCAGTTTCCGCCCGTTCTTACAAACCAGTTGTATTAAAACATTATGAATCTCGCCGTATTCAAAAAGTTTTTTGAATTGGTTCCGTGCCTGCTCCCGGAACTCGTCCTGAACCAGGTTAAAGGCATTCTTATTTATCAATTCTTCCGACGAATCATACCCAAGCAATTCAACCATTGCGGTATTGCAAAACAGGATATTTCCCGAGGTATCCAGCAATGAGACACCGTTGCGGGATTTTTCCACCAGTTCACGGTAAAATTCCTCCCGGCTGTGGAACGAGTCAATTTCCCGGCTTAAGCTATCCCGTTCCGCTTCAAGCAACCGTATTCTTTTCAGCAATTCCTTTTCTTTTTCCATATTATGCCAACACCGCCTCAATCCGTAGAATCAGCAGGTGCCGTATTTATAAAATAATTGTTGATTTACAAACAGTGCGTAAATCCGGTTTACGCATAAAGCTGGATTATCGGAGAATCAATGATTTTCTGAATTAAATCGTGATGAATAATTTGCCGCCGGCAATCATCGGATTTACGGAATATGAACAGGACAGGACGTTTTTCATCGATACACTTGTAATTTTAATGCGGGTTTAAAAATTAAATTTCTCAAAAAAGAATAAAAAAAACCGTCTGTATCGGATTAAAAGAATACAGACGGTTGATAGAAACCATGATACCGTTATTTGCTCATAATCATCTTTCCCGTAAGCACTTTATTATTCGCTTTCAGGTAATATAAATAAGTACCCGAACTGACCTGCCTGCCAAAATCGTCCCGTCCATCCCAGCGGACGGTTCGGAATCCCTCGTTCTGTACGGCATCCAGCAGGGAACGGACTTTTCGACCCCTGATATCAAATATTACGATGGACACGTGCGCCGTAGCCGGTAATGCAAAACGGATACGGGTTTCGGGGTTGAACGGATTCGGATAATTCGGACTTAATGCAAAACGGGTTGGTATTAATTCTTCTGCCGGATCGGAATCCGGCTGTACATTTGTTTCCTTTGTCAGATCGATGGAATCAGCTGCTACATCGTTCAGGGACGTTAATGCCGAAGGAATCGAGTAGGTGATGGTAATTCTGGGTCGGTTTGAAACCGTTTTTGATTCCCGTGAAGAAAAATCGATGCCGTTGGTCGCATTCGTATAGTCCAGAATTATAAATCCGTGATTCAGCGCCGAATCATTTACCCAGGATTGAACGACAGCCAGCCCCTCAGGCGTCAGATTTACGGTTGCGGTTCCGATACTTGATGACAAAACTCCAAGTACCGTGTTTCCCCGGTCACTCACACCGTCGGCGCCGGCTTTTTCCCAGCTCTGCCCCGCGGCGTATTCGTTCCAGGAAGCTTCATTCTCAACCCACATGCGCTTCATTTCATACAGTTCATAGGTATGGTGGGTACCATTGGTTGCATTCAGCGTAATTTCGACCTGCTCGATAATGCTGCCCGCCGGAATACTGCTCAGGTCCCAGGAGAGAAGCACGGATTTATCCGGTTTGCCGTCGGCTTCCAGCGGGCTGACCCGACCATAATTCCGCGAGGGTGATTTATACATGAGCGATGCATCCCGCGTACCGGTATAACCGTTTGTTCCATCCTGAAATGAAACCGTTGCCGCGGAAGACACCGTAATGTAATCCGTCAGTATGCTGGCGTCGCTGCCTGCAGGTCCGGTTACCGTTAAATTCACGGTGTACAGACCCGGAGTTGTGTAAACATGCACCGGGTTTTGTTCAGTGCTCCCCGTACCATCACCAAAATCCCAATTGTAACCGGTAATAATGCCACTGGATTGATCCGTAAAATTCACAGACAAGGGGGCGGGTCCGCTTGTCGGATTTCCCGCGAAGTCTGCCACGGGCGGGCTGTCATCATTAATTATCGTGCCTACCGCCTGTCCATCGGAAATGGTCGCATTTACCGCATTGCTCAGGTTTAAAAAGAAAGTTTCATCGGGTTCTTCAATTACATCTCCATTCACCGCTACCGTAATTGTCTGCTCAGTGACGTTCGGTTGAAACGTCAGGGTTTGCAGGCCGGTAGCAATATAGTCATCCGGGGCAATGGCACCTGAGTCCGCAGTCTGGTAGTCAACCGTTACTATTTCCGAAGATGCCGGATTCAATGTTACGGTAAAAACAGCATTCACGGTTCCATTGTTTCCTTCGGTAACCTGTGCATCGGAAACAGCGACAGCCGGCGGAATACTCCCTCCCGGTGTATAGGTAATGGTAATTTTGGGATGCTTTGAGGCATTCGAAGCTTCGCGTGAGGATAAGTCAATTCCGTTGGTGGCATTCGTATAATCCATTATAATAAATCCGTTATTCAAAGTCGGATTATCCACCCAGGAATTTACAACAGCCACTCCTGCCTGGTTCAACGCCAGTGTTTTGCTGCCGCTGCTGGATTTCAGAGTACCCAGTACCGTTGTTCCGCGGTCACCGGCTCCATCGGCACCTCCTGTCGCCCAGTTCTGTCCGGAGGCGTATTCATTCCATGTGGCCTCAGATTCCACCCACGGTCGTTTCAATTCGTAAAATTCATAGGTATGACTTGTTCCGTTGGTTACATTAAATGTAATGCTGACCTGCTCAATGATACTCCCGGCCGGAATATCGCTTAAATCCCAATAAAGTAAAATCGATTTATCCGGACTGCCGTCGGTTTCCAGCGGACTTACATCGCCGTAATTCCGGGTTGGCGAATTATAAAACAGACTTGCATCTCTGGTGCCGGTATAGCCGTTAACCCCATCCTGAAACGAAACGGTTAATTGGTTGCTGACGCTGATATAATTTGCCCGGGTTTTAGTGTTGGTCCCGGCAGGTCCGGTTGCAGTGAGGCTGACGGTGTAGTTTCCGGGCGAATTGTAAACATGGGAAGGATTCTGCAGACTGCTGGTTGTCCCGTCCCCGAAATCCCAGTAATAACCGGTTATAATTCCGCTCGATTGGTCGCTGAAATTTACTGCCAACGGTGCGGCTCCGCTTACCGGGTTACCTGTAAAATCCGCCAGCGGCGGACTGTCATCGTTTAAAATGGTCCCGATACCATGTCCGTCACCGATATTTGCATTGACAGCATTGCTCAGCTGAACGGTGAAGTATTCGTCGGGCTCATCAACTGAATCACCATTTATTGCGACACTTATGCTTTTTTGAGATTCATTCGGTTGAAATGTCAATAACTGCGTACCCGATGCCGAATAGTCTGCAGGTGCGGTTGCGGTTGAATCAAAGGTGGCATATTCAACGGTTACGGTTTTATCGGTCGGAGGATTTATACTTATCGTAAATATTGCGTTGGCGAAACCGCTGTTGCCTTCAACAACCTGAACGTCATTAACAGTAAGATAAGATTCCTGCCCTGTTACGGTTACCGTTATTTCATCAAAACTTTCCAGCTGAGAATCGTTACCGGTAAGTCGCAATACGTAGCTGCCGGGCGAAGTGAAGGATGCAGAGGTATTAGCGGAAGAATTGTCGGTAAACGTCACTGTTCCCGGACCGCTGAGCTTGCTCCAGTTCAAAGAGAGCACCCCGGGATTTGAAGGTACGCCGTCATCTTTCGCCCGCGCATGCAACAGTGCCGAGCCCGGAAAAGTAACCGTCGTATCCGCCCCTGCGACGATACACGGTTCCGTATTGTACTCCTGCGGATTATTTGACCAGGGATTGCGTACATATTGCCACGGATCGGTTGCGTTCATATTCACTGTGATTTGAACAGGGTCTTCATCGCCCCCCTTGTTCACGCGCAAACGTGTTATATTCTGTTGGGAAAACGGTTTATCATAGCGCCAGGTATGAATATCGCCGTGTACGAACAAAACCGGTTTGGCAAAATTTCCCGCGGATGTGGTGAACTGATTGAAAAACAAATCGCGGTTACTGTTGCCCGGGCCGGCCTGTGCGAAAACGACGGCAGCGCGAACCTGGTCCATTTTATCCTGAAATTGAAAATCGACCCAGTCCGCATCCTGCTGCATGCGTGTATTCCATTCGCTCTGACTTTGCACCCGGCCTCCCACCAGATTAATTCCGATAAAGAGAACACCGTCCACTACGAACGCCATATTTTCCGGACGAACAGCCTGGTGCTCCGTCGGAAATGTGCCGCAAAAATTGTCTTCAAAATATGAAAAGTATCGCGTCCAGTACTGCCACGCCTGGCTGGGACTTGAACAATCGTTCCATTCATTATCACCGGGAACTATGTAAACCGGTACCGCCAGTTCTTTCAGCATGTTAGCAACATCTTGATAAACCGATTCGCCGCATGAACTCGAACCGCTCTTGAAATCTCCAATATGTATCAGAAACCTGGACGGACTGTATAAATTATGATCACGAATTTGTTGCTGAAATACGGGAATTTCACTGGAACCATAGGGGACATCACCCGTTGCAGAAAAAGTTACCGGAAATCCCTGGGCAATCAATGCAGATGAAGCGAATATAACTATATTAAAAATGACAACGAACCGTAACATTGACTTCATTTTATCCCCTATTGCTATTTATTGATAAATACTTAACACTCTTTCCATAACAAAACCAAAGCAAAAGTTACCGCTTATCGGCTTTCAATCCGTTTGATGCGGGTCTGATTATCCAGTTTTATTTCATGACCAAGTATGTTGATATACTTTCTTTCCAGTTCGACCCCCTCGACCCTGCCTCTCCATCTGATAATATCCGTATAAGCATTCTTCGTGTTCAAAGGCTCGACCCGTTCCGCTTCGAAGATACCTTCCATCGTATAAGTACCCAGGATATGCACCGGCATACCCGGTTTTAAGCGTGAAATATCAACAATCATATTTTTAACCTGCCGGTCACTGAATCCGGGCCTTATGCTGACGGGAAGATTCACAATATAAAACAATCCTTCAGCTTCATCGATTCGGTCGATGATTCCGCTTGCTTCCGACATTTCATTTGAATTTGAAACGGCAATAAATTCCACTGACTGTACAAGGATAATATTGTCGGGCTGAGGAACCCCTTCGAACTCAATCCAGTCACCCAACTTCAGGGTTTTCAAGAATGATTCATTCTGCTGAGCAAATGCCGCAACGACAAATACAAGAAATAAAAATAACTGGAAGAAAAGTCTGAAAGCGATTTTGGATATCATCATCCGGCTCCTTCTGATCTGCCGGCGATCGCCGGCTTATTTTACTACAGGGTAAGTGTTATTTTCTGATCAATCCGTATTCAATCTATTTTGTCGTGGTTGGCAAAATAATAAAACGGACACGTTATGAAGATAGATAGCGGATACCTTTGATATTGTGATTTGCAGCAATTTGAATTGGGTTAATTATCTGATTATTAAAACCTTTTAATAAAAAAACTCCTTCGCCGGCTGCGGGGCAGACTTCATTCACCTGCTTTATTAAAATGAAAAATATATGAACTGAAATAAAAAAGCAGGAATCACTTCCTGCTTCCGGTGCCGGAGGTGGGACTCGAACCCACACATGGTATCACCCATACCGGATTTTGAGTCCGGCGCGTCTACCAATTCCACCACTCCGGCGAATTCTTTCTTATCAAAGGCCGCAAAATTTAGGCGTTCTGAAATTAAATGTCAAATCATTTCTGACAACATCATTCACGGACTTAGCTGCACTAATTCCCTGATTGCCCGCAAGTCCCGCCGACCGTTTCCCGCAAATGAAATTCGGTATTAATCCAGAAATATCCAGTTCAGCCAATAGATGCTGCAAAGAAGCGTAAACAGGGTTGAACCGAGCACCGCACCCCATTGTAAAATTTTTCGAATCGGCTTCACAGGTGCACTGAGTCCCTTTTCAATATATTTAAGTGTCAGCAGCAATAAAGAACAAATTAAACTGATAATCAGTGCAGAAAAAAGAATATATCCGATATAATAATACCGGCCCCAGAATATATCGAACAGACAATTATGGGAAGGCAACCCGTAAATATATTTAACGAAATGGTTTTTTAAAAGAAAAACTGCAGTAGTTGTAAACCCAAGACTGATGACAAAAGACAATTCCGGCCCGCGGTTAAAAAATATTACTGAAATAACCAGCAAGGCGAACGAAAGGTAAAAAAATATGAGCATCGGTACCATTCGGACATTGGCCGCAATAAAAAATATCGATGAATCCTTCGCGGTGGAAAAAGAAATACTGCAGCAGGTCGCGATTATATCAGGTTCGATCTTACTAAAATACAACAGCGAAAGTATAAAATCGGCAATAACCAGCAGTAACGCCGGAAACAGCCAGTAGTATTTATTCGGCGTCAGGGGATACAACGGCTCACGACCGTCCATCCGGTTCAGGAAAAGAAACTGGGCATAGACAATAACGGCAATCAGTTTGATCCACAATAACGGATACCCGAATATATTTACCGACAACACCCCGGTGGCGCACATCGCACCTTTTATACTACCGGGCAAAATATTATTCACCGTTATCAGAAACAGCAGCAAACCGGCAATCTGGTACCAGAAAACAAATTGAATAATTGTAGAAATCAGATAAGTGCGGCGCTCGAGTTTGAGTTGCAGGAAGGAAGCGGATTCCCGGTTCCAATGCATAAGTATGGGTAGTGATTTAAACACGACAATCAGCAGAAGAATTACAGCAATTGTCTGCCCCAGAGTTTGGGTGATGATCCAGGTGTGGGTGAGCATTGCAGCTTATTCCTCCGGCTGAAGTTGCCCGTCGCGTATACAAAGAACACGGTCAATATCCGCCTGTTCCTGTACCAGCGGATCGTGGGTGGCAACGATCACCGTCTTGCCGTTCCGCTTCATTTGATTGAATAACCAGATAATCTCAGAAGCCAGTCGGCTGTCCAAATGTGCCGTCGGCTCGTCGGCAATAATAATCTGCGGATCGCCCACCAGGCACCGGGCCACCGCCACCCTCTGCATTTCACCGCCGGAAAGTTCGCTGATATGAAAATCAAGACGATGCCCGATCCGAACCTGCTCCGCCGCACTGCGTACCCGCGCGTCAATGGCTTTGTTTGAAAGATTTCGCGGTATCAGCGCCGCCGCTATATTTCGGAAAGCTGTCAGTCCGCCGATCAGATTGAAATTCTGAAAAACAACCCCGATATATTTTTGCCGGAACCGGGTAAGAAACTTTTCCGGCCAGTGTGAAACCTCCTCACCCATGCACCGCAGGTTTCCCGAAGTCGGTCTGGCCAGGCACCCCAGGATGGTTAACAGCGTGGTCTTACCCGAACCGGAGGGGCCCTTCAACAGTACAAAGGTATTTTTCCCCACTTCGATATCCAGTTCGTGCAGAACCGTTAATTCATTGCTGCGGCCGGTATTAAATGTTTTTACTATTTTTTGCGCGCGAATAAGCGGTTCAGCCATTTTGCATCACCTCCGCCGGGTCGGTGACGGCACCGCGCCAGGCCGGAATAATCGTGGCCGCTATAAACGGAACAACGGCCAGCATTACAATCAGAAGAACCTCTGAAAAAGCGAATGCCGGCTGTAACCGGTATTCGGGGTAAAGCACCGACCAGCCGATCAGAAACGGACGCAGTAACGGCGCATTCAGATAAAAGACATGCAGGTAGGCTAAAACTAACCCGCAGATGGTTGAAGTGAGCGAAATAACCGCTCCCTCCCAGAATTTCATCCACAGTACATCACTGATCTGCCAGCCGATCCCTTTTAAAATCCCCAATTCCTGCCGCTCTTCCCTGCTCAGTCCGGAGGCCCGATCCCAGGCAAGAATCAGGAAGGAGAACAGTGAGATGAGTGCGCCGTAAATAAAAATACCGCCGCGATGGCTGAACAAGGCTTCATAGGTTGAACGCAACTGCGCGGAGGTAACCACCCTGACCGACGGAAACAGACGATCAATTTTGCGACCGACCGTTTCCGCCTCATCCGGGTTCCATACCTCCACAGCCAGGTCGGTATAGTTGTTTTTCGCTATACCCAGTATTTTTCTGGCCGCCGACGGAGAAAGAATGATCAGATCACGGGTCAGCAGATCGCTTTGCGAGGAAAATCGTCCGACAATTTCAAAACTGTGCAGGCAACCTTTATAATCGATCAATCCAAGTTGTTGCCCCAGACCGGTGAAATGCGTTTCCGGAAAACCGCTGCCGCAGAAAACCTGGTTGCTGTCCAGTCCGCCGCCAATTGCAGCATCCAGCAGTTTCAAACCTTTCGGCAGTGAATCCGAACCGGTGATCGTAAAAACGGCACCGCTGGGAGAATCGTAATAATAACCCCACAACCTCGGCAGTACCCGTTTCACCCCGCGAATAACCGCAATGCTGTCTATCTTCGATTGTGCAATGGGTACCAACCTGCCGCCTGCCAGGCGTTGTACCCACAACTCCGGCAGGTCCGATAAAACATATACCGCTTCCTGTCGCAGCGCACCGGTAAAAAAAATAACCGATGCAAAAAAGGCAACGACCAGCGTATAAATGACAACCAGCGCAATCTGTTTGCGCCGGCGTCGCAGCAAACTGATTATGGCATAATCCAGAATGTTCAACCACCTATTCACGACGCAAGGTCTCCTGTGCGACAACCCCCTGCCAGTTCAGTTTTTGGGGCCGGATGAACGAAGAAGATGGAAAATGATCGTGAAATCCGGGCAGGTCCTGAAAGGCGGCCAACAATTCCGGCTGCGAAAGGTGGCGCGTATGCCGGGATTCCGTGGAAAGACAAAGGTCGCTTAACAAAAAACGGGCGGCAATTCTACGCTCGCCCTCCATCCTTTGCCTGCCCTGAACCGTATGACCCGTCAGGGTAATTGAAGTAAACAACAGTACCAGCGCCAGCAGTACATACAAATAGATCAGGCTGACCCGAATTCGCGGCATCATTTCATCGTCGCTCCACCGGCCAGGTTTTTAACCAGTTCCGAATTGACCTCATCCCAGCGCAGTATTCTTTTTCCGTGGTGATCGCGCATAAACTCCATTGCGGAGTTTTCATCGTCAAAGGGGATCAATTCATTGCCCATTGGTCCGGTTACATCGCTGCCGGTTACAAACCAGGCTCGACGCGGATCAATTTTCTTTTGCGTGTAATAATCGAGCGTAACAGCTTTTGAAATGGTATTGTTGGGCGTTTCACCGGACAGCACATGGGCAAACATGCAGCGTGGACCGCAGAAAAACAGACTGTCACCCTGCCGGGCGACCAGCAATTGTTCCCACCGGGGATACAGCGCTGTCTTCATGCCGCAATTGGCACACCGATGTTCCGCCGACTTCTGCCCGCTGCTATCCTGCCTGCCCGAACAGGCCGGCAGCAAAACCAGTAAAATAAAAAAAACGGGTTTCAAGATTTTATCCCTGTCATCTGTACTCAGATAATAATTGTGCCAGCTGGTTTTCTTCGATCCAACCGAGGATCACACGCCGAACCTTTTGTTCCGGCCCCAGCAGAAAATTCATCGGCAGCCCGCGCACACCGTATTTCTCCGCCACGGCAGCCTGTTCATCGATCAGCATGGGAAAGGTTGTACCGAACTCATCGCGGAACTCGCGCACATGCTCCCCCGTCTGTCCGGCGTTCACAGCTATAATTACCACCTCACTGCCGCGAAAGCGTTCCCAGGCTGTCTGTAATTTTGGAAATTCCGCCCGGCAGCTCGCACACCAGTCCGCCCAGAAATGCAGCAGTACCCATTTCCCCCGGTATTCTTTCAGTCGGTGCAATTTTCCGGAGGCATCCCGCAAAGCAAAACTGGGCGCAAGCTCCCCGACCAGCGGTGGCTTTACCTCGCTGCAGGCTGGAATTAAAAGCACCGTAAACAGGCAAACCAAAATGAGAAATCGTGAACCTTTCATAAAAAAAGATAAGCATTTTTAATGATAATTTTTTACTTTTTTGCCGGTAATTTTTTTTCAGGTTTTGAACATGAATCGGTTTGATTTGAAACTACCGGTAATTCCTGCGACCGTTTTCCCGTTCTGCCCGTCAACGGCATTAACCGGTAGCTTGTATTGAATACAATATCATTTAAAATACAGGCGTATGCAGAGCCCTTGTTACCCACAGCGGCAACGATCCCGGTGCAGGAAACTTTAACTGGAATATCGTTGTAAAAAGCATACAGAATTCCAAATCCGATTCCGACGACTACAATTGTATCCCATACGCCCCGGCTTTGCATTCCGTACCGGCTGATTTTGAAATAGTGGGAATTTTTTTTCGACAACCGACAGACCTGTGAAGATTTTCCGGACAATGGCGTATCACAGACCGGGTTTCTGAAACGCTTACCGGAATATCTGAAAAGACCGGAACACCACATATTTTTGGACGAATCGGATTTTGTCAAGGTTTATTTGAACAGGAAACATAAATGATGAAAGCAGTATTGGTTCCATTTTTAATGGTTATTTTACTGCCGGCTTTTTCCTGCCGGCAATCTTTCGGTCCGTCCGAACCCGAATTTCCAATCATTTCCGCTGCCGATGACTCACAACTGAGCGACTCGCTGAAAACCGTTTTCAAAGAAAATGCAGCGCGCCTGGCCCTGCGCTATCTATATGAAACGGACAGTTGTTTCGCAGAAATTGATATCCCGCGGAATATAACCCGAAGTCTGTACAATTCCCAGGTGCATATCTATCAAAACAGTCAATTGCCCGCCGTGGATACCGTATTTAACATATTCGGCATACAAACCTTTCCTTTTCCCGTGCTGCATGAGTTCCTTATCGGAATTTCCGTTTTTGAACCCTGGATTACAAATTTTGTGAATGGTAATTACCCGACCGGAAATTCAATTGCCGATTCGTTAATTGCAAAATACAATTTATACCTCAAAAGCAGTCACCGAAACGAGTACTATGTAATCAGGACAGACACTCGAATTAATCTTAAAGAAATGAGTGAACGTTTTTCTGCTCTGCCCGGTATCATGTATGCAGAACCTGCTGCGTATGTCGGCGACGGAAGCGATATGACCGTAGCTGTATTAACCGATTCCGAATTACAGATTTCTTATTATTTTAAATGGGGTGATTGTCCGTCAATCTGTATTTACAGACATTTCTGGCGTTTCAATATTCGTAAGAACGGTAGTGTGTTTTTCGCCGGCAGCGGAGGCAATTCGCTACCATAAAAAAAGCCCTGCCGAATATCAGCAGGGCTTCTCTCTCTCCCAAACGAATTTATCGCATGAAGATCATTTTTCTTACAGATACGAAAGCCGGTGACTTTATCATGTAAAAATAGGTACCGGAAGGCATGATCTGTCCCACATCGTTTCGACCATTCCAGTGTACACGAAAAGTACCGCCGTCCAGTTTGCCGTTATAAAGATTGCGTATCTGCTGTCCCAGCAGATTGAACACCAGTATACTGACATTCAAGGTTTCCCGCTGCCGGGGAATTTCAAACTGAATCGTTGTATTCGGATTAAACGGGTTGGGGAAATTTTGTTTTAAATCGAAATTGGAAGGGAATTCTCCGGCTACCGGTTCAATATTCTGGCCGTTTGCTTTTGGTGTCGCGGAAATCGGACCGTGCTCGCTTACCAACCCGTCCACCGACTGATCCAGCAGTTTGTACCAGTATTTCTGTCCGTTCAATACTGCGATATCCGTATACACATAAGTTTGAGTTTCATTACTGTTTCCTTCACCGACCAGTGCCGGGTTGGTGGCATAAGAATCAATTTGCTGGTAGCCATCCTGTTCATCCGTACTGCGCAGAATGATGAACCCCTGATTGTCAATTTCGGAAGCGGTCACCCAGCGCAGAGAAACGCGTCCATCACCGGCGTATGCACTGAACGATGTCAGTTCCACCGGCAGCGAATTATCCGAAGTAGTGGTTCCGAGGATGAATTCCCCGCTTGTCGTCTGGTTTGTATTCTCAATAGTCTGATTTCCCGTATTAAGCGTTGCCGCCCACTCGGCCCAGGTACCGTCGGAGTTATCCGTCCGCGTGGCCATTTTCAGTGTGCTTTCGTTGGTAATTCCGGGATGACCGTTATAGTTGTAGGTTGCAGTCACCGAAGGTGTGTTTCCTTCGACAATGAACAAACCGTAATACCGGCGTTCGCTGAGTTTTGTGAAACCGGCGGGCGGTGTCGTAACATTGGGGGCGCTGTCCACCCTGTAAACGTGAATGCCGAACGGCGAACCGCCGACTGAACTGATCGTAAACAGATCCCCGTCCGAATGTCCCAGCGATACCGTTTTGCCTGCCCATGTTCCTGTATATAAATTTGATGAAGCATCTCCGATACACGCCCCGGAGGTTACCCAGTCGGCACTGGTCATGTTGAAAAGGGTGCCGTCTCTTCCGTTTGAAGTCTGATCGGAAGCGGTTGTGCCGCTGGATTCATCGAGCCGGTAGTAGGCTGCCAGACCGGTTTCGCTTCCGGTTCTTTTTTGGCAGATGTACGTTCGTCCACTCGTCGTATCCGGTACAACAGTCCAGATTCGGATTTCATCCAGTTGCCCGTCGAACCAGGAGTCGCCCTGATTATTTCTGCCGATATACTGATCCGTTCTGGACAGGGCAGCCGGAAAAAAAGTGTTGGTCGTGGAAAATTTTTTCCGAACTCCGTTCCAGTAAATCGCCCAACCGGCTACACCGCCGGTATCTTTTACCGTTACGAAAACGTGTGTCCATGTGTTGGTAGGAAAAATCTGTGTGTCAATGAAATTGAAACTGGCGCCGTTCCTTACACTGAATCGCATGGTTCCGTCTGAATTCAATGCAAGATTAATGTTTTCCTGTCCGACACCGTTTCCGAAATTGAAAATGGTTCCCGGGGCATTGCGGGCATACACCCAGGCTTCGAAAGCAAAATCCGGTCCCAAAGTAAAAGAAGGCAGGTCTACATAGTCGTTCGTACCATCAAAATCCAATGCATTGCCAGCTCCCTGGGCAAACAAAAAAAACGGTATTGCAAAGCAACACGTAAGCAACAGTAACGATTTTTTTGACATAGCTCTCTCACCAAATTTTTAAATTCGACTCTAATTATAGAATTATCGGCAATCTGCCGGGAAGATTGAATTAACAGGTGTAAATAGTTCGGAAATAAAATCATTGTTTCTCTCCCAACCCCTGCGTGAAATTAAAGCTCCTTTTCCTCCGGGTCAAATAGAAAAAAATAAAAAGTGTAATCTAATAATTAGCCCGCTTACTTAAAATTACGGAAGCCATCGCCTGATGGGGGAGGAAAACCGGAAACGATAAAACAGGTAAAATGGTTCGGGTAGTATTTACAATTCGATTAGCATTTTCTTTCTCAGACAGTTAATACCGGATTGCAATTCTCGGTTCCAATCAAAAACCGATTTGAGAGTAAAAAATTACCGGAACAGGTAATCTAACAAAAACCGTCAGCCCCACGATGCCTCTTCCGGGTCTTCGTGAACTTTGGGCTTCAGCAGCTTCACACCGAGATAAAAAAGCGGCGTATCAAATAAAGCGAAAAAGAATTTGAAAATATATGAAGCAAATATGAGGCGGATCAGTGCCCCTAACGAATCAATATCGGGTCCCAAATTATCCGCCAGGTAAAGAATACTTAAAATGGCTATGGTATCCACCAGCTGACTGACCGTTGTCGAGGCATTGTTGCGCAGCCATAAATGCTTCCCTTTTGTCAGCCGTTTCCAGAAATGAAATAAATGAACATCCACTGTTTGTGCTACCAGATAGGCAACCATCGAAGCAATCACATTCCCGACCATGAATTTATAAACATTCTCGAAAGTGGACAGCGCGCCCGAAACCCCGGAAGCGTCCGGCAATACATGTCCCAGCGACATCAGGCCGAGCATGAACAGGTTCATGATGAAGCCGATCCATACCAGTGTCTGGGCTCGCTTTTTGCCGTACAGTTCACAGATCAGGTCGGTAGCCAGAAAAGTAAACGGATAGGCCAGTACCCCTGCAGGAACAATCAGTCCGGATACGTTCACAAATTTGGTGGTTCCGATGATATTTCCAAGTACCAGTGCCGTGAGAAATATTCCACTGAACAGTAAAAACAGTTTTTCTTTAAATTCCATTCTGAATCCCGCCATAGGTTAACATTCGATTGAAACCAAAGTAAAAAAAAATAAAATTTCCCGAAATAAAATTATCATATTAAAATCATTTTTGTTAATTTTGTTGTGAAAAAAAGAATTTTACTATTCATTCGCATCCGGAATGAAGTGATGTTGATCGAAAGGAAGATTTATGGCAGTTCAAACACTTAACGATTTACTGAACAGAGCAATCGAACACGAAGTCAGTTCGCAGGAATTTTACAGGGAATCGATCAGAAAAACAAAAGACCAGCAAATAATTCATTTCTTAAACTCGCTGGTGGAAGAAGAGGAAAGCCACGAACGCCTGTTACGCAGCGTACAGGAAATGGAAATCTACAATGGCGCCACCCCGGTCGACGAAGCCGCTTTACGTTCCGTGCAGGGATCACATGAAATTGAGATTCCGGAACTCAGCGAGAATCCGACCATGGAGGAAATTCTGGAAATCGCTCTAAAACGTGAAACGCGCGCCTTTCGTATTTTCCAGCAACTGACGGAAGCCAGTCATGAGCCGGAACTGAAAGAGTTGTTCACAAACCTGGCACAGGAAGAAATGAATCACCACAAGAATATCGAAAAGGATTTCGCTGCCCGCACCGGACAGATGGGTCTTGAAGGATAAGAGAAACAGGCTCATCTCAAAGTGAACCCCGGCCGATATTTAAAACATTATTTACAAAATGGTCACAACCATAAATACAGAAGAGGTTGTTTATGTACAAAATTGTTGAAGCTGCATTTTTGGCACAGGATATCAAGAAATTCGTTATCGAAGCTCCAAAAATAGCTGTAAAAAGAAAAGCCGGACAGTTCGTCATTGTTCGCATTGATGAACGCGGAGAAAGGATACCTCTCACGATCGCCGATTCTGATACGGGTAAGGGAACGATTACAATCATAGTTCAGGGTGTCGGAAAAACAACCAAACAATTGAATTCACTGGAAAGCGGTGATGCCATTCTTGATGTTGTCGGTCCGCTTGGTATGGCATCACATATCGGGAATTTTGGAACTACCGTCAGCATCGGCGGCGGTGTGGGAACCGCAATCGCATATCCCACCGCGGTTGCACTGAAAGAAGCAGGAAATTACGTAATTACGATTAATGGCGCCCGCAGCAGGGACCTGGTCATTCTGGAAGATGAGATGAAGGCCTGTTCCGACGAAGCCTATATTACCACTGATGACGGCAGTTACGGTTTTCACGGTTTCGTTACCCAAAAACTCCAGGAGCTGATCGACGAAGGGAAAAAACTCGATTTCGTACTGGCCATCGGACCTATTCCCATGATGAAGGCGGTAGCGGAAGTCACCCGTCCCTACGGCATCAAAACGGTTGTCAGCCTGAACCCGATCATGATCGACGGAACAGGCATGTGCGGCGGTTGCCGTGTAACGGTTGACAATGAAACGAAATTCGCCTGCGTTGATGGCCCGGAATTCGATGCCCATCTGGTGGATTTTAAAAACCTCATGGATCGAAACAGGATGTATCAGGAATACGAAAAGAAGGCTCTGGAAAAATTTGAGCATGAATGTAATATAACCAAACAGGCTATTGAACTGGAAAAGAGTAACTAACCAAAAACAGGTGATAACATGGCAGAGATGCTTAGCCCCAAAGAACGCATGAAAATACAGCGGCAGCCGATGCCCGAGCAGCCGCCATTGGAAAGATGTCATAATTTTGAAGAAGTAAATTACGGTTTTACGAAAGAGCTGGCCATTACGGAAGCACAGCGCTGTCTGCAATGCAAAACGCCGACCTGCATAGACGGATGTCCGGTAAATATTAAAATAGACGAGTTCATTCAGCTGATCGTTGATGAAGATTTTCTCGGTGCCGCAAAAAAAATAAAGGAAGACAACGCCCTTCCTGCAATTTGCGGACGTGTTTGCCCGCAGGAAGAACAGTGTGAGGCAAAATGTATTGTCGGGAAAAAGAACGAGCCGGTTGCTATCGGTCGGCTGGAACGCTTCGTAGCGGATATTGAAATGGCCGAGGGTGTTCCCCCGGCGCCGGTTACGGCAGCAAAGAAAGGTAAAAAAGTAGCCATTGTCGGCAGCGGACCGGCAGGGCTCAGTTGCGCCGGCGATTTGATTTACATGGGATACGACGTAACCGTTTTCGAGGCGCTGCACGAACTGGGCGGTGTCCTCGTCTACGGCATTCCCGAATTTCGCCTGCCGAAAGAAATCGTGCGCAAGGAAATCGCCAACCTGGAAAAACTGGGGGTGAAATTTGAACGCGACGCGGTAATCGGCCGAACGACCACCATTGATGAACTGATGCAGGAAGACGGTTTTGAAGCCGTGTTTGTCGGCGTCGGCGCCGGCCTGCCCTGGTTCATGAATATTCCGGGTGAAAATCTTGTCGGTGTCTACTCGGCCAATGAGTGGTTGACGCGGGTCAACCTGATGAAAGCCTACAAATTTCCTGAATTCGATTCACCTGTTCTGGATTGCAGAGGCAAAAACGTGGCTGTGATCGGCGGCGGCAATACGGCTATGGATGCGGTACGCACTGCCCTGCGGCTCGGCGCTGAAAATGCATATATCGTTTACCGCCGGTCTGAAAAGGAAATGCCGGCGCGGATTGAAGAAGTTCATCATGCAAAAGATGAAGGCGTTCAGTTCATGATACTGACCAACCCCATAGAAATGATCGGCGACGATGACGGACGCCTGACGGGGATGAAATGTATCAAAATGGAACTGGGTGAGCCGGATGATTCCGGGCGCCGTCGCCCGGTTGCGATAGAAGGTTCTGAATTTGTGCTGGATGTCGACATCGCAGTCGTCGCCATCGGTAACGGTTCTAATCCGCTTATCCAGCAGACAACCCCTGAAATTGATGTGAACAGACGCGGTAATATAGTCGTTGACGGCAACAGTATGCGTACAACCAAGCGGGGTGTATTTGCCGGTGGCGATATCGTAACCGGAGGGGCTACGGTAATCCTTGCCATGGGCGCCGGTCGCAATGCAGCAAAAGCCATCGATGAATATTTGACTGAAAATTCGGACTGGCCGGAAATACATTAGCCGAGCCGCAGGGAATCCCCCTGATTTGCCGGAGAATCAGTATCAGGGCAAACGCGGGGCGTTTGTGAATTGAAATTGAGATGCATCGGCCATGTCGCTGATCTCTTCAGCCATCCGGTGCATTTCTTTTTTTAAACGAGTGGTATCCAGTCCCCAGCAGGATTCGGAAAACAGATCAAACTTTTCCAGAGCTTTCGAGAGCAGACTGCGTGCTCCACGCATCTGTTCGCACTGAATTTTGTAAAGGCTTGCCGACAGCTGGATCAATCCCTGAATATATTTACGGTGTCGGACATCATGATGGCGCCATAAATCTTCCCAATGATCATGGGCTTCGTAGTAATTTCCGGATCGGTATGCTTCCAATCCGCGTTCAAACAAGATTTGATAAGTTTCAGGTATATCCGTCATTTGGCTTTTTCTCCGTTCAGTTCGGCTGAAACCGCAAAGGAGCGAACAAAATTCCCACGCCTGACCGGATTTTTGAACTGCTTGAATTGAAAACGGACAGCTGTTAGATTGCCATATCATGACCGACAAGATTATTATAGACGGTTACAACCTGTGCTGGAAATTGCAGGATACCAGGGGCTTTATGCCCGACCAACTGGAGGAAGCGAGAAATACTCTATTAAGATTATTAAAAGTTTTGTACGGACAAAAATGTACCCGCGTTATCGTCGTATTTGACGGTCAACCCGGTATTTTATCCGAAAATAAAAGCGGAGGAAATATTCAATTCCGGTTTTCCCGCGCTCCGCAGAATGCCGACCAACTGATAATTGATTTACTTAGAAAACAACAGCATCCGAATCAGTGGACGGTTGTCAGTTCCGACGAAGAAGTATTGCGCAAGGCAGCGGCCTGCGAAGCTCATCGCGAAACCTCCGAACAGTTCAGCCGGAGACTGGCACGAAAGCGGGAAGAAACGGCGGAACGGGATAAAAAGAATCCCCATCTCTCGCGCGAAGAGCTGGACTTCTGGCTGGGTCAATTCTCGGATGATGAAGTATGAATCCATCTTTGCAACCGGTAAAAAGCCAGGAAAAACGCTATTTCGCCATTATTGTTCTGGGCATGTTGTTACTGTTGCTTGCCAACACGATTACATGGATTTATCTGCAGCGCATCCGGAATGTATATGAGGAGGATCTGCGTTTTCGAATGCAGAATCTGGCTAAAATTGTAGCCCGTCAAATTGATGCGATGGAAATACAGACGCTTCTTCCCGGTGATGAAAGTAATCCTTCGGTGATCTATTATCAGCAATTGCTGTACGAGATAAAGGAGAGCAACCGCCTGCAGGATATATACGTGGTATCCCTGACCGGTGACCTTTTTATAGATGTGAAATCCGATTTTGTAATCGGCGGCCGGAAAGGTAATTTTTCACCGCAGATGATTTCACAGGTTGCCGACGGAAAAACCGTCTCAACTCCGTTGCAATCACTCGGCGATCAGAAATTTCTTTCAGCGCTTGCTCCATTACCTGATGATGCCGGCCGAACCGCTGCAATTCTGGTGATTGAAGCGAGGGCGGATTTTTTCGATGCACTTGATCAGTTTAATCGGGGATTGTTGCTTTTCAGTCTGCTGAACGGCGGAGTTATCATGGCCGTTGCATTTGGTTTGTTTTTTTCTTTGCGCCGCATTTTACGCCTGCGGGACAGAATCAAAAGTCAGGAGCACCTGGTTCAACTGGGAGAAATGGCCGCCTCGGTCGCCCATGAACTGCGAAACCCGCTGGGAATTATCAAGGGCGCAAATGATGTCATTCGAAGAAAATACGGGCGGAAAGACGACGAAGTGTTCGACTATATTCCGGCCGAGTTGCAGCGCCTGAACAAACTCATCTCGGATTTTCTTGCCTTTGCCCGGACCCCTGAATTGCTTACTGAAACTATCGATCTGCGTACTCTGCTGGAAAAAATATGCTTCGGATTTGAGCATAAAACCGGTATCGAAATAACTATTCGGATTGACGACGATTTCCCGCCAATCCGGTCGGATGCAGCCATGATTGAACAGGTTCTGCTGAATGTTATCAATAACGGCATACAAGCCATGCCCGGCGGAGGCCGGCTGACTATTTCAGTAACCAAATCCACTGGGCAGGTTGTCATTACCATAGAGGACGAGGGCAACGGCATTCCGGCTGAAATAAAAGACAGAATTTTCGACCCGTTTTTTTCCACCCGTGAAACCGGAAGCGGGCTGGGACTGGCCATTTCAAAACGATTGCTGGATAGACTTAACGGCTCAATTCGAATTGATTCCATCTCCGGGAGCGGAAGCACCGTCGTGATCACCATTCCTCTTGTTCCGGAGGCCGGAAATTGATTACCGATACCACCGGTTTCGACTTCGGTTTTCTGCTGCTTTTTCCGTTACTGTATGCTGAAACCCATTACCGCTTCAAGTATTTTTTCAGCCTGCTCAGTCAAACAGAACCGGAAATCATAGCGGATGTTCCGTCAAGAATTGAATTCGGCCGCGATTTACCTGTATTGATCATCATCAAAGATGCGCACCGTTACCCGGTGACGATACATGAAGTGCTTGTCGAGATCGATGGCCTGGAAATATTGAAAAAAACCATGGCTGAAAAAGTATCCGATCCGTTCAGGGAGCTTATCTTCAAGGTACCTTCCGAACAACTGGCACCGGGCAGTGTGAAAATTACGGTGCATATTGACTATACTTCCGGAAAAGGCAAAAGACAATGTACCAGTGACAATCATTTGAAAACTTCACATGACCCCTTTCCTGTTGTAATTGCCTCCGAGCCTTTCCCGGCATTTGATAACTGTATTTACGGTGAAGCACACGCCCACACCTGTTACACCACCGACCAGGTTGAATTTGCGGCTTCACCGCAAAATACCGCCCACCTGGCTGCCGCCATGGGGTTGAGTTTCTTCTGTGCCACCGACCACTCATACGATCTGGACGATATGCCGGACAATTATCTGGTAAATGATCCGCAGCTCGGTAAATGGCATGCCTTTCAAAAGGAGATAAAAGCATTTAACCTGGAACACCCGGATTTTTGTATCATTCCCGGCGAGGAAGTTACTATACGCAGTGGAGACGGGTCGAACGTTCACTGCCTGGTTTATAATTCTCCAACTTTTTTTCCAGGGTCCGGTGACAGTGCTGAAAAATGGCTGCAAACACGCTCTCAGCTGGATATCCCGCAGTTGCTGGCCGAAGTGGAAGATACGGCGGCGGTTTTCGCAGCGCATCCCGGAGAACCGACACCGGTTTTACAAAAATATCTGATAAACCGTGGAACCTGGCAGCCGGCAGACTGTATGCACGACAGGCTCGATGGGTTGCAGTGCATTAACGGTGCTGAATCAAAAATCGACAGGCGCGGTCTCGACCTCTGGATAAAAACCCTGCTGTCGGGAAAACGCAGCATTGCGCTGGCCGGAAACGATGCCCATGGAAACTTTGCCCGGTATCGGCAAATTTCCACGCCTTTTATTTCCATGTCGGAAAATTACCGGCATTTGTTCGGAAAGTGGCGCACAGGGGTTTATATCAATGAAAACAATCTCTCCGTCAATTCTATTGTGCAGAACTTTAAGTCCGGGAATTGTTTTATGACAAATGGTCCGGCATTACAATTTTACCTGGTCGATGAAGATAAAATCGTAGAAATGGGTAAGTCGTGTAAAAATGCAGATGCCATTCACTGCAACCTGTTATCAACTTCCGAATTTGGAAAATTATCGAAACTGAACATATTTTTTGGCGATATTTCCGGGTATCGGGAAATAAAAATCGAGTCCATCGAAGGTATTAATGGTTATTCTTTCAAACATAATTATAAATTGAACCAACATATTGAAAACGGATATTTACGTATGGAAACCGTGACGGAAAAAGGATACCGGGCATTTTCCAATCCTGTCTGGATCAACAATACCGACTGATGATTTATTCAACTCTGCGGTGCATGAATTTGCACGAATAGCATCATCGTGCTAAATTTATGTGCTGTGCTACATTTGAGGAACATGAAACGACATGAAAGTTACTGAGCATCTGGCTAAGGCGAAAGACCCGCTGATTAGTTTTGAATTGATTCCGCCAAAACGGGGTGGCGATATTAAGTCACTTCTTTCGGTTATTGATGACATTTCGAAATACAATCCCCCGTTTATTGATATTACTTCACATGCTGCGGAAGTGATCTACGAAGAAACAGCGGAGGGAATTCGCCGCAAAATCAAACGGAAACGGCCCGGAACTCTTGGAATATGCGCCCTGATTCAGAACAAATATGATATTGACGCCATCCCTCACATTCTTTGCCAGGGATTCACGCGCGAGGAAACGGAAGACTTTCTGATCGAATTGAAATACCTGAGTATCGAAAACGTATTGGCTGTCCGCGGCGATGAAAGCAATTATCAAAAACCACTGATAGCAGGACGCAGCAGAAACATATATGCCGTAGACCTCGTCCGCCAGATAAACGATATGAATAACGGCAAATATCTTGAAGACAGTTTACTGGATGCGGAGCCGTCCAATTTCTGCATCGGGGTCGGTGGGTATCCTGAAAAGCATTTTGAAGCACCCAATCTGGAAACCGATATTACCTATGTAAAGGAAAAAATAGATGCAGGCGCGGACTATATCGTAACACAAATGTTTTTCGATAATCAGAAATATTTTTCCTTTGTCGATAAATGCCGTGCTGCAGGAATTAACGTTCCGATCATTCCCGGATTAAAAATTCTTACCCATCGTCAGAACCTGACTACCCTGCCGAGTAATTTTTTCATCAGTATTCCCAATCAGCTCGTGGACGAAGTTATGGAATCGAAAGATGAGCATGTGCTTGAAGTTGGGGTGAACTGGGCGGTAAAGCAGGTGGAAGAATTGTTCAGTCATAATGTTCCAAGTATTCATTTTTACATTATGCAGAATTCCCGCCCTATTCGTATGCTTATGAACAAACTGAAACTTTAGTTTTAAGTACATTTAGCGGATTAATGTTCAATTGGATGCGCCGATCCGGAACACTGTTTTTGATCGGCACTGCCCATTCCCCTGCCAACATTATGTTTTTAATATAGTTATAGATATCACAGTCAAACCGGGAATCGGCTGTACCCACAAGCATTGAGTTCAGCCGGCCGGTAAAATTAAAGATAAAATTTTATTCATTCGAAAATAGTACCAACATTGCAGAAAAGCTTGCAGGTACTATGAATCAATTCAATGACGAATGGCTGGTTAAACCGCTTCTGAACAAAAGACTGATAAAATCTGAAATAATTGAGCAGATCCGAAGCAGCAATTATCAGGGTTCCGATAATTATTTAGCCGACAAACTGATATCACTGGGTTTTATAAAACCTGCGGTTCTTGGCGAACTTCTCGAAGAAATATTCAACATTCCCTTCGTTGATCTTGATAGCGTAACGATAGATGCATCGGTTACGAATGTCGTACCACACGATCTATGCCGAAAATTTCATGTTTTTCCCTACAAAATTGATGATGAAAATATAACCATTGCTTTATTTGATCCCATGAACCTGGAAGCGGAACAGGAGATAGCACACATTACCGGTAGAATGGTGCAAAGCACCCTTGCCGCAAAAAACCAAATCCATGAAAAAATTATACAGTATTATAACCCGAACCGGTTTATAGAGGGATTGGCCGATCGCATGAGTAAGGAAACCAATTCGGATATTTCACCGGAAGTTGAAAGCATCGACACCCCTCTTGCCGATGCCGGCACGGAAGAAGCCCCTATCATTCGATTGGTAAATTCAATTTTAAATGATGCTGTCGATCAGAATGCATCGGACATTCATATTGAGCCTGCGGAAAAATCGATCCTGATTCGTTTTCGAATTGACGGCTTGTTGAAACAGATCATGGAGGTACCGAAATATGCCGGACCTCAGTTGGTTTCCCGTATTAAGGTTATTTCAAAACTCGATATAGCCGAAAGCAGAAAACCACAGGATGGTAAAAGCAAAATCCGCAAAGGCGATTTGACAATTGATCTTCGTGTTTCAGTATTACCAACGAATTACGGCGAAAAAATCGTAATTCGAATTCTTGATCCGCGCAACGCGAATATACCGTTTGAAAAACTGGGAATTACCGGAAAAAACCTCGAGAAGCTGCACTCGATTCTTGATTTGCGTCAGGGAATCATTCTTGCCTCCGGCCCCACCGGATCGGGAAAAACCACAACGCTGTATTCGGCTCTCAATCGTATCAAATCGCCCGAATCGAATATTTTGACGGTTGAAGACCCGATCGAGTATATGATTGACGGAGTTAACCAGGTTCAGGTCAATGAAAAGGCCGGTGTTACCTTCGCATCGGCATTGCGTTCATTTTTACGCCAGGACCCTGATATAATTCTCGTAGGTGAAATAAGGGATATCGAAACGGCGGAAATCGCCATTCAGGCTTCCCTGACCGGTCATCTGGTGTTAAGCACCTTACATGCCAACAGCGCCATTGAAACCGTGACCCGGTTGTCGGATATGGGTATAGATCATTATAAGATCGGATCAGCGCTTTCGGCGGTAATCGCTCAGAGACTGGTACGGCGCATTTGCACCAGCTGTAAAACAGAACGTCCGCCGACCGATCAGGAATTATTCCTTATTCCCGTTATGGAAAAGATGGGGCTGGAACCGCGTTTTTACACCGGGGAAGGTTGTCCGCAGTGCCATTTTTCCGGGCTGCGCGGCAGAATCGGCATTTACGAAATACTGGTTGTTGATAAATATCTGAAATATACCATATCAGACAAGCGATCCATTTCGGAAATTGAACAAATCGCGATTAATAACGGGATGAAACTGTTTGGCGTTACTGCTATTCAGTACATTTCGGCAGGCATCAGCAATTACGAAGAAATTTCCAAGGTTTTATCCCTGCATGAAACAGCTGACTTAATCCTTCAGAAAGATATATTGGATGTACAGGCGGATCATGCCGTTCATGAAAGTTTTGAGCATGTTGAATCCGCACCGTGCGCCCGTCTGAACACTGATGTCCAGAAACCGGGCGACCGGAAGATAAAAGTAATGGTGGTGGAAGACGAACCCATTGTTCAGAAGATGGTCCGGAAAATCATTGAACAGGACGGAATGTTTGAAGTTATTACAAAAACGAACGGTTTAGAAGCACTGGAATCATTGTCCGGGGTAAAACCCGATATTATGCTTCTCGACATTATGATGCCGCACATGAACGGCTTCGAAGTTTGCCGACATGTCCGCCAAACCCCGGAATTTGCCGATATCCCGATAATTATGCTTACGGCCCTCGGCGATCAGGCAGATATTCTGAAGGGATTCGAGGCGGGTGCGGATGATTATATCGCCAAGCCATTTGGCGGAAAACTGTTGCTGGCAAGATTGAAAGCGGTTCAGCGAAGAAGCATGGTCAAAGGAGTAGCCTGATATGGATATATCTGTTTATCCACTGTTGTTTCTATCCGGTCTTATCGCCGGCAGTTTCTTAAATGTATTGGTTTACCGAATACCGGCAGGCATATCCGTTGTTGTTCCCGCATCCCATTGCCCTGTGTGCAAACATGAATTGTCATGGTACGAAAATATTCCTCTTATCAGTTTTCTGTTGCAAAAAGGCCGTTGCCGGCATTGTAAAACAAAAATATCCTTACTCTACCCGCTGACCGAAACCGTATCCGGGTTGATGCTCATTGTTATTGCGGGATTTGTCCCCCAAGTCGAACAATTCCTGTATGTCAGTATACTTGCGTTACTATTTCTGGCGATCGTTCTTATCGACTTTCGAAATTTCATCATACCGGATTCGTTGTTGATTGCGGCGTTCGTCACTTCGACTGTTTTCAGTTTCCTGCTTAAACCGGAAACTATTCCCGAACATTTTTTTGCCATGTTCATATGCGGTGGCGCTCTTTTTTTACTGCGGATGGCCGCTAACCGGTGGTACAGAAAAGAAGCATTCGGTCTGGGTGATGTGAAACTTGGCGCTCTTTTAGATCGGAA
>JAJRVZ010000360.1 GCA_024277055.1 Calditrichota bacterium
ACTTGTAATAAATATATCTTTTAAATTCACTTGGCACCCATAAACTACAGTAATATAGCTTGCAGTAGCATACCTTGGATGTTTTGCCCAGGATTATTTTCATTTTTTTGTATTTTTTTCTGAATTCAGTCAGAACTTACGCTCTTTGAACGACCCTTCCCCGACAATCGGGCATTGACAAAATCCAAACAGCCCTTTATCTTCGTCTTAAACTTACAGGAGGAAAAATTGAAGATTGTCTTGAAAGGGAAACCACCCCGAAACGCTTTGAATGATCCCGTCGGTAAAAGCATAGAACGAGACAGCCTAATCAGTCCGGTCATATTGCCGGAAGGTTATAACGGTAAAATCCTTCTGGTATCAGTCAGCGGTGATGGTCTCGAAAAAGCCGTCCTGCTCCGATCCGGAGATCTTTGGCACCGGGCAATTTTGCGCAACACTGAGGTCGAAATTAAAAACCTCGGGTTTAAAAACGCTCTGGTCCACGAACTCGGAGGAGCCCTGGTTCGCTTCGAACCGGATGGGACGATAACAATCTACGGCGCCAGCCAGGAATTCGGCGCTTGTGATAAAGAATTTGCAGCAGAACTGGTGAGAAAAGTATTTCGGGAAAGAACGGTAGAAATTAGAATTTAAATCCCGAATCTAAGTTCTTCCTTTGCTCTTAAGTGACCATCACCTGTTTAAGAATTTCAATGCTGTCGATAACCTTGCCGGCGCCCAGTGCGACGGTTGATAGCGGATCCTCGGATATTTTTATCGGGAGCTTGATTTTTTGACTGATAAGTTTGTCCATATTTTTCAACAGGGCGCCGCCGCCGGTTAAAACAATTCCCCTTTCAGTGATATCGGCAGCCAGCTCCGCCGGGGTATGTTCCAAAACCGTAATGACAGCCTCCACTATCGCATCGGTCTGCTCCATGATTGCCAGCCTGATCTCTTCTGAATCAATGGTTAACGTTTTGGGAATTCCCGCGATAAGGTCTCTGCCTCTGACTTCTATGGTCTCCATATTCTCAGGATCCGGGTAAGCATTTCCGATGGTGTTTTTAATGATCTCAGCTGTCCTTTCGCCGATCAGCAGATTATAGTTCCGCCTGATATACTTTATAACCGCAGAATCCATTTTATCTCCGCCCACCTTGATGGATTGACTGTAGACAATTCCCGCCAGGGAAATAAGCGCAACCTCTGTCGTGCCGCCGCCGATATCAATCACCATATTTCCGACAGGTTCCGTGAACGGGAGATTGGCCCCGATAGCGGCCGCCATCGACTCTTCTATCAAAAATACCTCACGAGCTCCCACAGATTCCGCTGCTTCCCTGACGGCACGCCGTTCAACCGGGGTAATTCCAGAGGGCACCACGATAACCATTCGCGGTCTTAAGAATCTCCGTCTGTTATGTACCCTGCGAATAAAATACCGTAGCATGGCCTCGGTAACTTCAAAGTCGGCTATCACCCCATCACCCATCGGGCGAATAGCCACGATATTACCGGGTGTCCTTCCCAGCATATTTTTGGCCTCGAGACCCACGGCCAGAATGCGGTTTTTGGTACGATGGTCCGTTTGAATCGCCACGACGGATGGCTCATTCAATACGATACCCTTGCCTTTCATCCATACGAGGGAATTTGCAGTACCCAGATCGATGGCCAGGTCATTAGAAAATAACCCCAAAACTGCATTAAAGATAGAACTCATAAATCCTCATAGTATTGTGAAACATAGCTTAGGCCCCTAGTGGCCTTTATCTGACAACATGTTGTAAGGTACTGAAGGTGTTCCGCCGAAGGCGGATCAGCACCGCCGTTGGTTGCTTTGATGAGCTGGATTAAACAGCGAATCGCAGAATTTCGAAGGATTGTTTCGCTTCAGGCTTCGCCTTCGGCTACGACCCGACAGGTTGCCCAGTCTTTTATATATAATAGCCAGAATACATTCCTTCAATATTCAATTCCCCGATAAATCGGGATTTACGCTTCGCTACAACTCCGCTCCGCTACGACCGGCCGAGGTTGTTCGGGTTATGTATATATGTATAATTATCAATATACAACCAAATGATTTTTTCAGGAAAGAAGAATCTCCACCATCTCGGCAAATCCATATCCTCCTTTGTGTTTCGTTACCCAGACAGGAGAGTGATCCATCATACCCTCGAATTGCAAAACATTGGCTACACCGACCGAATGTGGGAAAAAGGAAAACATGGGTGCGTCGTTGGGTGAGTCTCCGATGTATATGACCTGATCCTTCACATCTTCCAGGCGCTGGCTGAAAATCTCTTCAAACATCATCCCCGTCATGGTAAGTTTATCGTAATTACCGAACCATCCGTTGACATGAATGGAGCTTATTTTTGCCCCGGCACCGGCATTCTCAAAACAGCTGACGATTTTTTCGACCTCTTTCATCGGCAGGGGCGCAACATCTTCACAAAAATCAATAGCCAGGTCAGCCTCACGATAGGCCTGGTCGGAGGCCACCTGACACCCTGGAACCTCTTTTAAAACTTTTTTTTTTATCTGCTCTAATTTTTTGCGATCTGTTTTTCGCTGTCGTTCGGATTTAAAGTATCGCCGCTGCATTTTTCTCAGCCTGTCATCATAACGGAAATAAAACGCACCATTTTCGCCCACCAGACCCTCGCCAGGCCACATGCGCGCTATGTGATCACACCACCCGGCCGGCCGGCCGGTGATGGGTATGATTCGTCTTCCGGCCTCTTTCAAACGTTCCATCGCTACAAATACGTCAGCCGGCAGGCGGCCATTATTGGTGAGGGTATCATCAATGTCTGTCAGAATAAACCGAATATTTTTTTTGATGGGCAGGGGAAACTGTCTAAATGGCTTCATAATTACCTCTCGGAATCTCTACAACCTCCTGATAATAAATAAATTATTTCGAGGCCTGAGTTTCTGCCCCGTACCTGGGATAATGGAAGGCTGGAATAGTGGTCTGCCGAAGATGGATTATTGAGGAACTAATTCTATATTATTATTCTTGACTTTCCTGTCAAGAGGAATTTTACCGGTAACCCAATTCTCGGGGATGGTTCTATCTTCTGCTATTTACCGGTTTCCACATTCGCCATTAACAGACTAAGCGGAATCGGTCGGGCAGGCGGGCGGATGGTCATCATGGGTATTTCTTCCGGATGGACGTCACACTCCCGGGTGAGCATGGCGACAACCGTTGGCAAACAATGGGTCCCCTGACAATAACCCATCCCGCTGCGGGTCCGTTTTTTGATGTCATTTAAATTCAGCGTTCCTTGCCGAATAGCCTTTCGGATCTCTCCGGCAGTGACCCCCTCGCAACGGCAAACGATGGTATCGTCTGTAATGTTCGCATAAAGATCCGGGTAAATCCGATATATGCGATCAATGGCCCGGCGAAATTTTCCCATAGCTACCAGCTTTTTTCGCACCGGACGGGCAGCTTGCAGGGCCCTGGATTCTGAAATGCTGCCGACATGCACGGCCGCATACAACCCGGCAAGGGTGCCTTCCATTTTTGCAACCAGCACCCCGGCGATACCGGCCCCATCTCCGGCCACAAACACGCCCGGCTGATCGGTTTGCATATTTTCGTTGAATTGAGGGACCCATCCTCCAATTATGGGGTCGTAATGATGGTTGCAGCCAAGCATGCAGGTCACCCAGGTAGTTGGGATAAGACCGTAACCGCTGCAGACCGTATCAACATCAAAACGTTTCGCCTCCCCGGAGATGGGACGGCAACCGGAATCCACTTTAGCCAGAAAAACCTGTTCCACTTCCTGATTTCCCTGGATCCCCTGCAGCACATGGGATTGTAATATCTGAACGCCGGCACGCCTGAGACGATAGATATACTTGAGGCCCTGTATCATTAAACCCGGCTGCTGCAATAAATCAGGCAGAGATCGCCAGGCACCTGTGGTCGTGTTGGATTCCGCCACGGCCACGACATCCATGCCGGCATCCAGCATTTGATTGGCCACCACCAGTTGAAGCGGTCCGGAGCCGGCCAAAAGTACCCGGCGCCCGGGACGAACGCGCTGGCTTTTTAAAAGCATCTGGGCCCCGCCGGCCGTCATGACACCGGGCAGGGTCCATCCGGGCACCGGCACCGGTCGCTCGTAGGCACCGGTCGCCACAACAATGGCTTTTGCGTCCAGCAGCACCAGTTCATTGTTGCGGGCAATTGCCAGTTGATTGGATTCGAAGACCGACCACACCAAAGCGTCGTTCCAAATGGTAATCGTATCTGATAAATCCTGCACTTTTTTTAGCAGCGACCGGCCATCGGCGTAATCGGCACCGAGCCTGCCGGGGTCCAGGGCCTGAAATGTCTCGGGAAGCTGCCGATAAATCTGTCCGCCGGGCTGCAGGTTCTCATCGATGACCAGAACCTTAACACCGGCATTTGCAGCGGAGATAGCTGCACTGAGACCGCCGGGACCACCGCCGATGATTACCAGGGGCAGCTCCAGGCGCACCAGTCGAGCAGCGGTAGGATCGGGTGATGCCATATCCGGCCGGCCGAACCCTTCCTGCAGCGTGATTTTCTGCCCGGTCTGAACCGGTGTAACACAGGCCCGTTCATTGGCCCGGCCATTAACCGTCACCAGACACCCGTAACAGGATCCCATGCAGCAGTACAACCCCCGAGGCTCTTTAAGTTGCGGCGCGAGGCGAATCTGCCGAATTCCGATAGCCGCCAGGACCGCACCGATGGTTTCCCCCTCATAGGCGCGAACCGGATGATTGTTGATGAAAATTTCTATTTCTTTCCCACGGGTGATTCCGCTTTGAATTCGGTTGTCTTTGGTTGTTTGATTCATCCTTATACTTTATACTTTTTTAAATTTTCTTGTTTTTAGACAGGATCTACAAGATCTATCGAATTTTTAAATTCTTTGCAAACCGTCCGGGGCTAAATGCTTCTATCGAATGCTCGGGTTGCCCGTCCATGATCAGTTCACTGACGGCTTTGCCGGTACCGGCGCTGAACCGCACACCGGCCCGTCCGTGTCCGGATGCTACAATCAATCGTGAGCATTCGGGGACAGGACCGATGACTGGAAGACCGTCCTCACAGATGGGCCGAAAACCCGCGAAAAAACGTAATGCACGCAGCCTGCAGAGTAACGGCACTGCCCGGACAAAGCTTTGGGTGAAAGCAGTAATCTTTTCCAGGGTAATACGGTTTTCAAATCCAACAAACTCCGTGTGGCTCCCGAGATAAAAATTTCCGCTGGCCGTCTGCCTGATATACAAATGGTTTAAAAACATGATCACATGATCCGTCAGCCGTTGACACGCTTCAGTGAGAATCACCTGCCCTCGGGCGGGTACAATCGGGATCTGCACGCTCAGGGATGACAGAATTTGGGGCGTATAAGCCCCCCCGGCGACAACGGCCCAATCGGCGTGATAGTCACCTTTATTCGTTACGATCCGGTCGACGCGATTGTTACTGACTTCTATATCGTATACTTCAACGCCATACTCCACCCGGCTGCCTTTGCCTAAAGCAGCGCCGAGGTACCCGGCAACCAGGCGAAATGGATTCACGTGGTAACTGGCCGGATTAAGGAGTGCTGCTGTAACCTCGGAACATAGCAACGGTTCTTCCCGGCGTGCTTCTCGTCCGTCCATCAGTTTGCAATCGATTCCCATCCTGCGGATTTCTTTGTCAAACGAGTGGAGCTCGAGGGCTTCCTCTTCATTCATGGCCGTATACAGTGCGCCTCCTCGAATAATTTCAAGTGGCCGCTCAAAATCTTTTTCGGCATCCAGTATCAGGTGATAGCTTTCAACGTTCAGTGACTGCAGCGGCACCGGAGTGCTGCTGCTGCCGCCAATGCTGACAATGGAAGCCGTAGTCCCCGAAGCACCCGCTCCTAAATGACTACGTTCCAGAACCAGGACCTTCACGCCTCGTTTAGCAAGAAAATAAGCACAGGCAGTGCCGATTACGCCACCGCCGATGATAATAATTTCGGGGTTCATTTAGAATTCCTTCATTCGTCATTCGTCATTCGTCGTTCGTCATTCACCTTTCCCCCGCATTCAAATACAATTTGATCTGCTGCAAATTCAGTCCCTTCAATCCCATATGGTCCAGGTTCCGACCTTCTTTGCGGCAGTCTTTTCCCATGATAACCGATCCCAAAGCGATCAAAGCGTCCATCATCGGTGTCGCCACACCCACGGCAGCTCCAATACTCGCCCAGGCCACCAACCCATAAGGGATATCCTCAGTCACATATCGGTTCTGCAATGAATCAGGTCCTTTAACAGGCGTCAGACCGGCACTGCCGTTTAAAGATTCCCAGAGCGTCCCGCGAGGG
>JAJRVZ010000361.1 GCA_024277055.1 Calditrichota bacterium
GGTTTTATCTGGTTTGGAACGGCCGGGGGACTTGCCCGGTATGACGGGCGCCGGTTTCTCGTTTTTAATGTTTCAAACGGCCTGCCGGACAATGAAATTATCGCACTTACCGAAGACGATCAGAAACAGATATGGATCGGCACCGCTCTCGGCGTGGGCAGAATCGACATCAGTGATCCCAGCGTTCCTGTTATCGATACTACATTAATTTTGTTGAAGAACCAGCGTACCAGGGAAATTGTTTACCAGAAAGAAGAAAAAACCTTATGGATAACCTTTAAAGATTCCGGACTTTATAAGTATGAGAATGGTGAACTTGTCCGCTTGCCTTTTACCGACAGGCTGGCTTCTTTACTGAAAGTCGACCGTTTGAACCGGGTTTGGTCCAACGATAAAAACGGTCTGCTGCGGTTAAATAGCCGGGGAGAGATAACAAGGCGAATCCCCTTGCCGGATAAGGAACAACCGGTTGCTGCAAGCTTTACTCCTGACAGTTCCGTATTTGTTCTGACCGGCAAAAACCTGTATAAAATCGAACTTACCGGTAAACACCGGATGAAGCGGTTCCAACCGCAACCATCGGTTCGGTTCGGGAAAGAATGGGCCGCCATGTTGATCGATCGCAATAACAGACTCTGGCTGGGTGGCAGCAACGGCGTACTGCGCTTTGAAAACGGTTCCTGGCATTATATCAGCGAAAAAAACGGCCTCGTGAGCGGCAGTATCCGCTCGATGATGGAAGATGTGGAAGGCAATATCTGGATCGGCTCTTACACTGCCGGCGTATCGAAAATACTCAGTACGAATGTCGTCAGCTTTAATCGGGGGGAAAACACAAAATTTACGCTGGTTAATTGTATCCTTTCACTTTCCTCGGGTGAAAAGTTGATCGGAACGGATAAAGGTATTTTTGAATATCGTAACGGTGAACTGGTGCGTCCGTTCTGGACGAGAATCAGTAATGATGAAGATATTTGGGTTTTAATGGAAGATTCGAATAACAATCTTTATGCCGGATCGGCAAACGGATTGTTTTATTTTAAAAGATCTGGAAGGAGTTTTCGTTACACCGGAAAGCTGATTAAGGACCGCGCCGTTTTCAATATTCTGGAAGATAAACGGAAAAGAATCTGGATCGCATCCAACGGAGACGCCTTCCTGATGCTGAAAGGGAAACCTGCGGAAATGGCCTTTTTCAGCAAGATCAATCTGGATAACATTTGGACGATATCCGAATCGAGCGACGGTAATCTCTGGTTCGGAACAACCGTGGGACTGGTACAATTTGACGGGCAGGAAATTTATCTTTACGGTAAGAAGGACGGCCTGATTGATAAAAGCGTTTATGTGATCCATGAAGATAAACACCGGAATCTTTGGCTCGGCACCGATCTCGGACTGTACAGATATGACCGCAATAAATTCACATTTGCAGGTTCGGAAACAGGAATACTCGGTCATGTGGTAACCGATATTATTGAACAGGATGATGATACCATGCTGATATGCACCGATCGCGGGGCGAATATTTTCCGAGATGGGAAAGTGATCCGCACACTTACGACTGCGGACGGCCTGATCGGTGATGAGTTTACCACCGATCATTCTGCCTATATCGATGAAAAGGGAAATTACTGGTTCGGCCTTTTCGGCGGCTTGACGATTTATAACCCCGAACATTCAGATCCGGTAAAAACCGCTCCCAAAGTTTACATGATGTCCATGGAAGCGGTAACTACCCGTTCGTTGTCAAACCCGATTCGCGTTTTGCCCGATGCGACGATTCCTCATGATTTCAATATTGTTACCTTTCGCTACACCGCTCCTTCTTTCAGGGATGAATCGCATTTACAGTACAGCAGTCTGTTAAGCGGGTATGACAGAACCTGGTCTGCCTGGTCCACCGCGGATAAAAACCGTTACACGAACCTGGACCCGGGTGATTATGTGTTCAAAGTCAAGGTCCGTAACGGCAGTGGTGTGGTCTCGGAAGAACCTGCCGTTTTTCATTTTGTAATTGAAGCGCCCTTATGGCAAAAACCCTGGTTCATATTTCTGGTTATTTTCCTGTTTTTTGCAGTTGGCTATGCAATTCTCACCTTTAAAACGCGATCCATTGAGCGGCGCAGTAAATTGCTTGAAGAAAAAGTCGCTCAGCGTACAAAGGAATTGACAGCGGCAAAAACCTATGTCGAGAATATAATTGAAAATGTCGGTGATATCATTCTAACCGTGGATAATAACGGTAATATTTTGTCCTGGAATAAAGAGGCAGAGAAAGTTTTCGGTTATGATAAACGGGAAGTGCTCGGCCAATCCATCTCCCTTCTGGACAGTCCGGGCGATACGGTTCGGTTCGGTAATTTACTGACCCTGGTTAAGGAAACGGGCGCCATCCGCCAGCAGGAATTGAGCAAAAGCAATCGCCACGGCAGAAAGGTGGAATTGCTGCTGTCTATTAACCGGCTGCAAAATCCATTTGGAAGTTTTGCAGGGTACACTATAGTTCTGAGCGACATCAGCGAAAGAAACCGGCTGCAGGAAGCATTACTGAACAGGGAGAAACTGCTGGGTGGTATTGACGCTTTGCAGAAACTGCTGGGAACATTGTCTCATTATATCAACAATTCCATTTCGGCTATTTACGGAATGGCGCAGTTGAGCGAACTTAAAAACGAATTCGATGAAAAATATTTATCGGCGACCAAATACCACAGCAACAGAATTAAAGCCGTGCTGAAAAGTCTGTCTAAACTCGTTGAAGAGTTAAATCTGAAAACAGCGGATTATGCCGGTGAAAAAGAAAAAATCTTTGATATCGAAGATGAAATCCGTCGGTTCATTGACGAATTGAACAAGCCGTCCGAATGATTGTCATAGAGTTGTAAAAATCTGACAGTTCGGTCTGACAATCATTTCCGATACCTGTCATTCATTTCATTTTATCTGCAAATCCTGTCAACTTCCCCGAACGAACATAAGATACATACAACTTGTTGTTATTTTTGAAGTTATAGATATTTATTATTTTTGGCACACTGCTTGTAAAAGGGAGAACCGAAAACGATAAAACTAAAACCAATATAAAAAGGAGGTGGATAAAATGACGTTAGTAAAATGGAATCCCCGTACCAGCCTTTGGAATTTTGATCGTGAGTTTAATTCTCTGCTCGAAGATTTTTTCAAACCGCTTCGGCCTGTAGACGATGAAGAAAGTTTCTTCGTACCGGCTGCTGATGTTGAAGAGAATGATGACAGCTACATTGTGACTATGGATCTTCCCGGTCTGAGCAAGAAAGACGTCCACATCACTTTTAAGGAAGATGTTCTGTACATCAGCGGTGAAAAGAAGGTCGAAAAGAAGGATGAAAAAGCACAAATGCATCGCTACGAACGCAGCTACGGAAAATTTGAGCGTGCATTCCGTCTGCATTCCGAAATTATACCGGACAAGATTTCCGCTAATTTCAAGGACGGTGTGCTGTCGGTGACGCTGCCGAAGGCTGAAATCTCGAAACCGAAAGAAATCGAGATCAACGTAAAATAAGTTTGGACTCTGCACAACAAC
>JAJRVZ010000362.1 GCA_024277055.1 Calditrichota bacterium
ATAGTCGTTACCGATGGCGCGGCCTACCTGGCTGACGGTGCCCTGGTTAAAGTCGTGGGTGAATAAAACAGACCGTACCGTCACCTTTTAGGGTGTACGGTCCAAATACAACACAGGAGAAAATAAATGAAATTGCCGAAACTGGCCATAGAAAACCACCAGTTCACCAATGTCTTCGTCATTCTGCTGGTGCTGTTCGGCGTGGTGTCATTCCTGACTATGCCGCGCTCGGAAGACCCGCAGGTATCACCGGCGGGCACCAGCGTTATCGTGATTTACCCGGGCGCAAATCCTGCCGATATGGAAGAACTGATCATGGACCCGATCGAGGAGGTGATCAACGAACTGGAAGATATTAAAGAGATAAAGTCCACCGCAAAAGACGGCCTGGCCGTAGTCGCCGTCGAATTTCTCTCCGGCAGCGATCCGGATGATAAATACTCCGAGGTAGTGCAAAAGGTGAACAGCATCCGTAACCGGTTGCCGGAAGATATTTTCAGCCTGGAATTGATGAAATGGACCATCAGCGATGTCAGCATTCTGCAGGTCGCCCTGATCTGCGACAGCGCCGATTATGTTTCACTGAAAAAGGAAGCGGAACGCTTGAAGGAGAATCTTGAACGGGTGGGAGGTGTGAAAAAGGTTAAAACGTGGGCCTATCCGGAACGCGAGGTACGTGTGGCGGTCGATCTGGAGAAACTGGCAAATAAACACATTCCGCTGACCCAGGTGATGGGCGCCATCGTTAATGAAAATCAGAACCTGCCGGGCGGCAGTATCGACATCGGTACACGCCGCTTCAATATACGCACCAGCGGTAATTATGAATCACCGGAGGCGATTCGTAACACGATTGTGCATTCCGCCGAAGGTAAAACTGTTTTACTTAAGGATATCGCCGATGTACGCTTCGATTTTGAGGACAAAAAATATACGGCCCGCTTCAACGGACGGCATGCCGTTTTTGTGACGGTAACCCAGAAAATCGGCACCAATATCTTCGATGTGGAGGGCCGTCTTAAAGAACAAATCGCGGAATTTGAAAAGAAATTGCCGCGGCATATCGACCTCGATTACGCCTTCGATCAGTCGGAAAGCGTGGCCTCGCGTATGAACGGTTTTTTCCTGAACCTTTTTCAGGGCTTGCTGCTGGTAGGGGCGATAGTTCTGCTGGCGGTGAGTCTGCGCGCGGCTTTAATCGTCATGCTGGCCATCCCGATTTCCATCGCCATCGGTATCGGATTTGTGGATCTGAGCGGCTTCGGCCTGGAACAGATGTCCATTGCCGGGCTGGTAATCGCCCTCGGTCTGCTGGTTGACAACGCCATCGTAGTGATTGAAAATATTACCCGCTATATGCGCATGGGGCTCAGCAAAAAGGAAGCGGCGATCAAAGGCACCGGTCAGATTGCCTGGGCGGTGGTCAGCTCGACGGCCACCACGGTGCTGGCTTTTGTACCGATCATGATGATGCAGAATATCACCGGCGAATTCATCCGCAGCATGCCGGTGACTGTGGTGTACACGTTGTCCGCCTCGCTGCTGATTTCGCTGATCCTGACGCCGTATCTTTCCAGTAAATGGCTGCGCCGGCGCGACGCCGAACACGAATCCAAACTGCGCGGTATTTTGAACCGGCAGATCGAAAACCAGTACCGTCGTTCGCTGAATTTCGCGCTGAAAAATCCGTTGCGGGTGGTAATAATCGCCCTGCTCGTTTTTATCGGCTCGCTGGCGTTGTTTCCGCTGGTCGGCGTCAGTTTTTTCCCGAAAGCGGAAAAACCGCAGTTCATCATCAATATCAACACACCGCAGGGCAGCAGCCTGGCTTTCACCGATTCAGTCACGGCACAGGTTGAAACCGTGCTGATGAGTTACGACGATATACGTCACTACGCCGCCAATATCGGTCACGGCAATCCGCGTATTTATTATAATGTGATTTCAAGGAATGAGCAGGCAACCCATGCGCAAATCTTTGTGCAACTGAAAAAGCATGACCTGAAACGATTCCGGCAAATCATTCATGAGCTGCGCGAACGGTTCGCTGACTTTGCCGGAACTAAAATCGAGGTGAAGGAATTTGAACAGGGTCCGCCCTTCGAGGCGCCGATAGCCATACGCATTCTGGGCGACAACCTCGATGTGCTGAAACGTATCGCCGGCAATGTGGAAACAATAGTGCGCACCACCGGAGGAACGATCAACATCAACAATCCGCTCGGCACTTCGAAAACCGATCTGCAAATCAACATCAACCGCGCCAAAGCAGGTATGTCCGGCGTGCCGATGACCGAAATCGACCGCACGGTTCGTACCGCTGTAGCCGGCCTGGCGGTTTCCCGTTTTCGCGATGCGCAGGGCGAGGAATACAATATCGTGGTGCGCCTGCCGTTCAAAAACAAATTAACCGTTGCCGACCTGGAACGCATATACGTTTCATCGTTGTCCGGGGCACAGATTCCGCTGATGCAGCTGGCTTCGGTGGAATTCAAGGCCTCTCCGCAGCTGATCACCCACTACAACCTGCAGCGCAACGTGACCATAACCGCCGATGTGGAAAGCGGAACGACGGTAGACGATGCCATGCTGATCATTCAGCCGCAACTGGATGAATACAACTGGCCGAAGGGTTACCGTTATGCCATCGGCGGCGAACTGGAAAAACGAGAAGAATCCTTCGGCGGTATGGCCAAGGCTGTGCTGGTTGCGTTGATCGGCATCTTTGGCGTGCTGGTTTTACAGTTCCGATCGTACACACAACCGCTGATCGTTTTCTCGGCGATTCCAATGGCGATTATCGGTTCGGTGCTGGCACTGCTGGTTACCGGCTATTCCTTCTCGTTCACAGCCTTCATCGGGCTGACGAGTCTTGTGGGCATCGTTGTAAACAATTCAATAATTCTGGTGGACTACACCAACCAGTTGCGCCGGGAAGAAAACAAAGGCATTGTCGAAGCGCTGAAGGAAGCCGGGAAAACGCGCTTTATGCCTATCGTGCTGACCACGGCCACCACCGTCGGCGGCCTGCTGCCGCTGACTTTGGGCGGGGGCACCATGTGGGCGCCCATGGGCTGGACCATCATCGGCGGGCTGCTGATGTCGACTTTTCTGACGCTGATCGTGGTACCGGTTTTGTACAAACTTTATACGAAGGAAGAAGTTTTGATCACGGAATAACACGGAAAATCACCGAATAAAGAGAAATACCTTCGGGCAGAGAACTGCATGCCTCGAAGGTATTTTTTTTCATTGTTCAGTTTTCATTTTTTATGGCGACTCACCGTAGCCGTGAATGCCGGTTGGCGCCTGTACCTACATTTTACTCGCCGGTTAGGTAAACAGAATCCAGGATGGCTTCCGGATGCTTTTCCGCAACCATTAACAATACCCGGGCAGGACCTTCAGGTTTTCTTCTTCCCTGTTCCCAATTACGCAAAGCAGCAGGACTGATACCTAAAAGCTGAGCAAATTTGTTTTGTGACAAACCATATTTAAGCCGAATGGACTTTACATTTGGTTTCTTAAAATCAAATGTTCGGACGGCTTTTCGCTCAACACGGATTACTTCTCCGCCTTGTTTTACGCTTTCCAATAATTCCTGAAATAATTTATCATTCATTGCAATTCTCTTTCTACTATTTCTTTCAATATTTTTAATTGCTCTTTGTTTAAGTCATCACGTTCCTGTTTCCTATAAATGATTAACAGTACAAGTGTCTCGTGATCTTTAAACCGATAATAAATGATTCCTGAACCGCCACGTTTACCTCTTCCTGATCCTGACCAACAAATTACTCTGAAGTGCTAACCGAAGTTATTATTAGACTATCTGACAGTTTGATTGGTTTTCAATATCAGAAACAACTTTCTATTTTCACCAATTTTTTCAGGATACTCAGCCCCGCCGGTCCGGTTGATCGTGTAATATTATTTTTGCCGTAAAGCAACAATGGAATACAAACTGTCTGGAACGAAAATGCATTGAATGAGCAAAAAAAACACCCGGAACCGTTGCCGGCGCCGGGTATTGTCGAAAAGCAAAATCCTGTTTTGAACGGCACCCAATATCCGGTCAAACAGATATACTGATACACTGAAATACTAATTCACGAATACACAAAAAACCTGTTTCCCTATTTCCGTATTATCCTGTTACCGCTTTTTCCTGCGTACCGTCTTCTTTTTTCCCGTTACTTTACGGTTACCTTTTTTGTCTTTTTTCACCGTTACTTTCTGCTGCCGGACCGTTGTCTTGCCGGTTTTGGGATTCTTCCGTTTGACCGTACGCGTCACTGTGGTTTTTTTCCCCTTTGGTCCTTTTGTGCGGGTGATGGTGGTTTTCTTTTTCACCAGTTTTGTCGAACGCGGCTGGTATTTCACCCGGCTGACGCTTTTTACATGTCCTTTGCGGCTGACGGTGAACGTTGTTCGCGTCCGGTAGGGCGCCACGCGTTTATGATAAACGGTGACATGCACCGGCCGCCGCGGCTTCCACCAGCGCGGGTAGTAGCCGAAATAGAACGGCGAGCGCCAGGGACGGTAATGCGGGCGGTAAATCCAGACGATCACCGGCCAGCGGTAGACATGCACATGGGCCGGGACGTAATAATAATTCGGTCCGTAAATAACCTCGTTACCGCGCACCTGCATGTTGGCGGTGTCGCCGGTCTTTTCCACTTCTATAGTGGCCACATCCTGGAATTCATCCTTACCCAGCGCCGCCTGCAGAATGATCAAATGCACGTCGCCCTCCACCTGTTCCACCACGCGGATATAATCCACCTGTCCGTTGTCATCCAGGTCCAGGTTGTTGATGCCCTGCTCCGGATCGTTCAGCGCTTTTTCAAACGCCTCCAGGTTTTCGGCCTCTGCAAATACTTCACTGACCGCCTTCAGATCCAGCCCTTCCGCCGCTTCGGAGCTCGGGGCGACGATGGTGGTTTTGTCCTGCGCCCACAGCAGGCTGCCGGTAAACAGCAACACTATCGTCATATTGAATAAACTTTTCTGCGAATTCATGTGACCCCCCCTTAGTGCTTTGTGAAACCGTCATCCCGTGAAATATACGTCGGTTACATGAGAAATACACAATTTTGATCCTCGGCCTCATCGTTTATCAGTATCTTTCCCTTTCCGGTTTACTACGGTTTGTGATAACTATCAGGAAGTATGACTAACCTGCAATCCCGAAAATATAGTGCCCGCCGGCCATCCTCAGAACAGTCACTCGTTTGAAAAATATATTTCCGAATAATAAATTCAACAGCATCTGACAAGCACAGGGGATATCTGAAATGGTTAAAAACATTTTTTCAAACGATTACGTCCATAATTTTGTGTAAAAAGGCAAAAGTTTAAAATTTGCCATATCCTTCCTAACTTTAAGTTTGGTAAACAAAAAAGAAAGGAAAGGACATGGCAAACGTAGAGACAAAAGATAGTGTAATCGTTCATGAAAT
>JAJRVZ010000363.1 GCA_024277055.1 Calditrichota bacterium
AACCGTCTCAGGCAACGGCCACCGTTCTCAAACTGGTTCGCGGCCGCATCCCGTTCTGGAAAGAAGACCGGCACATGTACCGCGATATAAACCTGGCCCGGGAACTGATCCGATCCGGCGCGCTGGTACGGGCGGTGACTGCCTCGGGCGCTGAGATGCATTAGAGTAAAAAAAATCACAGCGACGGAATAACGATTATTTGTTCTCACGCTCTATATCCAATCCAAAGTTCCTTTCAAAACAATAATAGTAGCTCAACAGATTTGAACCAGCCCCGGAGGGGCTGCCGGTTTGTAGAAAAAGAGTAAATCGATAATTAGCATGAGCCCCTTAGGGTGGCGTTCTGTAAATTCACAAATGCGGGATATACAGGCCGCCGCCATGCGGCTGGTTATTATAACGGTTTGCAAAAGGCTATAAACAGGTTTCCCCGAGGTGAATGAAAAATTCAATCACATTCAGGGATTCCATAAATTACGCGTCTCGATTCCGGCTTCCGGACACTAATTTATTTTTTCACCGCCTGGTTGGCCGCGATCAGCAGCGGATCCCAGACCGGCGCAAAGGGCGGGGCGTAGCTGAGGTCCAGTTGGGTCAGTTCCTCCACGGTCATTTTTTGCTGCAACGCCGTGGCCAGCACATCGATGCGTTTGGATACCCCCTCGCCGCCGACCAGCTGTCCGCCGAGCAACCGACCGTTCTCCTTTTCAAATACCAGTTTTACCTGAATCTTTTTCCCGCCGGGATAATATCCGGCCCGTGAGTGCCCGCTGATGGATACCGACGTGCAGGCAAATCCGGCCTGTTCCGCCTGAAATAAAGTCAGTCCGGTGCGGGCGATTTCCTGTTTGAAAACTTTTACTACCGCCGTGCCGACGATTCCGTGAAAACGGGCAAATTTGCCGGAAGCATTATCCCCGGCGATGCGCCCCTGTTTGTTGGCCGTAGTGCCCAGCGGTATAAACACCGGTTTGCCGAGCACGGTGTGAAAAGCCTCGGCACAATCACCGGCGGCGTACACGTCTTTCAGATTGGTTTCCATTTTCTGGTTGACGGCAATGGCTCCGGTGCGTCCCGGGCTGACGCCACCGCTCACGGCAAAGGCCGTATTGGGCCGCACGCCGATGGAAACAATTACCAGGTCGCAGACGATCTTTTGTCCGGAAGCAAGGCGGACGGCCGTCACTTTATTGTCACCTTCGATGGATTCGACTTCGCTGTCGGTTTTTACGCGGCAGCCGTTGGCTTCCAGTTCCTGTTGAACCAGCGCCGCCATATCGGCGTCGATGTTGGGCAGCACCTGCGGAAGTTTTTCGATCACTACCACATCCATATCTTTCAGCTTCAGATTTTCAGCCATCTCCAGACCGATATAACCGGAGCCGATGATCACAACCCGTTTGGGTTTTTGCTGCTCGATAAAATACCGGATGCGCATGCCGTCCGCCAGGTTGCGCAGGGCGAAAACGCCGTCCCTTTTCCGGCGGGCGAAGGGGGGCAAAACCGCACCCGCGCCAGTGGCGATGATCAGTTTGTCATAGGTTTCCGTGAAAACCCGGTCGGTGTCCAGGTTGCGCACGGTGACGGTTTTTTTTCGTGCGTCAAACGATTCGGCCCGGTGGCGGATAAAGACATCCAGATTACGTTTCTCTTTGAACTGTCCTGCGCTCATCACGACCAGATTATCGGGTGAGTGGATCACGTCTGAAATGTAATAGGGCAGACCGCATGCGCCGTAGGAAACATGTTCCGATTGTTCAAAAACCTTAATCTCACAGTTCGGCAGATTGCGTCGGGCCTTGCTGGCCGCAGACATTCCGGCAGCCACGCCGCCGACAACGACAATTTTTTCAATTCCTTTATCCGCTCGCATAAAAACCTCATTAAGATTTATCAAAAATATTGGAATAACCGTGTAACAGGCATTATATTTAAACCACACCTACCGGGAGACTATCATGGAACGCCATGAAATAAAAGAACCCGAGCGCTCACAGCTATTGAAGCAGCTCAGAGCTGTAACAAAACTTCCTTTGCCCTACAAAGATCTCTACCTCGGAAACGTGCAGTTCTTTTTGCGCAACCATGATAATAAAAATGACTATGATTTCCAAATCCGCTGGGGCAGTAAAAATATTCTGATTGAAAGAAACGTTACATCGGCTGCTGCTGAAGTTTCGAAAGAGGAAATACAACGGCTGATGCAGGTACATGCCGGTTCCATGCGAAAAAAGTTGATCGAGTATTGTGTCGAGCAATTGAACAATATTGTTACGATTGAATTGCCTATTCAGCTGCAGAAAAGACTGCCCTCCTTCGTCAATTATAATTTGTTTGTAAATATTTGCCGCATCCAGAAAAAGGAAACGAATAATAACTGGCCGGCCATTTCGGTATTTATTTCATGGGATGATGAGCTGGGGGAATTCCAGGAATTTGTGTATCCACTGAAATTCGACAACGAAACCGATCATTTCATTCTGGATTATGAAGATATTGTGAATAATTTGGTGCGCTACAGGGATAGTTTATAATTCTGAATGAAGTAATAATTGCCAATAGTATGCGGGGCACAGTATTGAAAACCGGAATTTTGTATCCTCTGAACTACTTATTTTTCCTTTTACCACTTCTTTTGATGGATTGTGAAACAAATTTGACCAGCCTGGATGAACTTGACGGGTATTATTTTAATTTTAATGTGCTTGAACAAGCCTTACCGGATGCATTGATCGATACATCTACCGTTTTCAGGATAAACCTCGAAAGATCTGTTCTGTATCCAAATGAAAGACGCTTGATTGAAAAGGCAGAAGCTTTTTTCCCTCCGGAAAGCGTATTTGAAAATCAGGATGATTATAATCCGAATGGTGAACCTCGCTGGTGGTACGGTGATTTTGATGGCATAAGGATCCCCTATGCTATAACCGGTTCGTCTGTTGATTACTATGTTTCATTGATCCGCTATTTTCAAAAGGGTGAATTTGATGCAGCCGGCACGATCCGGATGCAATCGGCTTCCGTAACGTATACTTCTGCTGCAAAACATTACGATTCATTCATCTTTGGTAATGAGCGATTCACCGACGTATATGTTGTCTCACAGGAATTAAAATGGAAGAATTATTGTGGTATTTTGTGTGCGCTCTGGTTTACAAAAACCAGAATGATCGTATTTGATTCCAACGAAAATGTAATCGCCGTATTCGGGGACGGCAGTACTATAGTGATAGTCAGCTAAAAAAAGGCGGTTCGAATCATCAAACCGCCCTTCCGAGATCAATCCTTCAGCAACGCCTTGGCAATGGTCTGTAACTGCATATTCGACGTACCTTCGTAAATCGTACCGATTTTCGAATCGCGGTAAAATTTTTCCACCGGGAATTCCCGCGTAAAACCGTTGCCGCCCATGATCTCCACCATTTGCGAGGCGATTTTCTGCGCCAGCTGGGAGGAGAACAGTTTGGCCATGGCTGCTTCTTTCATGAAATTTATCCCGGCATCCTTCATCCGTGCCGCGTTGTAAACCATCAGGCGGGCGCCCTCCAGTTCGGTGGCGGATTGCGCAATCTGAAATTGAAGTCCCTGAAACTGGGAGATCGGTTTGCCGAACTGCTCGCGCTCTTTCGAATAATTCAGACCGTACTCAAAAGCACCCCGGGCCAGACCGATCATCTGCGCGCCGATACCGATGCGGCCTTCATTCAATGTTTCGATGGCCACTTTGTAGCCTTTACCGACTTCACCCAGCACGTTCTCTTTCGGCACTTTGCAATCCTCAAAGATCAGTTCGCAGGTGCTGGAAGCACGGATGCCCAGTTTGTCTTCTTTTTTACCCACCTGGAATCCGTCAAAACCCTTTTCCACGATGAAAGCGGTGATACCCTTGTAACCGGCCTCGGGATCGGCATTGGCAAATATGATGAAGATTTCAGCCTCAGCCCCGTTGGTGATCCACATTTTCTGTCCGCTCAGCGAATAATGATCGCCTTTATCGACGGCGCGGGTTGCCAGTGCAAAGGCATCGCTGCCGGATCCTGCTTCCGACAGGGCATAGGCGCCGATCTTGTCCGCGGCCAGCTGCGGCAGGTATTTTTTCTTTTGCTCCTCATTGGCCCAGCGCATAAACGCGTTGTTAACCAGTGTATTTTGTACGTCAACCATTACCGCCAGGGAAGGATCGACCGTGCTCAGGGCCTCAACGGCGAGAATAGACATGAAAAAGCTGCTGCCGGCGCCGCCGTATTGTTCAGGGATTTCGATTCCCATTACCCCGAGTTCGAAAAGCTGTTTCCACAGCGAAGGATCGATTTGTGCTTCATCGTCCATTTTACGTACCAGTGGACGCACTTTTTTCTCGGCGAAATCACGGATGGTATCATAAAAAAATTGTTCTTCTTCGGAAAGACGGGTTAAAGGGCCGTTATTTTCAGACATAAAAACTCCTTGTTTTTTTTAATTATGGCGGATTTTGCGACGAAGAATTTATCAGTACGCCGGCAATAAATCAACCCGCTTCAACTTTCAAAATTCTTAATCATCTGCCAGTCGAATGTGTTTTTACCGATATAATTGTACATCACCGAATCCATTATTTTCGTAATGATCGATATGCCGTAACCGTGCCCCTTTAAATTTTCCAGCAGTGCCGGATCCCTGTAATCCGACTGTTCCCTGGGTTCGAAATGAAAAGCCACACTGTACGGATTAATAATCGTTAAAAATACACTGCCGTCGACGACTTTGCGGAACGGGAATTTACGGGAAATAAGTTTGGCGGGGTAGGGCGGCAGGCTCCCTTCTACTTTTATTCCCGGACCCTGGTCATAAATTGAAATGATCAGCGAACGCGCCCCGATTTCAAACTGCATGCGCACCAGTTCATCCAGCCGGGCCGTATCGGAATGGTTCACAATATTGGCAAATACTTCATTCATCACCGCACAGAGTTTGCTGCGCATGGTGTCGCTTTCGGGGTGAATATACCGTGATGCCGAGTGCATGAATTCTTCAACCAGCTGGATATATTTATTATTGGCCGGAACATGCAAACGCAGAATCTCGCTCATGCTGTGAAGCCTTTCGATAAAACAGCGGACGAATCAAATATAAGCAGACGTAACTACAATTGCTGTGGTAATTCGAATGTGAAGGTTACCGTTCCATTTCCGCCGGACCTGCAGGAAATGGTTCCGTCATGGCATTCGATGATGTTTTTAATATTGTAAAGTCCAAGTCCGGTGCCGCCACGCATATTGCCTACTCTGGAACGTATAAATTTTTCAAATAAGTGATCTTTGATTTCCTCCGGTACTCCCGGTCCCTGATTGGTTACCGAAACCCGTAAACGGTCATTTTTTAATCGTGTTCTGATGGTAATTTCCGAATTGGATTCTCCATATTTAATCGCATTGTCCAGCAGGTTGCGAATGACCGATTGCAGCAACTCTTCGTCGCCCATCAACATTTTGGGCTTTTTTCTTCCCGGCAGTTTTAATCTCATTCCCTTTTGCTGCAGCAGTCCCTTTACTTCGTTAACAACAGGTTCCACTACATCGGTCATAAAATCGATCAGTTTACGGTCGGGGCGTAACATTTTCTTCTCGCCCAGGGACATTTTCAACAGCGAGTCGACCATATTGAACATCTTTCGGGTTAATCTTTCAAGTGCCGTCACGACATCGGATATGTCATTTTCTTTGCCGCGGGTACTCTGTCTTTTCAGAATACCGTAGTAACCATGCATGGAAGTCAGGATATTTTTGAATTCGTGGGTAATGATCTGCAGCAATTCCTGGTAATTGACGGTAGCCATATTCAATTCGTTGATCAGCCGGGCATTATCACTGATAAGCACCGCCTGTGATCCGAACAGGATCAGCGACTTTATTTTTTCCTTTACGGCATCATCCTGACTTTGCAGTTCATCCGGATCCAGATCGATTTCGGGGATTTCGGCCAAACGGTCGGCATATTCATCAAGAATTTCCAGTAACAGGGAACGGGGAAACTGCTCCCGTTTAATTAATTCAATTCCCTCGTTGAACAGACGTTTATAGCTTTCGCGGGAGAGTTCGATTCCATTCAGATATTTTTGTTCCGCATCCGGGATTGTAGAAATATTCTTCCGGGGCAGATTATTCGGCGGTTTCTTGAGCATGCGGCTCTTTTTTTTGTTCTCATCTGAATCCATTCAATATCGCTTTCTGTGTTTGATAACACCCTATCAACAATTTCGGAATAAAAGGGGGAATAATTATGTGAAGGCAAAAAAAAAGCGGGACTGAATAAAGTCCCGCTCGAGTTGGTTGTTTCGACCACACGGGCCGGAAATAATCATGCTCAGGTGAAACCGCCCGAGCCGCACGACGAACCGGAAGAATAGCTGCCGTTTCCCTGCAGACCGCCGCCTGCCGAACTGAAAGCAGACATCAGTTTTTCCGGGTTCTCCGTCCGGCAATTCGGACATTTCAGGTCTTCCGTTGATTTATTGGAAGAGAATACAAATTCTTCAAAAATATGATTACATTTCCGGCACCGGAATTCAAACATGGGCATCGTAGCTTCTCCGTCTTCTGTTCACTTTATTCGGTAATCCCCATGAGGTTTCCCCTTTCGGGAGGGGATACGGGGTGCACAAGACAATTATATATTATCTAAAACCTTTTTCAGTCTCTGGTTTACTTCTTCGGCAATCGGCTCAATATCTTTACG
>JAJRVZ010000021.1 GCA_024277055.1 Calditrichota bacterium
CCTGCAATTTTCAGCTATAATATAAAGTGTACCCGGTTAAGGTAAAAATAATCTTCGTCACATCAATTGCTTACAACCGGAAATTAATAAAATATATTATTTCGGCAAACAGGAACGAAAATTTTAGCGAAAAGGTTCGTCGCTCCATTATCAATCGTTTTTCCAGCCGAACAATCTAAAATCAATCCTGTTGTTCGAATCAAAAATAATTCCTTCATTTTCAAGCAATTTACGCTGAAGAGAATGACCGTCGTTGCCGCTGCGCAGACTGATCTCCCCCCTGCTGTTAATTACCCGTTGCCACGGAACATCCGAATCGCCGGGCAGTGCATGCAGCGCATAACCGACCATTCGCGGTGTGCAATTGCCGGTTAATCGCGCAATTTGTCCGTAGGTGGACACTTTTCCCGCCGGTATTCTGTTGATGGTTTCGTATATTTGTAAATAGATCGATTTTTTCATGACTTTTTAAAAAAATAATTGCATAATTGTTGTACATAGTATGAAATTATGTGTCGAAATATATCATACGTCAATCATGTTCAGAAAATATACTGCCCGTTTTGTTTACAAGTTACAAGAACACAGCAACAATATCATGAAAAGATAGACATATTACAATTCCCATGGTTTTCTTTCCATAGAATTATAATAATTCGTCTGTTCAGAATGAAGGGTTATTTCGATGAAAACTTTGAACAAAAAAGCACCGCCGGTTAATCTCAATCTCAATGTACGCGGATTGCGCGTTTCTGCAACCCTGCAGATCAATGAGGTCAGTGATCGTCTGCATCGCGAAGGAAAGAAGATTTACAAACTGGGATTGGGACAATCGCCCTTTCCGGTACCCAATCCCGTTTGCGAGGAGTTGAAAGCCAACGCCCATCAAAAGGCTTACCTGCCGGTAAAAGGTCTGAGAGAACTGCGCGGGGCGGTGGCCGATTATTACCGGCGCAGCGAAGGGGTCGATTACAACCCGGATTCCATTCTGGTCGGACCCGGTTCAAAGGAATTGATGTTTATCCTGCAACTGGTTTATTACGGCGATTTGCTGATTCCGACACCCAGCTGGGTATCCTACGCACCGCAGGCGCATATTATCGGGAGACATATCCGCTGGCTGCCGACCAGTATAAATAATTGCTGGAAGCTGATGCCGGAAGAAATAGAACGTCATTGCCAATCCGATCCCGATCGGCCGCGACTCGTCATATTGAATTATCCGAATAATCCAAGCGGTTGCACCTATACCTCCGATGAGTTGAAGGAAATCGCCAGGGTGGCAAAAAAATACAGCCTGGTGGTCCTGTCGGATGAAATCTACGCGGAACTGCATCATCAGGGACGCAATGTGTCTATTGCCCGTTATTACCCGGAAGGCACGATTATCGGCGGCGGGTTGAGTAAATGGTGTGGTGCAGGCGGCTGGCGTCTGGGGACTTTCGCTTTTCCCAGGTCATTGAACTGGCTGCTGGATGCCATGGCCTCCGTCGCCAGCGAAACCTACACATCAACTTCGGCGCCTATTCAATATGCGGCGGTACGCGCTTATTCGGGAGGTCTGGAGATTGAAGAATACCTGGCCAATTCCCGGCGTATCCTGAAAGCACTCGGTAAATACATGGCCAGACGGCTGCAAAAAATGGGTGTTTCAGTTTCCGATCCCAGGGGCGCATTCTACCTTTTTCCCAATTTTAATGCGTTGCGCCCGCTGATGAAGGAAAGGGGGATTTTAACCAGCAGGGATTTGTGCGCGGAATTGCTGAATGAGACCGGGGTCGCTACGATTCCCGGAGAAGCGTTTGGCCGGCCGGCGGAGGAATTGACCCTGCGTATTTCCTATGTGGACTTTGACGGTGCGCGCGCTCTTGTGGCGGCGGCACAGGAACCCGACAAACCCCTGAACAGTTCGTTTTTGAATCAGTATTGCACGAATTGCGTGGAAGCAATGGACCAGATAGCGTCGTTTTTAAAAAAATAAAAAAGGGCCGGTCCCTGAGGTCCGGCCCTGTGATGTTGTTTCCGGTTCTTATAAATTAAAAGACAGGCGCGAGAACAAATAACGACCATTTGTTCCGAATTGCTTCGATCTTCTGGAATATAAGAAACGTCCGCTGCTTTGATTGGCTTTGATGGCTTTATCCGGATAGGTGTCAAAAATATTATTCACGCCTACCGTGAGCCAGGTGTGCGCCAGCACTTTATAACCAATACTGGCATCAAAAATCCATTTGCCTTTAAAATTCTGCTGATTGGCAACATTATTGGTTGCCTCATTGACGTCACCAAAATATACGCCCCGTGCCATCGCATTCCAGTTTGGCCGGGTATAGGTTTCCGTAATATTCAGTTTGGTGCGGGGGACAGCAGATTCGAGATAAATACGACTGGTTTCATCAAAGTACGTTTCCAGTTTGTCTTTCAACAAAGGAGACGCATGAATATCACCGACCTGTTCTGTCTTGGAAAAGGTTCCGGAAATGTTTGAAGTGAGAAACGCTTCACTGGATACCGTATAGGTATGGGTGATGACAACATCCAGTCCCTGGGTCCGGGTATCGATCGCGTTGGCGAAAAAGGCGGCGCCGGTTGCGTTGACGCTGGACAACAGCCTTTCGAGTTCGGAACCGGGATCTCCCGAAAAGGTACCGGTCTTCACTACGCGGTTATCAATATCGATCTGATAGGCATCCACTGTAACCGTGGTTTTATAATCTTCGAGCCTAGCCGTTATACCAAGACTGATATTTTGTGAAGTTTCCTCTTTTAATTTGGGAATACCCAAAATTTGCGCCGCCCGGCTGTCGTTGGAAAACGAGCCGACTTCGTTGGGAATACCGTCAACAAAAAGTGTAGAGGTGGAATTGAAATAGATCTGATGCAACGACGGCGCGCGGAAGCCGGTACTGAAAGCGCCACGAACGGCAAAGCCGTTTGCTATTTTCACTCGTCCGGCGACTTTTACATTATTGGTTGAACCGAAATCACTGTAATCTTCAAACCGGTAGGCAATTTCACCAAAAAGACTTTCAGTCAGGTCTGCTTCGACATCCGCGTAAAAAGCCGTGCTCGTACGGAATTCATCTACTTCATTTGAAGGACGAAAACCGGGGAAAACCTGTGCACCGCCGGGACGGGCTTTTCCGTTCGGTCCTTTAACTATCAGGGAATCCGGTGTGTTCGGGGTAACGATATTACCCAGCTTATCATATTTTGCGTAAGAACCTTCTTCACCGGCAAATATTTCATAGTTTTCATAACGGTATTCGAATCCGAATGCCATATTCAAGCCTTCGAAAATGTCATCCAGATGCCGGCTGGCATCAAAATTCGCAGTGTTCTGTGTAAAAGCATGACCACCGGAGTTGTAACTGGTTTTTGTGGCGTCTTCCAGTGAGGCGTTAAGAGTGTTGCCAATCTGGAACTGGAAGCGGTTTCTTCCCCAGGTATTACTCAGATCCAGATTCCAGCCTTTAGCCTTACCGCGGATTCCAACGGAAAAAGACTGATCGTGGATATTGGAATTAATTTCCGGTAAGAATCCATTCGGATAAACGCTGGTAACGGTCCGTTCCTGATAGGGCAAACGATAGAATCCGGCGGAATTACCATTTCGGTAACTCACACCGCCGAAGGCGTAAACTTCTGAAGTTCTGCTGGTCGGTACAGCCATGTTTACGAAAAATGCGCCGCTTTTATAAGCCGCCTGGCCGACGCGCATGTTGAAATCACTTCTTTTCAGTCCCCGGCGGGCGAGTTCCGATTCGGTGATATCATCATTGGGGTCTCCCGTATAATCCGGATTGTTGTATCCGGCAAAGATTTGACCTTCCCATTCTTTCATGCGATTGGTCGGATCACGATCTTCATAGGAGCCCGTAAAATTAATGAATCCACCTTCCGTACCAAGCGGAAGTCCGTAATTCATGGTGACATTCTGGAAATTTCCATCATTATCACCTTCCGACTCGGACGAAATATAGGAGCCGGCATTGGTTGTAATATTCAATTTGTCGGTTGCGTCACGTAATACAATATTAATGACGCCGGCGATCGCATCGGACCCGTACTGAGCGGCCGCCCCATCGCGAAGTACTTCAATCCGTTTAATAGCGGCGGAGGGGATTGCATTCAAATCGGTTCCGACATTTCCGCGACCAAACGTACCATTTACGTTTACCAGAGACGTCGTATGTCTCCTTTTTCCATTAATCAGTACTAACACCTGATCCGGTCCCAGGCCGCGCAAAGAAGCCGGATCAATATGATCGGTACCGTCGGAAATGGTTTGTGTGTTCGATGAAAATGCAGGAGCGGCGTAATTAAGAATTTCGTTCACGGTTACCTGTGGCGCCTGGCTAACCAGCTGCTGAATATCCAGTACATCCACCGGAACAACGGTGCTGGTTGAAGTGCGTGGCTTTTGTGCACGGGAACCGATCACTACCACGGCATCCGCCAATTCGATGATTGACTGCGAGGTTTCAAAGTTAACCCTGCTGGTTTCTCCGGCCTTTACCGTTACTTCTTTTTCAACCGATTCGTAGCCGATAATGGTAATGCGAAGCTTATAAGTACCGGCCGGAATGACGATGGTGTATTCACCATTACCATCTGTCGCCGCACCGAGTAAATAATCGACCACTTCTACATTCACCCCGACCAGCGGATCACCGTTGTCCTTGTCCCGAACAGTTCCGGTAATTTTGCCCGATTGTGCGAACACCATCGAGAAGCAAAAAAGAACGGTTAAGGTAGTTAGAATAGTAAAACGACCCTTCATAATTCTCCTCCTTTTTTAATTAGAATTAAGGGTTTCTTGTATTATTTTAATTTCGAGACTAATCCGTTAGAACTGCGAAATCGGAAGGCCACTCGGTTCAATTAAATGAAGCTGCAACAGACGAAACACTAATTATTCATCTCTCCCGATGTCGGTTGGGCCGTTACCAACATTGTGAAGAATTAGTGTTTATTTGAGTCGTTTGCAGAATATATGCTCAAACAATTCGGGTAATCTAAAAATTCCCGCAATAATACAAAAAAATTTATATTTAACAAAAAAAAATTATAATTATTCACAATTTCTAGCATAATAATTTTGAGATTTTCTTAAAAATTTTATAGAATTGCAGAACAGAAAAAGGGTAAAAAGGTAAATGGAATGAAAAAATATCCAATGATCCCACTGCAATTCAAACGCCGCCCGGTCCACGATATGGAAAAAACCGCCCGAACATTTGCAGAAGAGCTTTCAAAACGAAGGACCGTTCGTGAATTTTCAAAAGATGAAGTTCCGCTTTCCGTAATTAAAAACTGCCTCAAAGCGGCAGGATCGGCCCCCAGCGGGGCCAATATGCAACCCTGGCATTTTGTAGTAGTCGGTGACCCTGAAATTAAAAGAAAAATAAGACAGGCGGCCGAAGAAGAGGAACGCGAATTTTATGCTCATCGTGCACCCGGTGAATGGTTGCGGGCGCTGGCGCCGCTGGGAACGGATGAACATAAACCTTTTCTTGAAGAAGCGCCATATCTGATCGTAATTTTTGAACGCCGGTATGGGGTAAATGAAAAAGGGGAGAGAATAAAACACTACTATACCTCGGAATCGGTAGGAATTGCCACCGGAATGCTGATTAGCGCCCTGCACGTTTCCGGACTCGCAACGCTGACCCACACGCCCAGTCCGATGAATTTTCTAAACGATATCCTGGGCAGACCGGCAAACGAACGTCCCTACCTGATTCTGGTTGCCGGCTATCCCGCAGATGGTACAAAGGTGCCCGATATCAAACGTAAAAAACTTGATGAGATCGCGAGTCTTCTTTGATCGAAGATGTTTTTACCGGCGCTGTCATTCCGGACTTCCAATCAAATTTGCTTTACGTAAAGTTTGCAGGGATTCTTCCGAAGCCTGATACAAACTCAATTGGAAAATAAATGAAAAGATTTTTGAAAATAGCATTTTTCGCCAATATTTTTTTTCTCATCTACTTAACACTGCTGCCGTTCAAAATTGTGTCGGGCAGGGAACAACTGCTTTTCAATATTGAAAACATAATCTGGATACCGTTCATGCGATACGGCGAACTCGTTTCACTTACGGATATTGCCGGCAATCTGCTGTTGTTCATTCCTTTTGGTTTTCTTGCCTTTTTTTACTTCAGGGAAAAGGGGAAAAAAGCACTGGTATTTCGGGTTACGCTGCTGGGGTTTTTAGTCAGCCTGTTCATTGAGTGTGTGCAGTTATTCTTTGTAGGCCGGGTTACCTCGTCGCACGATCTTATTCTGAACACATCGGGATCATGGTTGGGCGCATTTGTTGCTACCGTATATTTTAAATTTCTTTCTGAAAAAGTTTTCAAATGGCTGAAATATTTTCTTACCAGTGAACCGGTTTCGCTGATTGTTGTACTGATCGTTCTGCTGCAGGCGGCGGGAGCGCTGGTTCCTTTTAATGTAACAATCACGGTTTCCGATCTGAAGAAGAGTCTCAAACGCACCAACCTGATGCCGTTCGATCATGTTCCGCTTGGTAAACAACTGGGACTGTCAATGAAAAAGCGGGAACTGGCTAAAAAATTCTCATGGCATGATTTTAATGAAAACGCCATTTATTTCGCCGTTTACGGTTATCTTCTGATGATGGCCTGGTTCCGATACCGGAAGGGCGGAAAACATGCATGGCTGGTGTTAATGCTGTTTATGTTTGCCGTTTTTCCCTTAATAGAACTGATGCAGTTTTTTATTAAATCAAGGTTTTGCGATGTCAATGATGTGCTGTCAGGCTGGATCGGTGCGGGTACGGGCGCTGCGGCTTTCGGAATATTCGGCGACAGGTCCGTCCGGGCGGAAGACGAACCCCGCTTTGCTGAGTTTATTTTCCCGGTCAGCGCTTACCTGCTGTTCCTGGTTTACAGTGGCTGGAATCCTTTTGATTTCTCAATGAGGGCATCCGTCCTGGCACAGGACCTGAAAGCGGAATACCTGGTTCCGTTTTACGCCTATTTTCAGAAAACCTCAATATGGAATATTTATGACCTGTTTGAAACAATGCTGGCAGCGGTACCGCTCAGTTTTATCCTGCGCCTGCAAAACCTGCAAACCGGAGAACGCGCGCTGTTGATTAAAACGCTGTTGTTCTCACTGTTGCTGGGCGTTGTTATCGAGCTTCCACAGGTATTTTTACCCGACCGTACGGCTGAGATAACGGATATGCTCATGTATATGGCCGGCGGTTACGGCGGCATCCTGTTGTATCGCTGGTATAAAAACGAACTGCTGCCGGAGTTTCAGAGCGCGCAAGAAAATACTGTTTCCTGAATTACTTTCAATTTTTTAATGAATTCTATATATTTCAGCGCAGGTTGAAACAAACCCGCAACCGACTCGCCGAAATCACATCAATTCAGGAGATGGATATGAAAGTTTCGTTCGAATGGAAAACGATTACGGTATTTATTTTTGCGCTGATCGGCTCGCTTTTCCTGTTGTTACTGCCGGCTTCTTCTCTTACCCTTTTCTCGGGACCGGCGCTCAAAATTCTGCGTATCGTGCTGGTAACGGTGACTCTCGTTTTTCTTTTTGAACGAATTCTTACGTTGGAATTGTTCACGAAAATTCTGCTGGGAATGATCCTGGGGGTGATTGCGGGACTGGTATTTACAACCGGCATTTACGATGTTAAAGCGATCGGTACCGCTTTCCTGCGTATGATTCAGATGATCGTAGTTCCGCTGGTGCTGGCCTCGCTGCTTGTCGGAACAGCCAGTCTGGGTGACCCGAAAAAACTGGGGCGCATCGGTGCGAAAACCTTTGCCTACTACTTATCGACGACGGCTATTGCTATCTGTGTCGGCCTGATTCTGGCTAATATTTTCCAGCCCGGCAGCGGCCTGTCTCCTGAAGTGCAGGCGCAATTGATGAAAAATTTTACGGGCGAATTCAGTGAAAAAGTTTCGCAAATGAGCCAGGGTAAAGACCCCGTGGAAACACTTCTGAACATCATCCCGACCAACCCGTTGAATTCGTTGAATCAGGGTGCCATGCTGCAGATCATCTTTTTTGCCATAATGATCGGTGTGGCGCTGACGCTGATACCGAAGGAAAAGGCGCAACCGGTAATCGCCTTTTTCGACGGCTTGAATGATGTAATGATAAAAATCGTTTTGCTGGCTATAAAAATTGCTCCCTACGGCGTATTCGCCCTGATTGCAGACGCTGTCAGCAGTTTCGGACTTGAAATCATTTTTTCGCTTTTCAAATACACATTGGTCGTTGTCGGCGGCTTGCTGATTCTCAGTTTTTTCTACCCGATGATCGCCAGGATATTCGGTGGAATGAAACCGATGGATTTTGCGCGCGGTATTCGTCCGGCACAGATCATCGCATTCAGTACCAGCTCCAGTGCGGCGACGTTGCCGGTTACTATGGAGGCCGCGGAAGATAATCTGGGTGTTTCGAATAAAATTGCCAGTTTTGTGCTGCCGCTGGGCGCCACGATAAACATGGACGGCACGGCCTTGTACCAGGGGGTGGCGGCTGTTTTTATCGCCCAGGTTTACGGAATTCCTCTGGGGATCGGCGATCAACTGATTATTGTGCTGACCGCCATTCTGGCGTCTATAGGAACGGCGGCGGCGCCGGGTGTCGGCCTGCTGATGCTGGTGATGATTCTGAAACAGGTCGGCATTCCGCTGGAAGGGGTCGCATTGATTTTATCCGTTGACCGGTTGCTGGATATGTTTCGAACCACAATTAACGTTACAAGTGACGCCTGCGCATCGGTGGTGGTGGCGGCCAGTGAAGGGCAGCTGGAAGAGCCGCAGCATAAAAGTGCCGGTATTTAATTTCTTCTTTGATTTTAAATGAAAATAACAGGGAAATGTCTGATAATTTAATAATTGAATATCGGTACTATATCTTTTCATGAAATTATCATGAAACCTTCACCGCTTTTTTTCGAAAAAAGCAGTAACCGAATTTTTCAATCTAGGAGAATGATAATGAAAATCTGGTTATTACTGCTGGTTTCGGTTCTGATTACTACCTCGGCAATTTCGCAGGAAAAAGCTGATTCGAAAACAATCAGGGAACTTATCAATTCCAAAAAATTCTCAGAAGCAAAATCGATTCTTGAAAACCGGCTGGAAACCGAAGAATATCCTGAACTCTATTACTGGCTGGGTATTATCGCCCTGCAGCAGAACGAATACAATGAGGCAATCGACTATTTGGACGAAGCCATTGAACTTGACGAAAACAATCCCCGTTATTATTACATGCTGGGAAATGCTTACGGCATCAAGGCTCGCGACGGCGGTATGCTGGTCGCAACTTTTGCAGCACCGAAAGCCAAATCCAACTGGGTAAAAGCGCTCGAACTGGACCCGGATTACCTGCAGGCGCTGTTTCAGTATTACATGCAGGCACCCGGTATCATCGGCGGGGATGACGCCAGGGCCAAAGAACTGGCGGAAAAAATGATGCAAAAATACCCGGTGCTCGGCCAACTTTATCTTGCCAATTATTATTTGAATTCTGAAGAGGATATTCAGAAAGCGGAAGCCGAATTGCGATCCGCTCTGCAGGCCGACACCGGCAGGATAAAATCCGATCGTGTGGGACCCGCCAAACTTTGGATGCTGAATTCGATGGGCTATTACATGATGCGGCAGAAAAAAATGAACGACAGCCGCAGATACTTTCAAAAGGCGGTACAATTGGCATCGGATCAGGCCAATCCCAACGACAGTATGGGTGATTTCTATATGAAATCCGCTCAATATGATTCGGCATTGATCTATTTTGAAAAAGCCGTAGCCTGTGATTCCACTTTTGGACCGTCGCTGCTGAAAAGAGCAAAAATGCTGGAAAAACTGGGCAGGGTGGAAGAAGCAAAATCCGCTTATAAAAAGGTACTGTTAAGCCACGAAGATGACCGGTTCGGTGAAGAGGTGGCCGATCAGCTGGAGGAACTTCAATAGGTTAAGAATTCAGTTTGTACTTAAAATAAAAATGGCACTCCCGGTACTTTCCACGCAATACTGGACGCACAACCCGCAGCCGGTGCAGACCCCCGTGTCAATTTGCGGTTTCATATTTATCAACTTGATTGCCCGGTGCTTTAACGGGCAGGCATCGTAACACGACATGCAGCTGATGCCGTTAAAAGCCAGGCATGACTGCTCATTAATCAGCGCATATCCAATGGATGGAAACCGCTCCGGTTGGGAATTTGCAAGCGCACCGGTTGTGCAGGCATTTATACAGGATTGCTCCGCGCACATGGTGCAGGCCTGAATGCGCGGATCGATATGGGGAAAAGTTTTGTCGGCGGCAGTATCGGAATCCAATTGAATTGCATTATCCGGGCAGGCCCGGACACAATCCGGGCAGGCGCTACAGAGCTTTTCAAATTCAGCAACAGCCCCCGGCGGTCGCAGCACGGTTTTATTCGGATTATACGGCAACCCTGGCAGGGCCTGCTCGGCGGCTTTTGCCGCCGCTCCAAACAAAATCTTCCAGCTGTTTTTCAAAAACTCCGTACGAGTCTGCATTACATGGCCCGATGTTTATCAAACCGGTTTTCAACTTTGAAATCTTTTTCCGTCGCACTTTCTTCGGCTGCCGGAATATGGCATTGCATGCAATTGTGTCGTTCGGGATGCAAAGTCTGCGGAACATCTTCGCTTTGTTCTTCATCACCGTGACAATCCAGGCAGGCGGCACCACCGTTTACTGAAAAACGAACATCCTCTCCGATTACCACTTCATGGTTTGCAGGAATCAAAGGAGGTGAGCCCAGAACAGCCACGTTTTCCTTTGGCAGCATTTTCAGGTTCAGGCTGTCCAGTGCGGTTAAAGCGGTTGTTTCTTCCGACTGCTGTACGGTGCAGGCAGCGAAAACAAATACTATAATCATACTAATGACTCGAGATAACATCAGTATTCTCCTGTCTGTTAAATTGAAATCCAAAGTTTAGCGCACGGGTCGGACAACTGTCGATGCAGTTGCCGCATTGCGTGCAGATACTGTCAATGACCCTGTTGGCAGTTCCCTGTACCGGAGCGATAAGAACCTGTGAAACGGGGCAAACTTTGAAACATTCGCCACAGTTATCACAAGCGTTATGCTTAATGGTTATTTTGAGAGGCGATATTTTCCCGAGCAGGCTGTAAAAGGTACCGACGGGACAAACACCGTGGCACCACCAGCCGGGTTTTACAAATACCTCGATACTTATCAGAAAAAGAACAAACCAGAGCAAAATTCCACTGCCGGAAAACCAGACATTCAGAATCGAGGCCAAACCGGTTCCATCCGTAACGGATTGATTCGAAAAACCGCTTTCCGCCAGCGACTGAAACAATTGCGAAGCAGCTGCAACGGGGGAAACGGATTCAAAAACAGGAACCGACAATATCAGGCTCATCAGTAAAAATCCTCCCAGGAATCCGTATCGTTGAGAGGAGCTGAATCCGGGTTTCGGCCGCCGGAAGAATCTGTGCAGAGGCAGAAACATTTCAGAAATTAAATGGTAGGGGCATATCCAGCTGCAGAAGGAACGGCCGCCGAATATCCAATATACCACCAGTACTAAAAACGTCCCGGACAGAAAGGAAAGTAATAGAATTTTTCCGGCCAGGAAATAATCTATCGTGGCCAACGGGTCGTGAAGCGGAAAGCCGAACAGGGTGGCTGAAATCAGGTTGCCCCTGAAAAACGTAAACCCGGCGGCGGGAGAAACCAACAGCAGAACAATGCCGAGTTGCAGCAGCCTGCGCCAGAATAAAAAATATCCTGAAAGATTTCTCCTTTTTTTCATCCCTGCTCCGAAAGGGTTTTATAATGCGCGGATTTGTCAGCGCGTTGTGATGCCAGCACCTGGATAGCGGGTTGATCGAGCGGACAGGAATATTCACAGATTCCGCAGCCGGTGCAGGACTCCGCTTTTATGACCGGTTCAAATACCGTATGTTTCCCGGTTTCCCTGTAAGGAGATTTCTTCAGCACGATGGCCTTGTCGATAAGCGGACAGACCCTGTAGCATATTTCACAGCGAATGCCGTTCAGTGACAAACAAGCCCCGCGGTCGGTTAAGACCGCGGTACCCATGCTAATCCTGAAAGCATCGGTCAGCGAATGATCCAGTGCTTCCGTCGGACAGGAATTGATACAGGGCAGGTCCGGACACATATAGCAGGGTGTTTCACGCACTACTAATTCGGGCAACCCGAAATTTCCGGAAAGGATCCTCCGGTCACTCCTGATTGCCTGGTATGGACAGGCATGAATACACTGCTCGCATCCCACACAATGTTGTCGCAAATGCTTTTCGCTCTTTGCGCCGGGTGGGCGCAGAACAAATCCGTTGCCGGACTGATCGGCCTGGCCGATGATAGTCAACCCGGCAAATATTCCGGCGACAGAATAGGGCAAGCCTTCTTTTATAAAAGTTCTGCGATCCATTAATTTACCGCCATTCAATCTGTCAGGAAACTTTCTCGATTCTTACGGCGCATTTTTTGTAATCAGGCTCCTTTGAAATGGTACAATAGGCATCCAGCGTAACCTGATTAATTAAGCGGGTTTCATCAAAAAACGGTACAAAAACATTTCCTTTTGCAGGAACCGAGCGTCCGTTGATCTCCGCGGGAAACACAACGCTCCCTCTCCGTGAAGACACCTGTACCAGGTCGCCCCGCTTAATACCAAGTCGCTCAGCATCATC
>JAJRVZ010000364.1 GCA_024277055.1 Calditrichota bacterium
AGTGCCCGTTTCCCTTATTACAGTCGGCTGGATATTCGCGCTGAAAGACAATTCCGCGTTTTCGGCCGGCCGTTCCATATCTGGGTTGAAATTATTAATGTTTTGAATCATAAGAATGTATTTGATTACAATTACAATTCTGACTACAGCAGTCGGGAAGCGGTTTTGCAATTACCGATATTACCGGTGCTTGGCGCGGGAATGACCCTCTAATTCATTTTTTTTTCTTGGACTTTGGAATAAAATTACTTATCGTCAGGTGAATCACTGCACCCGAATAAAAACAACGGCCGTTTCGGCGCAGTTCTTGGGGACCGATCAAAACCGATATTCATAAATATGAAAGGATATAAAAAGCAGCTGCGGAAGTTTAACCAACCCTCAGGAGAGAGAGATGCAAAAGTTAATTTACCTGATTTTCAGCGTATTACTCGCCACGGTTCTGTTCGCCTCGGAAACACGAACCTTTTCATTGGGGCAATCAGGATTCTACATCCGTGACAATTCAAATCCGATGTATTTTCCCGGTACGATCATGTACTACAACAATGAAGTGCGTACCGAACTGCGTTTAAAGGACAGGGAGGATCTGTTCTCCGGCGGTGTAAATCTGCCGTTCATGGAAACCGGTTACGTGGTTGGCGTTTACCTTAACTGTCAACTGACGACCACACCTCCGTTCGGTATTACCAATAATGTGACTCTTTCAAAGGCAACCGATGTGTATTTCGGCATGAAGTCCGGAGGAAATAATCTTGGCTTACGGGTATCCTATGCACATGACGGGTTCGACCAGGATTCGACTGCAGGCCAGCCGAGAATCGAGGAAGCGGCGGGTTATATTGAAATCGCCGGAGGACTGTCGAACAAACAATTCGATGTCGGTGCTTCGGTTTATTTTCCATCATTGAGTAATCAGACCGGAACGGCAAAGGACGACTGGGGTGGCTACGGTTTCCGTGCTGTTGGTCGTTATTTCATGCGGATGAATAAAAAACTGGAATATGTGCCGCTGGCTGTATTCGAAACGTCTTCAACCAATCGGGAAGTTCAACCCGGCGCCGGTATTCCGAAAACCGAGATCGATTATTCATTGCTAAATTTCGGTATCGGCGGGGCCATGCTGTACCGGGTCAACCCCAACGGACTGATCGTGCTGGGAATTGAAGCGTTCGGTTATAACGACCGGACAACCGATGTGAAGGACGGCACCGAAACATCAATAACGTTGACCACTTTCCCCGGGATTTTCATCGGCGGAGAAGCCAGGCTTGCCTCGTGGTTAACCGGTCGCATCGGAGCACACCAGGTGTTTCAGTCCACAACAACTTCGACCAAACCCCAGGGAGGAAAAAAGACTGAAATTACCGCTTCCGGTTCCAGCCTTAATTTTACTTTCGGTCTCGGAATCCATCTCGAAAATTTCCTGATCGATCTCGATTTGAACGAAGGCTCGTTTTTCGAGGGTCCGTATTTTATCAGTGGTACCGGCGCCGGTCGTGATCTGGTCGGGAAAATGTCCGTAACCTATACTTTTGATAAAGGGGGAGAAAATGAAGAATAATATCATTCGATTTTTTACAGCAATGTTTATTCTGCTGCTGATCGCATGTGCCACCGTACCGGTTGATCATAATCCCGGCAGTTCCACTACTCCCGCTTACGGTTCGCAGGAATACAGTTACAATATAGTTGGGTCCATTGATTCCGGTGGACTGACAGGACGCTGGCTGTTTACAAATCGGGAAAACTTTGAAAAGCATTATCTGACTTTTACGGAAGAGGAACAATTTTTTTCCGACTACATTTCGGAACAGGTTCCCGACGGCGTTGAAACAAGCGGCAGCTACTTTATTTCAGCTGACCGGCTGACATTAAAATTTTCAAACGGTGATGAACTTGTATTCACTTTTCGTGTTGAAAAAAATCAACTGATTTTGAGACTCGTTCCGTAAAAAAATCGCAGTAACGAAAACGGCAGGTTACAGACCTGCCGTTTTTACCTTTTAAACTATTTTTACGACCACCATGGTCATATCATCGTGCTGCAGGGCACGGCCCTGAAATTTTTTTACCCGTTCAAAAATATGATTCAGAACTTCTTCGGCCGTTTTCCGGGAAACCTCATGTACCGTCTCATTGAGTCTTTCCTCTCCGAATTCCTCCTGTTTGCGGTTCAGTGCTTCGGTGATGCCGTCGGTGTAAAATACGAACAGGTCACCGGATTTAACCGGTAAAGTTACTTCCTGCATCACTTTACGAAAAACAGGGCCCTTTTCCAGACCCAGGGCCAGTCCTTCGGTTTTAACGACTTCCAGCCTGTCCGATTGGCTGCGCTTCATCAGGACCGGGTTATGACCGGATCGTGCCAGGGTCAGGGTTTTTTCCTGCTGATTGAAAACGCCGTATACCATGCTTATAAATGTATCCCGTTCTGCGGTTTCAAAAAAAAGGCGGTTCATTTCAACCAGAATTCCCGCAGGTGAATCGGAAACACCGGCAAGGGCACGCAGGAATCCCTTGACGAGGGTCATATAAAATGCAGCCCGGGATCCCTTTCCGGAAACATCACCGATGGCAACGCCGAGCCGGTTTTCGTCCAGTTCAATAAAATCGAAATAATCACCGCCGACTTCGAGGGCCGGTTCGCAGCGCGAGGCAATATCCAGTCCTTTTATTTTCGGTTTTTCGGAAGGAAGAAAACTCATTTGCACATTTCGGGCGATGAGTAGTTCTTGTTTCATACGCTGCCGCTCGGTGATATGTCGAACAAACACCGGTGTAATATTCTCGAAATCCACTTCACTGTCGCGGGTCAGGACGGCATAAATCGCCAGCACGATTAAAACCGCAAACACGATCAGCAGCACATTCCAGGAATGAAGCAGAGATGGACTGCCGCTGGTGTGAAAGGCGAACCCGATGTCGAACACTACAAATACGTACAGCGCGGTCATGGTTGTCAGCAGATCTCTTTTATGAAAAACCCGGACCAGCAGCAACAATACCGCCGATTCTATAAACAAACCGAGATACAGGGGAGTCGTTTTGGCGCCGATGAATAATGACAGCGGAATGACGCTGATTAAATATACAAAAGTTTTTTGTCGTAACCGCTGGAAGAGCAGCGAGAACACAAGCATGAAAATGCTGGCGACGACGAAAAAATCCTGCCATAAGGCATGCGAAAGCAATTGTACGGCCGGATTCGCACTGGTAAATATTTGCAGCAGGTTTTCATTCAGCAGCACATTGTGAACCGGTATAATGAAAGATAAAACTGCGATCACAATTTGCAGAAATGCAAAAACGGCTAAACCATAAGCCATGCCGCGCAGGATGGCCTCTCCGACACGGGAATGGAATAAATGGCGGTTCGCCAGCAAATCGAACGGAATGAATTTGTCCCGCCAGGTTTCCCGCACAACGGATTCACTGACCGCCCACAGTACAACAAATACTCCCCCGAAAAATAAGGGAGCAACTATCA
>JAJRVZ010000365.1 GCA_024277055.1 Calditrichota bacterium
AGATTCCCGGTCCTGAAATCCGCGTAAATGTCGGGGACAAAATCCGGGTGAAATTCAAAAATAAAACGGAATTGAATCACACCATTCACTGGCACGGGCTGTATGTGCCCTGGCGCATGGACGGTGTACCCTATGTAACGCAAATGCCGGTGATGCCGGGGCAGGAATTTGTGTATGAATTTACCGCCGAGCCCTATGGAACTCATTTTTATCACTGCCACTGGGGTACATTGCTGCACATGCAATCCGGAATGTACGGCAGTTTTATTGTTGAAGACCCGGATGACCCGATTAAAAAGAAATTTCCCTATGAACGGGAATACACGCTCTTCTACTCTGCTCATGATACCAATTTCATCCGCAATGAATTGAATGCAATGCTGGAACGAATGAAGGAACGCATGTACCTGATGAAAAACGGACGCTTCGATAAAGAGCGCTTTGCGGTATTTGATACAAAGGATGAACTGATAAAATCCATTGAAAACGGCTACCAGCCGCCCTATGTAGTTAACCGGAGATCCCAGGCCGATTTGCCACAGCCGAACTGGTTTACGGTGAACGGCAAATCATACCCCTCCACGCCCTACATTTATATTAAAGAAGGGGAAAATATTCGAGTACGATTAATCAACGGTGGAACCGAAGAACATTTCCTTCACCTGCACGGACATGATTTCTGGCAGGTTTGTGATGATGGTTTACCGATTCCGCAGCCCTGGCAAATGAACACATTGCGCTTAAGTCCCGGAAAAACCCTTGATATTATTATCGAAGGAAAAAACCGTGGTATCTGGACCTTTCACGATCATGACACCCGGCGCGTTACCAATAACGGCTTATATCCCGGTGGTAACCTGCTGGCACTGGTTTATGAAGATATGCCTGCAGAGGAAGCGAAACTGGACATGATGGCCGGGAAACTGGGTCTGAAATCGTTACCTGTTATTGCGCTGGATGAATAACCTTCTGACAGATTCCGGATTGAAGAAACCCGGTTCATATTGTCGCTCTACGAAATGGAGTCAGGAACAATCGAAAACGGGGAATCTGGTTATAAATTTAATGACAAATCCCGTTTCTGCAGAATTCCGGCGAATTATATGTAAGGAGAAAGTAAAATGTTAAAATCAAAACTATTATGGGGATTAATTTTTGTCTCCCTTTCGGGTATGTCCGGTTTGTTCGCCCAGGTCGGTCCCGAAATTCAGCTGGGAGCCCGCGGAGTGATGTCCTTTAACACCGACATGGTTTCGGATAAAACCACATCATCCGTGAACGACTTTTCAGATACCGGGATTTTACTCGGTTTTCGTCAGAAATTGTATAACAAATTTCGCGGGCAGCTTGTCATCGGTTTTCAATTCCCGGATGCCGATTCCGATCTGGGTCAGGTATTTTTTCATCAGACCTTTTTAAAGATTGAGGATAAATCGAATATTCTGAAAATGGGGCGCTCCCGTGTACGCAGCTCGCTTATCGAATTTCCAACGCTGAGAGACGATGACGCGCTTCAGTTTACGGATGTGTTGAACCCGTTTTCCTCCGGTGAAAACACGGAAGACAATCAATACGGCAATGTACTGGAACTGGCTCATATTTTCGCCCAGAGATATCGGTTGCGCATTCACGGAGAACATTTCACCAAAACGCCGGTTTCACCTGCAGCAAACGAAACAAATTTCAGCCTGAACGCCCTCGGTTTCTCTTTTGAATATCGTGTTCCGCAAACCCAGCTGTGGAACCGCCCCGTCATTCAGCAGATCGGATTCGGATTTAACAGTTTCCTGGCTGACAGACAGGGCTATTCAAACGAATTCGACAAAACGCTTAAAAACGTTCTGGTTTCAGCGATTATCAACCTGAAAAGAGATCCGGTACATTTTTGGGATGTACGCACTCAAACTATCTTTAATCTGGGTTTTGACGAAATAACCGACATTCGGGATTTCACGACCCTGACCCGTGCCGCCTCCGTTTCGAATTTCACGACGATACGATATCTTTATCGAAAACTGGAGCGGCCGGCCGTTCAGGTGGCGCTTTCAGGCGGAGTTAAAAATTTTCCCGATCTCAATCGTACTACAAATCAATTGCAGCTGATTCTGAACGGCTTTTACCGTCTGGGTGAAAATTTCGATGCCGGATTACAATTCCAGTACAGCCGTTTTAAAGGAGACCTTGCAGACCTGTTCGGGAAAAGTGAGTTCCGCGTGCAATTCGCGCTGGTCTACTCGGTGGATCAATTGTGGAACAATCAATTTGATGATCGTGATTCTTTGCTTAACCTGGAACACGGGTATATTCCCTGACAGCGATTTCGCTGAAAATTTACTGAATACCCGCTATCACGGAAAACTGAAATACATTTGCCCGTGCTTGTTTTCCCATCCGGACCCCGGCCCTGTCCGGGGAATCAGCAGGATATGACGAATTCACCGGTCCAGTTGTTTTTCAGACGAACAACTAAATTTAAATTCCTTCGTAATTAAAAAAAAAATCAACTAACGGAGGACGGATTATGCGAATTAATTTATTCATTTCCCTGATCGCGGTCACCACACTTCTGTCAGCAGCTGATTCGGAAATCAAACGCAACCTGACCCTCGATGCCAAAAACATCGATCAGCTGGAAGTCGACTGTGGCGCAGGCTTCCTGAAAATCAAAGGCAGCCCCGATACCGATCGTATTTCCGTCGGGGCCGAAATCATTATTCCCAACGCCGACACGGATCGGGCGCAGGAAATCATTAACAAAACCATGATCCTGACCCTGCAATCTTTCGGCACCAAAGCGAGACTGGAAGCCGGATTTGATTCCAAAACATCTTTCTTTTCCTCAATTTTCAGTCGCAGAGGTAACCCGATGATAAACCTGACCGTAACCGTACCGACCGGCCTGGCTCTTTCGGTGGACGACGGTTCGGGCAATATTTATATCAGCAACACGCAGGGGACTCTGTTTGTTGACGACGGTTCGGGCAAAATGGAAATCGATCATATAAAAGGTAATGTACGCATCGACGACGGTTCCGGTGATATTGAGATAACTTCGGTTGAAGGGCGTGTTGATATTGATGATGGCTCCGGAGGTGTGCGTATCGAAAATATTGTCGGTAATGTTTTCGTGGATGACGGCACAGGTAAGCTGGTTATTCGGGATATTGACGGGGACGTCGAAGTGGATGACGGTTCCGGTTCGGTTTTGATTGAGGGTATCGAACAAGATGTGATAATAAAAAACAACGGCAGCGGCGGCATCAGTATTCACAACGTGAAAGGCAAAGTGTACCGCTACGACGATTGAAGTTTTACATTGCACTTTCCGTGAATCGAACAAACAGAGTATCCTCGGCGATGTTTAATCCACCGCCAGCATAGCGGCCGGCTGCGGTTTTGCAACCGGTTCCGGCTTCCCCGGTTTGCTCAAGTGCAGCGATTGCATGAAAAATTTCCCCTGAGTAGTTTTATGTGATAATACTATAAGCCGTAAAACACATTTGCACCATGAAAAAAAAAATCTGCATTTTCAGTTCGATTTTTGTATTACTGCTCGTCGGCTGTAAAAAGGAAAAAGACTGGCTGGCGCGGGTAGGCGACAGGAAAATTTCAGCAAAGGAATTTGAAATTTTTTACGAACTGGACCCCAATTTCGGTATCGATTCCAGCGGAATTTCCGCTCTGCGGGATGAACTGGACGTTTACATCGATCGGGTACTTGCGGCAGAAAAAGCACAGCAAATCAATATTGCCGACAGTTCGTTTTTCAGAGTTGCCGTGGACTGGGAAAAACGTCAGGCCATGTTGCGGCAACTGTACCGTGAAGTCGTGCAAAAGGATATTCGAGTTACGGAGAACGAACTTCGCGAAGCATTCCGGATGAGTCAGATCAAATTGCATGTACGGCATCTTTTCACCAGGGATGAACAAAAAGCCCGTCAATGGTATGCCGACCTGCGATCGAAAAAAAGTTCTTTTGAGCAGCTGGCGGCGATTGCTTTTGAGGACAGCGCCCTGGCGGTTTCGGGTGGGGACCTTGGATGGATGCCGGTCGGCGATCTGGATGATGCCTTTGCAGCTGCAGCCCTGGCTCTTGGCCCCGATCAAATATCCCGACCGGTACGGACACGGTGGGGCTATCATATTATCCAGCTTCTGAACCGCACGGATCCCGTCATCATTCGTGAAGCCGATTTTCAACAACAGAAAGAAAAGATGCGTAAAAAGGTTTTTAAAAAGAAAAGTCGGATGCGATCCTCCGAATTTATCAAAACATTTATAGGCCGCATGAATCCGCAACCGGTTTCAAAAACATTTTCGTTACTCCGGCAAACTCTGATTACCGGGAATGAGACCGACAAAGCCGGATCAGAACAGTCAAAAATCATATCCGCTACGATCCGCGATGAACTGAAAATAAAACTGGCAAACCATCTTGATGATGTGCTGATTCGCTACGAAGGCGGACAGGTAACCCTGGGTCAGTGGTTGGATGCACTGGAAAAGATTCCGTTGGGCGACCGCCCCCGTTTTGGTTCCCCCCGCCGGTTGTCAGACGCCGTCGGCAAATGGATACGCGACGAACTGCTGTTTTCAGAAGCCGAACGCCGGGGCCTGCGACGGCATCCGCGGGTTGAAGGGGATGTAATGCGATTTATGGAAGAGCAAAGCTATTACTACCTGTTAAACCGGGAATTGAATAATCTTGATGTTCCGCCGGATATAAAAAACTGGTTTGCAGCAAAAGACAATTCAAACAAAAAACTTCGGAAATTCCACACCCTGAACGAATGGAAATGGTGGAGAGCACAGAAACTGTTGCACAGAAAACTAAGAGACGCAAAGCCCGCAGTTGAAATCAATTCAAAGATTTTGATGGAATTGAACAAAAAAATCAACTGGGGCCGGCGCATTCGAATGTACATGGTTCGCAAACCTTCCTGACAAGGTAATACGTTTAATCAAATTATCCGTTTTACTTCAATAATTTTTTTCTTGACAATTGAAAACAGTGGTATTATATTTCTCTCCACTTAGTTAAACGATTAACTAAACAGTGCGAATATGCCTCCCACAATTAAAGATGTTGCAAAAAAAGCCGGGGTTTCCACCGCGACGGTTTCACTGGTGATACACGATGAGAAACGTATCTCCCCCCTGACCAAACGTCGCGTACGGAAAGCCATTCAGGAACTGAATTACCGCCCGTCCCGGGCCGCCCGTGGGCTGGTTACACGACGTACTCAGAATATCGGATACGTTCTCACGGAAGATCATTTTCGCAGGACTGAACCTTTTTATACCAATATATTTCTTGGCACCGAATTCGAAGCCCGCGAACACGATTTCTACATTCTTGTGAATACGATTCCCACTGAATTTTCAGGTCAGGACTGCCTGCCCCGCTTTGTGAAGGAAAACAATGTCGACGGCATTATCATCGCCGGGAAGGTACCCCTGAAACTGCTGGAATGTCTTGAACCCTATCATTTACCGATCGTCTTCGTCGACTATTATCCGCCGTTTGGGGAGCATTCAGCCGTTCTGATAGATAATCTTGCCGGCGGCCGACTTGCAACGGAAGAACTGATTCGCAACGGTCATAAAAAAATCGGTTTTATTGCCGCCGATATGGAGCACCCGAGTATTTTTGACCGTTCACAGGGCTACCGAATGGCACTGGAAAAAAACGGTATCGCTTATTCAACCGACCAAATCATCACCTGTAAGGGTATACCCGACCGCGAAAGCGGATATAAATGCGCACAGGCCCTGCATGAAAAAGCGCCGCAGATCAGCGCATTGTTTGCGTGTAACGATGCCATGGCCATCGGCGCGCTCAAATTTTTCCGTGAAGCGGGTGTTAACGTACCTGATGATATTTCAATTATTGGATTTGATGATGTAACGGCCGATCTTTATTCCCGCCCTCCCTTAAGCTCAATCCGGGTTCAGAAGGAGGAAATGGGCGTGGAAGCCGTACGTACTATTACCGAACTGATAAATTCGAAAGATCAAAGGCCGAAAAAAATCGTTGTCCCTGTCGAACTGGTACTACGGGAATCGATAAAGAAGATCAATTAAAACGAAATAAATTCACGATTTAGATTTTCCAAGCAAACTTCAGTTACCATTTACATCCAATTAATTGAAAGGAGGAATGATGGCTATGCATTACTGGAGGTTCTTTCTGGTAGTACTGGTTTCCATCTTCATGTTCACCTTTGCCCTGGGACAAACCAATCTGCTGCCGAACGGTGACTTTGAAACCATGGAACCGAACTATTTCAGCAAAATGAATGACGGTCTCGGAGGAGCATCCGTCATCTGGGCCACCGATGAAGCAGCTCCGATTCGCTGGGGCGCTCAGCCGCCAAGTTTCTATTCGTTCAAAGTTGACAAACCGTCGACGACAACCGATGCGGTCGGGTGGGTCAGCGACAACAACGCCGATCTTTACTGGAACAACGCCGGAGGCGGCGATCTCTACAACCTGACTTTCTACGCCAAAACCATGAATGTTAATACGAGTCCGGCTACACAGGACGAAAAGATCGGTGTATGGTTCAGGTTTTACTCCGGCACCGGTCTGATTGCCGAGCAGTTCGTGGAAGTGGATCAGTCGACGGCTTCGGTTGACTGGGCGGAATACACCGGCGCCGTGACGGTAAGCAGCGAACCGGACAGCGTAATCGCAGTTATGGTGATGGAGAAGAACGCCACGGGTACCGTGTGGTTCGACAACGTGGACTGCAATACCAACAGCGGCTGGACGATGGGCATTTTCAACGGCGACGCCGAAACCCCGGAGGGCTGGATGTACTGGTCCAGTTCCGACAAACTGAACTTCTGCTCGCTGATCGAAGACGCCAATGCGCACAGCGGCACCCATTCCGTTCTGCTTTATGAGAATGACAACGCCGGTGACGAAATGGTCTACTATTCGGAACCGATTCCGGC
>JAJRVZ010000366.1 GCA_024277055.1 Calditrichota bacterium
AAACCGAACTGGCCATTACGAAATTTTTCGGGATCGGGAATGATACGCCTCTCGATAAGGGACGGTTAAGCAGTGATTACTATCGCATAAACCAGGAATTAACCCATTTTAAATCGAATTTTGAATTCAAACTGAGCAAATTTTCCAATTTCTGGTTGGGGGGATCGGTCAGCAACTCGAAAGTTTCTTCGCAGACAGGATCGCTTGTAAGCCGGTTACAGCCCTACGGTCTGGGCGATTTCAGTTACGCCGGTGTTTTCGCCGGAATGAATGTGGATACGCGGGATGACATTTCAATGCCTACGGAAGGCGCCTACCTGCATTTGCAGTTTTCCCAGTACCCGGAACTGTTCAATAACCGGCACAACTTTTCCCGTCTGGAAATTGAAGTACGCAGCTATCTTAAAAGCAAATTCCTCACCGAATCTTCCCTGGCGCTGAGAGGCAAAGCGGAACGTATCTGGGGTAAATATCCGTTTTACGAAGCCGCAGTTCTCGGTGGCGGAAATGATCTGCGGGGATTCGACAGGGAAAGATTTGCCGGAGATGCGGCGGTGTTCGGCGCGGCGGAATGGCGTGCCTATCTGTTTCCGTTTCGCATCCTGATCCCCGGTCGCTTCGGGATTAATACCTTTTTTGAGAGCGGAAGGGTGATTGTCGCAGGTGATGATTCACAAACATGGCACCATTCCTACGGCGGCGGTGTCTGGTGGTCGCTGAAGCACCAGATACTGAATATGAATCTGACCCTTGCCAATTCGGTTGAAGGCACGTCATTTTATGTTACCTTCGGTTTCATGTACTGATCATTAGCCGTGTACCGGTAACTCAACCCGTCGGATTGATGGGAGATAATTGATCACGGATCGGACACGGAGGATCACTGAAAAATAAATCCCACTAAAACCGTCATTCCGTGTCCAACATTTTTGGGATACCAGGAAGAAGCGCATCCGGGAACCAGGCAATGAAAGGTCCTTCCGAGCGCAGGCGAAGGAATCTTCTGCCGTACGGGAATCTTATTCCGCCGGCTGGAGTGAGAATATATAAAAATAAATAGAACCTCAAGTTACCGGCATCTGTTAGTAATTATTCAAACACTGTTTGATGTAGGGAATAAAATAAATAAAAGACTTCATGATAAATCGGTTATCCTTTCATTTTGAAACCGACCTGTAATAGGCATACAAAGCCGTCTGTGCCTGCAGCGGTTCTCCATCCGATTCTCTGTAGCCGTTTGTCTGCCCGGCGTCGACAATGCGGGCTTTGCGGTTATCCCGCCACTGGATGTCGAGAATAGTATCCAGCTCTCTTTGCAGGTTTTCATCATAAACGGGAAAGACCACTTCAATCCGCCGGCTGAGGTTGCGTTTCATCCAGTCGGCCGAACCGACGTAATACTTTTTATCACCGCCGTTGTGGAACACGAAAATCCGGGAATGCTCCAGAAAACGGTCGACGATACTGATGACTTCAATATTTTCGCTCATGCCCTTCACACCGGGAATCAGGCAGCAGATACCGCGAACGATAATGCGTATTTTAACCCCGGCCTGACCGGCCTTGTACAGTCGGTTGATAATTTTTGGATCCTGAAGGCTGTTCATTTTCAGAAATATTTCCGCAGGCTGATCATTTTTTGCGTACTCGATTTCCCGGTCGATCAGCCGGTACAACCCGGAACGCAGATTAAACGGCGCTACCAGCAGATGCCCGAATTCCGCTTTATCTGTCTCTTTTCGCAGGTAGGCGAAAACTTTCTGCATTTCATCCGTTATTTCGGGTCGTGTCGTGAAAAGCGCCAGATCGGTGTAAAGCCGTGCGGTTTTCTCGTTGAAATTACCCGTGGCCAGAAAGCCGTAGGTTTTAAGCCGACCATCTTCCAGCCGTTCAATCAGGCATATTTTGGCGTGTACTTTCAGTCCGGGAAAACTGTACAGTACTTTTACCCCGGCGGATTCCAGTTCATTGGCCCAGCGAAAATTCGATTCTTCATCGAAGCGCGCTTTCAGTTCCACGAAAGCGGTAACCTGTTTGTCAAAACCGGCAGCGCGGATTAATGCCGCGACGATGCGCGAATCAGCAGCAACCCGGTAAAGGGAAATTTTGATCGATTTGACAAAGGGGTCAATGGCCGCTTCATCGAGCCAGTTGATGACCGGCTGATAGGAATGGTAGGGAAAGTGCAGCATCACATCCTGCCGGGCGATAAGCGGGAAATACCCATGCCGGCCTTGAAACACCGCATGCTCGATGGCGGGCAACGGTTTGTTTTAGAGTTCCTTGCCCCCCAGGTTGGGCAGCGTGAACAAGTCGTTGAAATTATGGAATCGGCCGCCGGGAACAAGATCATCCCTGGAAAGGTCGAGTGTGACGCGCAGAATCTTCAACAACTCACCGGGCATGTTTTGATCATATAAAAAGCGTGAGGGCACACCGGTTTTTCTGCGGGCTATTCCTTTGCGGATTTTTTCCAGCAGATCGCCGCTGAATTCATCATCAATATACATTTCGGCGTCGCGGGTAAGCTTTATGGCATAAGCATCTTTAATTCGGTAACCGGGAAAGATATCCGTCAAATGCAGGCGAACAATATCGTCGAGCATGATGATAAATTTGCTGCTTCCTTTTGGCGGTAAAACGATAAAACGGGGCAGCAGCTGGGAGGGAATTTCGACCAGCGCGTATTTATGCCGCTTCTGTAACGAATCCTTTTTACCCCGGCTCAGGAGACGAACAGCGAGATACAGGGCTTTATTTTGCAGAAAGGGTTTCACTTTTTTAGGCACCAGTAACATCGGCTGTAATAAAGGCAGAACTTCGGCTGTAAAAAAATTAGATATGAATTCGTTCTGCTCCGCGCTGAGATCCTGTCCATCACTGATAAAAATATTCTCATTATTAAGCGCGGGGATAATATGTTCCCGGTAGATGCTGCCCAGTTCTTCCTGCTGTTTGTGTACGATTCCATGAATTTGTTTCAGCAAGGCGGCGGGATCGAAATCCAGTTTCTTTTGAGTTTTCTTTTTCAGTTCCAGTAAATTTCGCAGGGAAGCAACCCGTACGCGGAAAAATTCGTCCAGATTCGAAGAATAAATGGCCAGAAATTTAATTTTCTCGAACAGCGGAACCTCGGGATCTTTTGCTTCCTGTAACACCCGGTAATTAAAGGAGAGCCAGCTTAATTCCCGATTGAAGTATTTTTGTTGTTTAGCCATCAGAAATCCGTATTAATATGATCTTTTGGTTTATCGACAAACAGACATCTGTTTCTCCGGCTGCTCAGTTGTCTCCAGGTTCGGGCATCGCTTTGAATTGCATAGACACCACAGGTTGGTAAATTGCCGATCTGACGATCACCGAGAACATTGGCCAGTTCCGTCATGGCGGGATTGTGCCCGATGAGCATAACCTCATCGTATTCTGAGGGCAGGGTGGCCACTATTTCCAGCAGAGTGTTGACGGAAGCCTCGTAAATTGCCGCATGATAGCGGATTTGTTCCTCGTCATAGTCCAGCTGCTCAGCGATGAGCCGTGCAGTGGTGGCGGCCCGGTTAGCCGGGCTGGATACGATCAGTTGCGGCAGAATGCCCAGTTTTTTAAACTGCTTTCCCATCACGGGCGCGTCGTGATGCCCGCGTTTATTCAGCGGACGTTCAAAGTCGTCCAGGTTGTCGTATTTCCAGCTGGATTTGGCATGGCGCACAAGATATAATGTTTTCATGAATTACCGTCTATTTTTTGATTGCCGGAATATAGCAATAATTCGGAAAAGCAGGGAATAAATTTGATTTGAAAAATACACTTGCAGGTGTTTGAAAATTTAGTGAAAATGACCTTTGTATTACGACGGAGAATAATATGGGCTTAAAATGGAAAAACAGCGTGGTTGTTACCGCGGGACTGGCAGCGTTGCTCGGGTTTTTGGCCGTTGATTATTAAGTCTTTGAACTAGTTTACACAGGGTTGGCGGGCAAGTTCGGCTGGAATTCCTCCCTGAATTATTTTCAGTGGTATCTTCAGAAAGGAGACATAATCGGCATGATCGTCGGTTTGATCGCCCTGAGCTGGGACGGCCTGGAAACCCGCAAAGACATGCTTTCGGCTCACCCGTTGCATTATCTTGCCGGTGCTTTCAGTCTGATGGTTTTTTTTTCCACGCACCGGGTATTCAAAATGAAAACATTCAAATTGCCATACGGGCGCGGCGTCTGCGGTACGAACAGGCGGCGGAACCAACCGGCACTGGCCGGGCACGTGGCGGATGCCTTTTTATCCCTTTTTTTTCTTGTCGTTTTGGCGGTACCGGGGTTGGGCTGGATTGTCTTCGTCGTTCCCATGAATTATTTCATTATACTGATAAGCGGAACGCTGGCACGACAGCAACTGAAGGGCGGGTTTTACCAGCCGGTGATGATCACGGAAGGAAACAGGCTGGTGCTTTCCAGGTATAAAAGCAGTGAACAGCTGCCGCCGAATGCGGTCAACATTTCACTGACCGGCAAACCCTTTGCCATTACACAATTCCTGACCTCAATGAGTATTTTCCTGTTGTCGGCCGTTTTCCTGTAACAAAAGTGACCGGGGTTACAAAAGCGAAACTTGTTGTTAACCATTTTGTGGTTGAGAATGTATAATGACAAAGAAGGACTAAAAGGAGAAATACAGGGGATATTTTGATACAGGATTCACCGCTACATTCCATCGATTTACGGCAAAATAAAAGCGCAAACTTTCCGGCGCTTATCTTTTTACCCCGTATAAAGGGTTTCTCCAGCCTGATCAGCAAAACGGAAATCGAGCACAGCCAGCATATCATCAGCGAGCTGCTGGAACTGATCATTCATCACAACCGGCTGGACCTTTCATTGTCGGAAATCGAGGATAACGCCCTGTTGTTTTACAGAAAGGGCGGAGCGCCCCGCTTCAAATCCGTAATGAACCAGGTTAAAAGCATGTATCTCGCTTTCCATCGACATTTGCTGGTAATTCAACGGGACAGCGTGTGCCGTTGCGGGGCATGCCAGACCGCCGATCGCCTCGAATTGTGCTTTATCGTGCATTACGGAACAATCAGCCTGAGCCGGATTGCCGATATGGAAAAACTGATCGGTGAAGATGTGATCCTTGTTCATCGTCTTTTGAAAAACGGAATATCGGAACCGGAATACCTGCTGGCAACCAAATCCTATTTAAAACAGTTGAACGCAGAACAACCCCCGATTTCGATGAAATTGAACCGGGGTTGTGATCATTACGAACATATCGGTGATGTGCCTTATAATTATTTTGTTCTTCATCCGTGGCACAACAACCTGAAAACGGAACTCAGGAAACGAACGGAAAAAGAGATGCCGGAAAAAGCTTTCTGCATAGAGTGGGAAATCTATGCCCCGATGCAAAAAGTTTACGAAATGATTACCGATCTTTCGCAGCGAAAGAAATGGATGGCCGGCCTTCTGGCAATCAAATATGATGAACAGGAAATTATGCGGCTCGGAACGGCGCACGAATGCCGTCTGCCGATCGGTAAGATGGAACTGCAATCGGAACACAGACATGTTGATTCGGAATCGATGAGTTATGCGGAAAAAATCGCCGAATCTCGATGGTTCGCCGGCGCAATCATCTACTATCGCCTGCGGAACAGCAACGGTAATTGCAGAATAAACCTCGATTTTCATTTTGAGAATCCCAGAAAGTCTAAAAAGATAATATATAAACCGATGCTTGAGATAATGAAAATAATGATGCGTGTTTCGCTTAAAAATTTAAAGCATTACTGTGAATCGGTGGAGCCATCGGTTTAAAATGCGGTTGCTGCGATAAACGACAATACGGAGATGATCAGTCCGTACATGAAAATATTGTACGCGATGCGCAGGTATCGGTATTTTCGTCCCAGTACCACGCCAAGATAATAAATATCCCTTGTCAGATTCTTATACAGATAATCCTGGTCGGCCATGAGTTGTTCCATGCTCCATTCATAATCATCCACCGACATATTGATGAAGTTTCCGAAAAAAAGCAGATTGCCTTTTTTTTGTTCAACATCGCTTTTGGTTATTTGAATGCTGGTCACTTTCGGCCGGGTTGAAATAACGGCGAAAATGATGGTTCCCAGCAGGGTAAGCAGCAGCATAACCGTAGGAACAGTCAGTTCCGGTTGTTCCGAAAGTTTTCGAATGAGTACGGATAAAATGATTGAAATGATCAGCGAGCTGATGCTGATCAGGGTGCTGGCTTTGTTGTCGGCAATGGAACTGAGCGTAAAATGGTTTTTCGATGTCAGCCTGAACATGGTTTCGACGCCGCGTCCGGCGACTTTTTCCTTTTTGGGTTTTACTTTATTTTTCATTGGTTGCAACTCTCCACCGTTGATCCGCTTCAATTCGTTCTGAAGCTGTGCATAATTGGCGTGCCGCCGTTCGCCGTACCTGTTTTTTGCATAGGCCGTATAAAACGGGTGTTCATCAAAAAATTTTATATCCGATTCCAGCCATTGCCGGTCGCTGAACGATTTATCCAGCATGGTTTGCAGTTCACGCCTCAATTCGCTGTTTCGCTTTTTAAAGCTTTTTTTACCCAGGTGAATGAGATCGGCATCCCGCAATACTTCCTGCAGTCGGTTTACCGGATTGATTTCGATTTTTGTAGACAGGATGCAGGCTTTTACCTGTTCCGTTTTTTCAACGGGATACTTATGTTCGCTGAGAAATTTATCTGCCAGTTGTATTCCGATTTCTTCGTGTCCCCTGCATGTTTCGATGAATCCGGTATCGTGAAACCAGGCAGCCAGAATAATGATTTCCGTTTCATCTTCTTTCAGGCCTTCGGCGGTTACGATCTCCTGCGCGGCTTTGACGGTGCGCTGTGTGTGTTTCAGGCTGTGAAACACATACCCCGCATCGAGTTTTTCGGAAAGCAGGGCGGTCACGAACCGTTCTGCCTCAGAGACAATATTTTTCATAATTTTTCCCGACTAAATGTAATTGAATTTATGCATAAAAGTACTTGCATTCAATTTCAGCGCCATAAACGAAATTTCCTGAT
>JAJRVZ010000367.1 GCA_024277055.1 Calditrichota bacterium
TAACAGCGTGGAATTGCAGCCGCATCCCGGATCAGCACCCGGAAAACTGGCGCTGACCATTAACGTCGAAGAGAGCTACTGGCCCTCCATTGATTTCAAAGGCGGTTTCAGCGAGCTGGACGGCTGGTATCTCACGCCGCTCAGCTTCAACTTTGACAATATTTTCGGTCTGGGAAATTATACAAGCCTGAACCTGACCTGGGGCGACCGCCTGCAGGAAATGAGTTTCAATTATGAGAATCCCAATATATTTGACAGCGATTTCGATTTTTATTTCGATTTCCGCGTGACGAACCGTGAATTTGTTCATTACATAAACGAGCGGAAACTTTTGCACAAGGTTCCCGATGCCAGCATGTTTCTGGGACTTAGTCCGCGCAGTGACTGGTTCCAGGACGTGGTATTCGGAATACAACTGCAGGTAACCAATCCCGATTCTTTCGCGACAATTGCCGGCAGCGATCAATCCTTTGAAGCATTCCCGGCGCGTATCAGCAACTATATAAATGATCGGTTCGGTATCGCCATGCTGGTACTGAGATACAATTATGACAGCCGCGACCAGCGCTTTTTTCCGCAGGGCGGATTCTGGTTCGGGGCACGGTTTGCACAGGCCGACCGTCAGCTGGGCGGCGAAATCGATTTTACACGAATCATTTTGGATGCGCGGGCTTATCATGTACTGTTCGGACCGGTAGTTGCGGCGGCCAGGATAAAAATGGCTTCGGTTTCGGAATCGGCGCCGTTTTATGAAAAGTTTTATCTCGGCGGGCCGAATACCCTGCGCGGATACGCCGACCGCAGCCTGAGTCCCGTGGGCGGTGGCGAACGCATGCTGCAGGGGGGACTGGAACTGCGCTTTCCGCTGGCGCGCAAAAATTTCCCGAAACATTTTCTGAGCGGAATCTTTTTTGTGGATACCGGCAGTAATATGCCGGCGGATCAATCGATTGGAAAAGCACAGTTTAAAACCGGTTACGGTTTCGGGATGCGTTTCCGGCTGCCTTTCATCGGGCTGTTCAGAATGGATATGGCCTGGCCCGCAGACGGCGGCGAACGACGAATACATTTTTCACTGGGACATACGTTTTAGAATACATGATGCGGATCAGAACAAAACATTTTACCGGACGGATTGCCTTCTGTCTGCTTTGGATAGTCACTACATTTCCGGCCGGCGGTCAGGACGCAGCCGGCGGTACGCCCGCCATATTCCCCGTTGTTGAAAAAAATCAACTCACCGCCCGTTTCCATTTACCCGATATTCCCGATGATAAAATGCGTGAAACACTGGCCAGCGGCATGAGCACGCGGCTCATATTCGAAATTCGTCTGGTTTCGCAGAACAGTGACCGTGAAACAAGCCGCCTGCGCCGCCTGCAAATGCGTTTTGATGTGTGGGAGAAAAAATACGAACTTTCCTTCGGTACGCTGAAGCGCACTTTTGAAAATCGCAAATCCTTTGAAAATTATCTGCAGGATTCGCTGATCTGCGAATTCGGAGTTATAACCGATCGGCAGACTTCCTGGCAGATTCTTGCATTTTACGGACCGGAAAGGCTTGCCTCGGGACAGAAAGACCGGGTCAGTTCGTGGTTGAATAACGAGGGACGCACCGAAGAGAGTCAGCCGGGTGCCGAACAGGAAAGCGGCTTTTCCATCAGTCTGTCCGGGCTGATCACCATGTTCATCAAAGACGAGGAACAGTCCGGAAAAAAAGTGATACGTTCCGATACTTTTACCCTGGAATCGTTGAGAGAATGATGCGTACCCTGCGCAGTAAAATATTTCTTTTTGTGATTCTTTTGTTGGTATTGCCTGCCGTTCCCCTGTCCGTTATTGTCATGCAACTGCTGGAAAAGAGTTATAAAATCGGGGTAAATCAGCGTGTCGAACAGGCGCTGGACGGTGCGCTGGCCATTTCGTCGGAATTTTACCGGTTGAAGAAGACGGAATATCTCGAACTGCTGAGACAGGTTGCCGTTATACCGCAAAATGACCCGCGTGCAATCCGCGAAAAAATTATCGCACGGATACCGCAGGCGCAGATCAGTTTTGCACAGGCTGACGGCAATGAAGGTTCACTCATTCCGCTGGCTGTCCTGCGGGAACTCCGGCAGGGGGGCGGAAATGCGGCTCTGCAGCCGGCGGATGATCACATGCGCTTTTACGGCTGGGTCCGCCGGGACGACGGGCTGGAACTGCACCTGGAACTGCCGTTGCCCGAAGTTTTTCAACAGGCTGCACCGCGGATTCAGGAAGTGAACCAGGTCTATACTTCGCTTAATTTGCTGCAAAATGAATTGCGTACCAGTTTTCTCTTCACTTTTCTGCTGGTTTACGGCCTCGGGATCATTGCCGCGCTGGTTGTGTCGTGGCGGATTTCCAAACGTATCACCCGTCCCATTGAAAGCATGGCCGCCGCGGCACGAACAGTCGGCAGCGGTAACCTTGACTTTCGTATCGAGCCGTCCGGCGGTACTGAGTTTTCCGAACTGGCCAGGGCTTTCAACCAGATGCTTGACGATTTGCAGGCCAATCAGCGTAAAATAATCGAACTGGAAAAAATGGCCACCTGGCAGCAACTGGCACGGCGGCTGGCACACGAAATTAAAAATCCGCTGACGCCCATTCAGCTGACTACCCAGCAAATGCGGGATGCCTACAAAGGTGATGATGACGAATACCGTAAATTACTCGGGGAAGGCAGCGCCATTATCGAAGAAGAAGTAAACAGCCTGCAAAGACTGGTTCGGGAATTTTCGGATTTTGCCCGCCTGCCCGAATTCACCATGCAGCGACAGGACCTGCGCTTGCTGTTGGAATCTCTGCGGCGCCTCTATAAAAGTTCGGCAGTGCGATTCGAATTTGACGATGTTCCCATCCCGTTTACTTTCGATTACGATTACCTGAAACGGGCACTGATAAACCTGATCGATAACGCGCTGGCGGCGATAGATGATAACGGCAGCGTGCTCGTTTGCGCAAAGGTTTCACAAAACGAACTGTCTGTTTCCGTTGAAGATGACGGGCAGGGAATCGGCAGGGACACGCTGACGAAAATTTTCGAACCCTATTATTCGACCAAACGCAGCGGGGTCGGGCTCGGGTTGGCCATCGTTAAAAAAATTATTGAAGAACACGGTGGAACGATTACGGTCCAATCCGAACAAAATAAAGGAAGCGTTTTTAAAATGGAATTTCAATGCGACCGGAAGCAGGATAAATGAAATCGGACGGCTGTTTTTTATTTGCATGGATGTTGAGAGTTGAAATATTATAATCCGCAAAATTCATAGCCTTGATGATTCAAAGGTTAAACGTATTGGAAATAAAGAAAAAAAATGTCAAAAATGAGTAATGAAGAATCTGCTGACTTAATATATTTTCGGGGTTCAGAGTCTTTGTGGTAAAAATTCGTGAATTATGCAGGTTCGTTCGAAAGAGAGCAAATGAATAGAAAAATATTACTGGTAGATGACGAGAAAAATATCATACGATCACTCGATCTTATTCTGAAATCCGAGGGATTCGAAGTAGCCGGTGCCGGTGATTTGAAACAGGCAAGATTGCAGCTGCAATCGGAAGATTTCTCAATTTTCCTGATCGACGTCATGCTGCCCGACGGGGACGGAATCGAATTCATCCCGGAAATCCGCAAACAGTTTCCCGGTGCGGTGATTATCATGATTTCCGGTCACGCTTCCATTAAACTGGCTGTGGAAGCGACCCGGAAGGGGGCGGATGATTTCCTTGAGAAACCGCTTTCCCGCGATAAACTGCTGATTACCCTGAACAATTTTGTGCGCCGCCTGGAACTGGAGGAAAAATACGCCTCGCTGCAGAGCGACCGTTTCGGGGACGGGCTGATCGGTGAGAGCGATGCCATTCGTAATATTCGCAACTTGATTCAGAAGATTGCGCCGAGCAACAGTAAGGTGTTGATTACCGGTGAAAGCGGAACCGGAAAGGAAATCGTGGCCCACCTGATTCATCAAATGAGTGAGCGGCGGGATGAACCCTATGTGAAGATCAATTGCTCGGCCATACCGGAAGAACTGATCGAAGCGGAACTGTTCGGGGCGGAAAAGGGCGCTTACACCGGTTCAACCGAACGGCGTGAGGGCCGTTTTCGTCAGGCCGACGGTGGTACGCTTTTTCTCGACGAAATTGCCGATATGAGTCCGGCCACGCAAACCAAAGTGCTGCGCGTGCTGCAGGACGGCCGGTTCGAGCGGGTAGGGGGTACGGAAACTCTTAGCACCGATGTACGCATCGTTGCGGCGACGAATAAAAATCTCGAACAGGCGGTAAAGGAAGGACGTTTCCGGGAAGATCTTTATTTTCGCCTGCATGTCGTACCCCTGTACCTGCCGCCGTTGCGGGAACGGGGCAAAGATATCGAGATTCTGGCAAGACATTTCCTGGAATATTTCCGCAAGGAAAATAACAAACGTCCCATGAACATCAGCAGCGCAGTTATGAAACTGTTCCGCCGTTATCCCTGGCCCGGAAACGTACGGGAACTGAAAAACGTCATAGAACGCATGGTAATCATGTCCGACGGTGATGAACTGGATATCCGGCATGTTCCGGCAGAATTACAGCGCGCAAGGCAGGATAGCTCACAATTGTTCAGCGGAGAACCGTCGCTGCGGGATTTCCGTGATCAGGCCGAAGGGCAGTACATCCGACAGTTAATGGAGAAAAATGAAAATAACGTGGCTCGCGTTGCCGAGATACTTCAGGTTGACAGAACCTATCTCTATAAAAAATTACGTAAATTGGGTTTGAGAAAATAAATCGAAATAGCGAATTGTAGTATTTCAGGAAAAAAAATGGGAAACGTCGTATACTCAACCGACCCGGATTTCAAACCGAAATGCCCGAATTGTGGTGAAGACCGTGACGAATGCGTCTGCAGGTCCGAAACGGTTCTTTCCGCCGCACAACAAACGGCGAAAATCAGCCGCGAAGTAAAAGGCCGAAAGGGAAAAACGGTAACCACCATCAGCGGTTTACAGGGCGATCTTAAGTCGTTGCAGCGTGAATTACAAAAATACTGCGGAACCGGCGGTTCTTTAAAAGACAATACAATGGAAATCCAGGGGGATCAGCGGAACAGGGTGAAAGATTATCTGGAGTCGAAAGGGTACCGCACAAAATTCACCGGGGGCTAATAAAAAAGGCGCTCTTACGAACGCCTTTTTGAGGATGGATGGTTTGTATGGGATATTTAATTCACTTACTAAAATGCGATTTAATTTTAAATTATTCCCTAATTCTGCTGCTGAATTTTAAAAACATCTTCGATCGCTTTGACAAAAGTTTCTTTCGGTAAAGCACCGACGGCCATTTGCGGTTTATCATCCTTCGGAACGAACAGCAGGGAAGGAATGCTGCGGATACCGAATGCAGCGGCCAGTTCCGGTTATTCTTCCGTATTCACTTTATAAACGCGTAGTTTGCCTTCGTACTCTTCCGACAATTCTTCCAGTACCGGACCAACCATGCGACAGGGGGCACACCATTCCGCCCAAAAATCGATGATACAGGGCAGGTCGCCTTCGAACTTCCATTCGGAATTCTTTTCATAGTCGAAGACTTTGTTCTTAAAATCGGCGGCGGTTAATTTCTCAGTCATTTTTTCTCCTCTGACTTGTTTTTCATTTTCTTTTTTAAACTTTGATGTTCGGAAAAAGAAAAAGTTACGACTGTGAAAGATTAAAATGGAAAAGTATAATCAATATTCCCAATTGTTGGAAAATGCTTGAATATATTACGAAATTTTAGACAAATTTCCCGTGCGTATTGTGATTTTATTGAACTTATGCATGGATTATATTGGCACGTATTTTGAACATATTGCTTTCCCTTTAACATTGAAGAGGTGAAAATGAATTTTGGAGAATTATTGATCTTCGGCGCCACTGCTGCAACCTTTTTTTCAGGTATTGCTTACTGGATGGCCGGAACAGACCACGCATCACCGTCAGCGAAAAGAGGCAGAGTCGCCTTTCAGGTTATGACGCTGCTGACGACGGTCGCAACCGTTTACCTTTTCTACCTGTTTCTGACACACCGGTTTCAGGTGGCCTATGTTTCCCAATACAGTTCAACCGATCTCTCAACCGGATTATTGATTTCTGCTTTGTGGGCCGGACAGGAGGGGAGTTTTTTATTGTGGGCCTTTCTGACGGCGGTGATGGGGCTTTTTCTGATCCGTTCCGCCGGCAAACTGGAAAACCGTTCCATGCTGTTTCTGAACCTAGTTCAATTGTTTTTTCTGCTGATACTGATCAAAGCCAGTCCGTTTAAACTGCTGCCCCACATTCCCGCCGAAGGCAACGGGTTGAATCCGCTGTTACAGAATTTCTGGATGATTATTCATCCGCCGATTTTATTTGTCGGCTACGCAGCCATTGCATTTCCGGCCGTGCTGGCCCTGGCTGCCATGTGGGAAAAAGAATTCGACGGCTGGATCCGGCAGGCGTTTCCCTGGGCGGTATTCTCATCGCTCATGCTGGGCGCAGGTATTATTATCGGCGGATTCTGGTCGTATGAAACGCTGGGCTGGGGCGGCTACTGGGCCTGGGATCCGGTAGAAAATTCATCGCTTATTCCCTGGCTTACCATCCTGGCATTGACGCATGGAATTCTTTTGCAGAAAAGAAACGGCGTTTTGCGCAGGACAAACCTGGTATTTGCCGTGCTTTCATTCGTGCTGGTGCTGTACGCCACCTTCCTTACACGCAGCGGTGTACTGGCCGATTTTTCGGTACACTCATTCCAGGACCTCGGCGTGAATAATTACCTGATCGCCGACATGGTGGCATTTCTGGCATTGGGTGCAGCATTATTTGTGAATTGTTTACCGGCGGTAAAAAAGGAGCCGCTCAATCTTGACAGCCTTAACCGGGAGAACGCTCTTGTGGCTGCCATGTGGATGTTTGCCTTTTCCGCTTTCCTGACATTTATCGGCACTTCATCACCCCTTATCACCTCGCTGTTTGGCAATCCATCGCAGGTGGATATTAATTTCTATAACAGGGTCAATCTGCCGATCGGAATATTGATGGCCCTGTTACTGGGTCTGACACCGATGCTGATCTGGCGCGAGGAATTCCCGCAGTCCATACCGCGGCGTCTGATACCGTCGATTATTGTCGGCCTGCTGGCAGCGGTACTCGGTTTCGCCTTTAATATTACCTCAGTCTCCATGCTGATTTTTCTGTTCTCCTCCGGTTTCGGCCTGGCGAGTAATGTAATTGCCATCGTACGTAAGGCACGAATCAACTGGATAAATATCGGAGGCCCGCTGTCCCATTTCGGTACCGCCATTCTGTTCATCGGCATCGTTGTCTCCGGGCAGCTTTCAACTACTCAGCGTACCCTGCTGGTTGAAGGTGAATCCAAATGGATCGACGGCCATGAGTACATTTACACCGGATTTACGGAAGTACAAGGCGGTAAAAGTTTTGCCGAGATCGAAATGAAAGCGGACGGAGAAACGTATATCGCCAGACCGGCATTTTACTACAGCCGCTACAACCAGGGAGTGATGCGTGAACCCCATGTGTTCGAATCGCTGTTTGCGGATATTTATCTTTCACCCCTGGAACGCAGGGAACACGACGGAGCGCACGCCGGAGCAGGGATGCAGATCAAGAAGGGGGAAACGAAAAATTATGCTGATCTGCAGGTAACGTTTTTGTCCTTCGAAATGGGCAACCACTTGGCTGAAGGGCAGTTCGGGGTCGGTGCCGTGCTGGATATAAAACGCGGTGATGAAGTACGAAAAGTGACACCGGTTATGGTGATTAGTGATAAAGGTCGTAACAGTATACCGGCGCCGGTCGGTTTTTCCAATCCCGGCGAAAAGAGCTTCGAAGTATCGCTGACGGCAATGAACGCCGACGCAAAAATGGTGGAGCTGACGTTCAGCGGACTGGAGGCAGGCGCGAAACAAAAGGAACAACTGCTGATCGAGATCAGCCATAAGCCGTTCATGTCCATTTTATGGGCGGGCACCGTGCTGATCATGTTGGGCAGCATTATATCGTTCACCCGCAGGGTCGGTAAACACAAAGAAGATTAATCGTAATATCCCCGCACCGGTTGCCTGGATTTTTATTTTTTGGATATCAAAATTGCGAACAAAGCCTTCGGCGGTGGCTTCCTGTTACCCTGGTAAAAACTGTGAAAGATTGTTAGAATATTAAATTTTTTGGAAAACAAATTATATATCATGTTTTCGGACAGCCTGTACGGGCCGTCCTCTCCCGGTTCTTTCACGGAAAAAGTCTTTAAAAACAGCCGGCCGTTTTCAGCCAGTAATTCATGAACTTTTGCCACATAAATCTGCCGTTTTTCCGGTGGCAGCACATGAAAACAGCCCCGGTCGAAAACGGCGTCGAACGGACCCTTTAGTTTACTGTTTAATATATCATCCTGCACAAACTGTATTTCCGGGTAGGATTGTCCATACCTGCGCTCAGCGGCTTGAACGGCCGAAGCGGCTATATCGCTGGCCAGTATCCGAAAACCCAGTTTTGCCAGCGCCGCCGCCTGTGTTCCGGGACCCGTTCCGAGATCAAGAAAGTAACCGCCGGTAATTTCAAATTCACCCAGTGCTTTTTTCAGATCAGGATCGAGCGGTTCGAAATACCAGGGCATTTCCCGAACAGGCTCCTGCTCGTAACGCTGTTCCCAGTAATCAAAATCCCTGTCTTCCGCCATCAGTCCTTCTCCTTTATTCACCGTTCATTTTGTCTTTGGATTTCCAATCGAGGATCAATGATTGCCGATTTTATATTATCCTGTATTTTCCGCTTCAAACAATTCTGTCCGGATTTCCATCACTGACACGAGCATTTCGGCAAGGCGATTTTTCCATTTTTCCAGACAAAGGCATCGCTCAGTTTTCCCCGTTCCCAGTACATCGGTGCGCGCTTTTTACTGTAGTTGCCGATTTCATTTAAAGTTGAAGCATCGTACAACCGACCGTTTTTCATCACCATATTCACGTATTGCGAATTCCGTATGTCTTCAAGAGGATTTTTATCCAGTACGATCAGGTCGGCCAGTTTGCCCGGCTCCAGTGAACCCAGCTCATCATCCAGACCGATATACCAGGCGCCGTTTATAGTCGCACAGTGCAAGGCCTGCATCGGCGTCATGCCTCCCTGCACGAACATCCACAATTCCCAGTGTGCACCCAGTCCCTGCAGTTGGCCATGGGCCCCCAGATTGACACGCACACCGGCGTCGGCCAGCGCTTTAACCGCCCGGGCATTTTCGATATGACCGTATTCTTCCTCCGGCGCCATAGGCCGCCGTCGCGATCGGCTGTCGATCAGCGGACGGGGAGAGAAGGTCAACAGCCGTTCGTTTTCCCAAACGTTGCTGTGATGATACCAGTAGTTTTCTCCCCACAGGCCGCCATAAGAGACAATCAGCGTGGGGGTATATCCCGTGCCGTTGCCGGCTTTCCATAGCTGAATCACATCTTTATAAACCGGCGAAACCGGTAGGGTATGTTCCAGTCCGGTGTGACCGTCGATAATCATCGACAGGTTGTGGTAAAACATCGAGCCGCCTTCGGGCACGACCATCATCTGCAGTTCGCGCGCAGCCTGCAATACCTGCTGACGCTGATCCCGGCGCGGCTGATTGTAACTTTTTACCGTAAAGGCCCCGACCGCTTTCATACGGCGTAAATGTGAGCGGGCGTCATCCAGCGAATTGATCACCGCTTTAATATCCCCTTCTGCGCCGTACAGGATCGTCCCGGTTGAAAAGAGACGCGGTCCTTTCAAATAGCCGGCGCGCAGCATTTCCGACTGGCTGAAGACCATTTCGGTGTTGGCGGACGGGTCGTGCGCGGTCGTCACGCCAAA
>JAJRVZ010000368.1 GCA_024277055.1 Calditrichota bacterium
CCTCCGGGAAATTACACCTGGGTAATTATGCCGGAGCACTGGAAAACTGGATTAAACTACAGGACGAATACGATAACTTCTTTTTTGTCGCTGACTGGCATGCGCTTACCACCAACCCGGCCGCTTCCTTTGAAGTGGAGGCAAATACGCGGGATATGGTTATTGACTGGCTGAGTGCCGGAATAAAACCGGAAAACCCTATCTTTATTCAGTCTAAAATAAAACAACACGCCGAACTGCATCTCATTTTTTCCATGCTGATTACTAAAGAGCGGCTGGAACGCAACCCGACTCTCAAAGAGCAGGTTCGTGATCTGAAAGCGGATGTAATGCCCTACGGCCATCTCGGTTACCCCGTGCTGCAGGCCGCCGATATTCTGATGTATAAGGCCAATCTCGTGCCGGTTGGCGAAGATCAGGCGCCGCATGTTGAAATTACCCGCGAGATCGCCCGAAAATTTAATTCCACATACGGAGAGGTCTTTCCCGAGCCGGAAACGAAACTGACGCAGTTTTCAAGATTACCGGGACTGGACGGCCGTAAAATGGGTAAGTCGAACGATAATTATGTGTTGATGTCCGACCCGGAAGACGCTATTTTCGCAAAGGTACGAACGGCGATAACCGATCCGCAGAAAATACGGCGCAACGATCCCGGTCATCCGGATATCTGTAATGTGTATCAGTATCACAAAAAATTCAATGCAGGGGAAGAGCCGCAGATCCGGGCCGACTGTGAAAGCGGTGTGCTGGGATGTGTGGACTGCAAAAAGAACTGTGCGGCAAAAATCGCAGTTTTTTTCGAACCACACCGGGAAAAACGCGCCTGGTACGACAGCCATCCGCAGGATGTGGATGCTATTATTGAGAGTGGAATAAGCAAAGCCCGGGCGGTTGCTGAAAATACCATGAACGATGTGCATCGTGCAATGAAAATGGGATGATAATGGCCTATCGTATAAAACTCGACATATTTGAAGGCCCTTTTGATCTGCTGCTTTATCTGATTAAAAAAAGTGAAGTGGATATTTATGATATACCCATTCATGATATAGCCCGTCAATTTCTTGAATACATCGAACTGATGAAAATGTTCGATCTGGAAGTAGCCGGAGAATTCATAGAAATGCTGGCTATCCTGATGCATTTGAAGGCACGTATGATGCTGCCGAAACCGGTTGGTATTTCCGATGAAGAATATGAAGACCCACGCACCGAACTGGTTGAAAAACTGATCGAATACAAGCGTTTCAAGGATGCGGCTGAAGAAATGGGGGCAAAGGAAGAGAAGCAGCGGCTTATTTATACCCGAAAATATTTCGACGATATGCGTGAAGCCGAGCAGATCAGCGATGACGAGTACATCGGCGATGTTTCGCTCTTCGATCTGCTGATCGCATTCAAACGGGCACTGGATAACATGCCCAGGGTCACTTACCATGAAGTGAAGAGAATCGAGGTCACGGTGGAAGAACAGAGTGAATTCATTCTCGGTAAACTGCAAAAGAAAAACATGGTTCTGTTCAGCGAGCTGATGAAAGCTTTCCGTGAAAAAATAGTTATCATCGTCACCTTTATAGCCATTCTCGAACTGGCCAAAAGACGCAGGATATCGCTTTACCAATCAGAAACCTTTGATGATATCCGTATAAAAAAGGGGGAAGAACCCGTGAATTCGGCAACCGACGAAGAACTACATCAAGAGGAACAGGAATGAGTGGGAATATTGAACTGGTACGAATCGTGGAGTCCCTGTTGTTTTCCAGTGATGTGCCGTTACCGGCCGGTAAGCTGAAGGTCATTCTCGAAGTACCATCGGTTTCGGATATTAAAAAGGCTGTAAAGCGCCTGCAGGAGAAGTACGAAAAGGCCGGCAGCAGCCTGAAAATCATTGAAGTGGCCGGCGGCTATCGTCTGGCAACCCGTGAGGAATTCGCACCTTTTATCAAAAAACTGTACAAAGGCCGCTCTGCTTCGCGACTTACGCGACGCGGCCTGGAAACGCTGGCCATAATCGCCTACAAGCAACCGATCACCAAGCAGGAAGTGGAATCCATTCGCGGGGTTAATTCGGATGCCGTGATAAAAACCCTGCTGGAACGAAACCTGATAACGGTTACCGGGCGCGAGAAAGCGCCGGGAAATCCGCTTTTGTACGGTACAACCAAATATTTTCTCGAATACTTCGGTCTGAACAGTCTCGATGCGCTTCCGAAACTGAAAGAGATCGATGAATTGCTGAAATCGGATGATCAGTTTCTTGAAAGTCTGGACCAGGTGGCGCTGGAGCAGCTGGCCCCGGAAAAACTGGGAATGAAAACCGCTCTGGAAGAACCTATGCAAAAAGAAGTTGAAAAGAAAAACGGGGAAGCCCCGAAGAAAAACCCGGATACCGAAGAGTCGGAAAAGACACCTGTAGAGAATGAGTCAGGAAAAAATGATACGTCTGAATAAATACCTTGCATCGGCCGGAATTGCCTCGCGCCGTAAATGTGATGATCTGATCATGGTCGGCAAAGTGCGGGTGAACGGCGAAATCATTACACAACTCGGTGTACGAGTAGATGAAACCCGGGATGTGGTTGAATTCGAAGAGCGGCCTGTGAAACCGACGGAACAACTGGTTTATATTCTGTTGAATAAACCCGCGGAGGTGGTCACTACCGTTGCGGATGAACACAACCGGCCGACGGTAATTGAACTTATAAATTACAATACACGGATTTTTCCCGTGGGCCGGCTCGATTACCGGTCAACCGGGGCGTTGTTGCTGACCAACGACGGAGAATTGAGTAACCTGCTAATCCATCCCCGCTATAAGGTAAAAAAAGTATATAATGTATTACTGGACAAAAGAATTCGTCCCATCGATCTGTACCATTTTGAACATGGCATCATGCTGGATGGAAAAAAGACAATGCCCTGTAATGCCCGTGAGATCAGAATAGTCGACAATTGCAGTTTGCTGGAAATAGAAATGCGTGAAGGACGTAACCGTCAGATTCGGCGCATGATGCGTGAATTGGGATACGAAGTGGAGGAACTGGATCGTATTTCGTTTGCCAATTTATCCATTACAGGATTGCAACGCGGTCAATGGCGGCATTTAACGAAAGAAGAATTGAACCACCTAAAAGCAGAGGTGAGCAATGGAGTTGAAAGGTAAAAAAATTATGGTCTTCGGCGGTTGGGGCCTGGTAGGAATGGCCATCTGCCGCAAACTGATTGAGAATGATCCTGCGGAGATCATCATCTCTTCCCTGGCACAGGCGGAAGCCGAAGAGGCGGCTGAAAACCTGCGAAAACTGACTACTACGAACATCACGCCGATCTGGGGCAATATTTTTGTCCGTGATTCGATGAAAGATCTCTCCCGGCAGGAAATCCTGGATAATGAAACAAACCGAACACAATTGGTGCATGACGTGATCGATGATTTGGATGACGAGATTCTGCATTCATCCTTTCTGTTCCAGGTCATTCAAAAACACCAACCGGATGTCATCATCGATGCCATCAATTCGGCGACCGCACTGGCCTACCAGGATATATTCCGCGCCAGTATCGATGTGCGCAAGGAAACCAGACGGTTTGAAAAGGAACAAAAAGATTTTTCAGCGCTGAAAGAAACCATTGAAAAATTTCTGGTCACTCAATATGTCCCGCAACTGATCCGGCACATCCAGATTCTGTATGAAGCCATGCGCCGGGTAAAGTGCAAGTTTTATGTAAAAATCGGAACCAGCGGTACGGGCGGGATGGGGTTGAACATACCCTACACCCACAGCGAAGAAAAGCCTTCCCGAGTGTTGCTCAGCAAATCGTCCATCGCCGGGGCGCACAGCCTGCTGCTTTGGCTGATGGGGCGTACCCCCGATGCGCCGATCATCAAAGAAATCAAACCTACCGCGGCCATCGCCTGGAAAAAGATTGATTTCGGTGAAATTAAAAAACGGGGCAAGCCGGTTCACTTGTATGATTGTCCGCCTGAAAAAGGTGTACCGCTGGAAGGAAAGCTCAAATTACAATCCGATTCTGCGGAAAATGCCGGTAACTGGGAAGACCTGGGCGATACCTTGAAATCGGTTTACATCGATACCGGTGAGAACGGTATCTTTTCTTACGGAGAGTTTACCGCTATTACATCGCGCGGACAGATGGAATTTGTTACACCGGAGGAAATCGCAAAAAATGTTGTCTATGAAATCAAGGGCGGAAATACCGGCCATGACATAATCAATGCCCTGGACAACGCAACCATGGGCCCAACCTATCGTGCCGGTTATCTGCGGCAATCCGCCCTGGGAAAAATGAAAGAACTGATAGAAAAATATAACGCAAACAGTGTGGCCTTTGAATTGCTGGGACCGCCCCGGCTGAGCAAATTGCTGTTCGAGGCCCATCTGCTGCACAACTGCTGCGGCACCATGGAATCGGTTCTGAAAATGAAACCGGAGGAACTGGCGGCCTGTGCTGAAGAGACCGTGCTGAGCGACAAAAAACTGCGAGCGCAAATCATTTCCATCGGTATACCGATTTTACTGAGTGACGGAAAAACCCTGTTGCGCGGACCGGAAATGAAAATCCCGGCTTATCACGGAGAAGATGAGCTGGACATCACGCCGGAAAACATCAATAAATGGACTTTCGAAGGCTGGGTCGACCTGCGTGCTGAAAATTTTGCCCTGTGGCAGGAACGCTTCCGCGGCATCCGGCAGGAAATCGAATCGATCCCGGAAGACGATACCAGCTCGCGTTTTGACCGAGACCGGGTGTACTGGCTGGAATCGAAACAGATAGAACCGGGCAAAGTCGTCGGCTGGATTTTCCTGAAAGAAGAAGAAGGCTCAAGGATGAAAGAGTAGTTTGTCGTGACGCGTGTTGAGTGATGCGTGACGGCTAATATGTTCACGGATAATTTGAGAGGCGAGGCGAGCCGCCGGAAACCGGATACAAAAAAAATATGACGGGAAAAATAAACATCGCCATCGACGGGCCGGCGGCTTCGGGGAAAAGTACCACGGCGCGGCTGGTGGCCGAAAAACTGGGCTATCTGTATGTGGATACCGGCGCCATGTATCGCGCGGCAACGCTGGCTGTGCTGCGCGCCGGTGTCGATATTCACAATGAACGGGACGTGCAGGAAATCGTAAGCAAAAGCGACATCACACTGCAACATTCGAAGGATGGACAGCGCACTTTTTTGAACGGAGAAGACGTATCCGAGGCCATTCGTCTGCCGGAAATCACACGGGTTATTTCCATCCTTTCGGCCTATCCCGGTGTGCGGAAAACAATGGTGGAAAAGCAGCGGGCACTGGCTGCCGGCGGCGGGGTGGTGATGGATGGCCGGGATATCGGTACGGTGGTTTTACCGGGCGCGGAAGTGAAAGTGTTCATGCAGGCCTCGGTGGAGGAACGCGCCCGTCGCCGTTATGATGAACTGAAACAGAAAAACCTGCCGGTAAATTTTGACGAGATTAAAAAAGAAATCGAAGAACGCGACCGGTTGGATTCATCGCGTTCCGAGTCGCCGTTAAAAGCCGCCGCTGATGCTGTGATTATCGATACTTCCAATATGACGATTAAAGAACAGGTTATTAGAGTCATTTCTCTGTACAATTCCGTAAATAAGCGGACATAAGACAAAATTATTTGTCCGGTAGGATTGAATCGGGCAAAACTAGCGTTTGACAGGGGCAATACAATAAGCTGAAAATGTATGCCCGAAATACTCGATAAAATATCTTTCAAAACACCGGCTGTCGGATCAACCGGTCGTTCCCTCAAACTCGGCATCGACGCCGTGCCACTGCCGAATCACTTTTCAGGTGCGGCACACTACATCCTGTTCACTATTCGTGCGCTGCTGAAAAGCCCCCGCAATTTCCCACTGTACGTCATCTGTAAAAATCGGCATAAGAACCTGTTTGCAGCTTACCTGCAAAACGGTGATCGGCTCATCGGCGTGTCTGTAAAAAACCGCATCGATCAGTTGTGGTTTTACGAGCGACGCCTGCCGCAATTGCTGCAGAAACTGGGAGCCGATATGTTCCATGGCATGCACTACCTTACACCGCCGAAGACAGGAAAGTGCCAAATCCTGACGACATTTCACGACACGGGCTGGTATGAAAAC
>JAJRVZ010000369.1 GCA_024277055.1 Calditrichota bacterium
GGCACTTCTTGCAAGCCGCCTCAATTTAAGCATTACTTCCGGCCAGGTACGTATACTTGCCGGGTTATATGCGGACAGCAGGTCCAGGGCTGTTTTCAATTCACTTGTTCCTCACGCGCGGCGCATTTACAGAAACCTTATCATAAATATTCCGGCAAACCGGATTTACAACAAAAAGATAGTCGCTATCCGTAACGGCGTCGAAGAAGATGTAGATTTTGATAAAATAAAGGAATTAACCGATATTCCGGAACTGATTCGCAGGGAAATGAATCTGCGGGACAATGCCAAGGCTTTTCACTCCCTGCTGGCCCTGTTCATCAGGCCGAACCTGATTTATAACCGGGAACTTACCCGGCAGAGAAGAAAGGAAGCCATCGATCAGGTTTCGCTGGTAAAGGATCTGGTATACGAAAACGAACGTATTATCGACGCCAACGAACGCGTAACTCCCGAAATTTACCAGAAACTGCGCTCGCTTGAAATTGCTCAGGCGGAAAGAAGCGCGGCACTTCAGACTTTCGCCAATATTTTCGCAAGGCTTGGCAAATACATACTTACAGCACTGGTTCTGTTCCTGTTGTACCTTTTTCTCAAATTCAACCGACCGAATTTGTTCGTCGACAATAAAAGATTGTTACTGCTCACGCTCATTATATTTCTGCAGGTGCTGCTGGGCAGCCTGATTGTCAAACAGCTGAACTGGCCCGCTTATCTCATTCCGACTACCATTTCCGCCATGCTGTTCAGCGTTTTGTTCGACAGCGGTATTGCCTTTGTCGGCACCGCCGTTATCAGTTTTCTTCTCGGCGGCGTGCTGGGGCTTGATTATTCCTATTCCCTGCAAATGATGTTCGTCGGCGTTGTGTCGATTTATTCCGTTGCCCATATCCGCAATCGCAACCAGATTTTCAGTGCCATTTTATATATTTCAATGGCTTACCTGGTAAGTATTCTTGCCCTGGGCGGACTTCGTTATGAAAGCATTAATGAAATTTTCGAAGATTTCGTTTACTATATGCTGCCCAATGCGATACTGTCCCCTTTCATTACTTATATGTCGCTGGGCTTGTTCGAAAAGTTTTTTGACATCACTACCGATGTAACCCTGCTCGAGCTTTCGGATATGAATCATCCCTTGCTGAAAAAACTGGCCAACAGCGCACCGGGAACATTTCACCACAGCATTGTAGTCGGAAATCTTGCTGAAGCGGCGGCAAAGGAAATTGGCGCCAATTCGCTTCTGGCACGGGTGGGCAGCTATTATCACGATATCGGAAAAATGAAAAAGCCGGACTATTTTGTGGAGAATCAAAAAGGGGGCGGAAACAAGCACGAGTCGCTGGCGCCGAACATGAGTGCACTGATTCTGGCCGCACATGTAAAAAACGGCCTTGAAATGGCCGAGGAATACGGATTGCCGAAAAAAATCAGCGATTTTATTCCCGAACACCACGGCACCAACCTGATGACTTATTTTTATTCCAAGGCCATTGAAGCCGGTGATGAATCGGAAATCAACGAATCGGATTACCGTTACCCCGGGCCGAAACCCCAATCAAAGGAAACCGCCATTGTAATGTTGGCCGATACGGTTGAAGCGGCCGCACGCACTTTGAAAAGCCCCACTCCCGGACGTCTGCGGAAAATGGCAGAGGAATTGGTGGAAAAACGTTTCCTCGAGGGGGAACTGGATGATTGCGATCTGACCATGCGCGATCTGCGGGGGATCATCGACGGCTTTGTGTCGGTCCTTTCCGGTATACATCACGAGCGTATCGAATACCCGCATGAGGATACAAAAAAGAGCACCCGGAAAGCGAATGGTTCCGGCAAGCAAAATGACCGGACATCCACACTGACTGAACTGCGAAAAGCAACCGGCAATGGCAGTTGAGCTGACAAACACGCTGGAAAATATCCGCCTGCCGCAGACGAAGTTCAAAGAGATTGCACAGTGGACCTGTACGGAATTAAATTTGCAAATTGGGCATTTAGATATTATCCTTGTTTCAGATGCATATTTGTGCGATTTGCACCGGGAGTTTTTTAATGATCCGTCGAAGACCGATGTCATTACTTTCGACCTTTCCGACGATGCGGAAAAAAAGGAGGGTGAGATTTATATCAGTCTTGATCGTGCAATCGAACATAGCAGGAAATTCAACGTATCAATTGCGAACGAAGTTTGCCGGCTGATCATTCATGGCTGTCTGCATCTTGCCGGTTATGACGACCGGGAGGAAGCGTCCCGAAAAAAAATGAAATCTTTAGAAGACCGGTTAACCGATCAAGCCGACCGGTCATTTCTTAAAAACGTGACCGTAGAACTAACAGAAGGATAATTCCAACTTTGGACCCTGACTACTTCGGCTACATCCCCGTGTTTGCCATTTTGTTGATTCTGTCCGGATTTTTCTCCGCATCCGAAACGGCATTTTTCTCTTTATCTGCGAGCGAACTGGAACGGTTGAAAAAGAAAAAACAGCAACCGGCTCAAAAAATCATCCAGCTGCTTGGCCACCCCAAACAATTGCTGATCACTATTCTGGTGGGAAATACCGTTGTGAATATTACGGCGGCATCGCTTGCAGCCATTCTTACCCTTGAAATATGCGATGCTTTTCAGCTGGACCGCCGCGTCGGTGTCCTGATCGATGTCATTGCTGTGACATTTATAATACTGGTTTTCACGGAAATAGTGCCGAAAGTTGCCGCCGTTAAAAACGCCAGAAAAGCGGCCATGCGTTTTGCCTTTCCGATGACTTTTTTTTATTACCTGTTGTTTCCGATTGTCCGGATTTTTGACCTGATCACCCAATGGCTCAATTTTATTTTCAAAATCAAAAAAGACCGCAACGGACTGTCAGAGGAAGAACTGCGCAATCTTGTGGATTTCGGTGAAGAACAGGGAACGCTGCAGCAGGATGAAAAGGAAATGATCCATTCTATCTTCGAATTCGGAGAAACAACGGTGAAAGAGATCATGGTGCCGCGCATCGATATGGTCGCCATTTCAACCGAATCCACTATGAATGACATTCTGGAAGTGATAAAAACACATGCACACAGCCGTATTCCCGTTTACAGGGAACGTGTTGATAATATTGAAGGCATTCTATTCGCAAAGGACCTGCTGCCGTTTTTGAATAAAAAACAAAAAACAGACCTGGATATCAACAAATTATTACGCCCTGCTTACTTTGTGCCGGAACAGAAAAAGATCGATGAATTGCTGCGCGAGTTTCAGGCGGAAAAGATACACATGGCCATCGTTGTCGATGAATACGGCGGCACCTCCGGCCTGGTCACACTGGAAGACATCATCGAAGAAATCGTGGGCGAAATCCAGGACGAATACGATTCCGAACAGCCGCTGTTCAAAAAAATCGACGACCAAACCTTTCTTGTCGACGGGGTCATGCCGCTGGAGGAAATCAATGAGGAACTGGACCTCGACCTGCCGACCGAGGAAGGGGTCGAAACCGTCGGCGGATTTCTTTACGGTCTTTTCGGATCGGTTCCCAAAGAAAAGGAAATGGCCACCTACAAGGACCTCGAATTCGTTGTCGAAAAAGTAATTCACCGGCGCATACGCCAGGTACGAATCACCCGCCTTGAAAAAAGCCGTAAATAACTCCGCCATGGCAGAAATCACCCCTTTAAAAATATTCAAAGAACGTGCCGCTACAGGAAAACTGGTTCCGGTTCAGAAAACATTTCTCGCCGATACGGAAACACCGGTCTCGGTTTTTGCCAAAATCCGTAACAAATCGGATCGGCCTTTCCTGCTGGAAAGTGTCGAAGGTGGAGAAAACGTTGCCCGTTATTCATTTATCGGCTTCCGGAGTGCGATGACGTTCCGGGCGTACCGGAACAAATGGTCTATCGATTTTAGCGATGAAAGCTTCAAAAAACTGGTAAAAATCAGAAAATCGCTTTCCGCGCTCGAAGCACTCAAACAGTTAATTAATACCGTAAAAATCGAAAGTGAAGGGTTCGAAGGCAGACTGGTGGCCGGTGCCATCGGCTATATCGGATATGATACTTTTCGCCTGGTTGAAACTCTTCCGCACATGCCCGAAGACGACCTGAATATCGCCGATATTGATCTGGGTGTTTATACCGGCCTGATAACTTTTGATAATTTGAAACATACCGTATCGATTACCGTTTCCGTTTTGATTACCGATGAAAAACCGATTGAGGACCATTATTCCGCTGCCCTGGAGCAGATTGAAGAAATTCACCGGCAATTAAACGGCCCGTTATCGCTGCCCGACCTGGAAGCCGGAGGTGAGTTTCAATGGCAGTCCAATTTCACAAAATCCGAATTTGAAAAACAGGTCGAAAAAGCACGGGAATATATTGCCGCCGGGGATATTTTCCAGGTCGTGTTATCCCAGCGTTTCAGTACGGTATTTAAAGAGGACTCCTTCCGTATTTACCGTATGCTGCGGGTACTGAACCCTTCGCCTTATCTTTTCTTCTTCGACAACCCGGACCTGCAGATCATCGGATCCTCTCCCGAAATGCTGGTGCGGGTGGAAAACGGCATCATCGAGACGCGGCCCATTGCCGGTACGCGGCCGCGCGGCAAAAACGAGCAGGAAGATATGGAACTGGAAACGGACCTGCTTTCGGATGAAAAGGAAAGAGCGGAACACATTATGCTGGTGGACCTTGGTCGGAACGACATCGGCCA
>JAJRVZ010000370.1 GCA_024277055.1 Calditrichota bacterium
GCTTGGAACCGATTTCGAAAATGACTTTCATATCGTAACGTTCGAAAACCTGATATGCCGGACGCCGTTTGTAAAGCTGATCGGGGAAATGTTGAAAACCCTGGAAGAAAAATATGAACGTCCGGTGGATATAGAGTTCGCCCACGATGGCGAGCATTTTTACCTGTTACAATGCCGATCGCAAAGCAGCAGCATGTTCACCGCACCGGTCGAACTACCGTCCGCCACCGACCCCGACAAAATTATCTTTTCTGCAGAACGTTATGTTACCAGCGGAATGGTGCATAATATTACTCATATTGTTTATGTCGATCCGCAAAAATACAGCGAGATTTCCGATTACAAAACATTGAAAACCGTTGGGCGTGCAGTCGGCATGCTGAACAAACTATTACCGAAAAGGCAATTTATTTTGATGGGGCCGGGCCGATGGGGAAGTCGTGGTGATATTAAACTGGGTGTCAGTATTACCTATTCGGAAATCAACAACACGGCAATGCTGATTGAAATTGCCCGTAAGCAAAAAGACTACGTGCCGGATCTGTCATTCGGGACACATTTTTTCCAGGATCTGGTTGAAGCCGGTATTAAATATCTGCCGTTGTATCCGGACGATAGAGGAATTGTTTTTAATGAATCATTTCTTTTGCAGTCGCATAATTTATTTCCTCAAATGCTTCCGGAGTTTAAAGATTTGCAAGACACCATTCGAGTGATCGACGTTACTGCATCGAATCCCGGAGAAGCACTGCAGGTGTACATGAATGCCGAACTGGACAAAGCTCTGGCGATTTTGGAATCGGCTCAGGATCAGCCGGTACGGCAATCAATGCCGGTCGAGAAGCCGGAAGATGACACCGCAGAAGAACATTACTGGCGCTGGCGCATGCAGGCAGCCGAAAGTATTGCGCAGGCACTGGATCCGGAACGATTTGGTGTCGAAGCCCTGTACATTTTCGGCAGTACGAAAAATGCCACGGCCCGCTCCAACAGCGATATTGATTTGCTTGTGCATTTTAAGGGTAGTGATCGTCAACGGCGTGATCTCGAAAACTGGCTGGACGGCTGGAGCCAAAGCCTTAGTGAAATGAATTTTATTCGCAGCGGGGAAAAAAGTGACGGACTGCTGGATGTGCATTTTGTGACCGATGAAGATATACGAAATAATACCAGCTATGCGGCAAAGATCGGTGCCGTAACGGATGCCGCCAGAGAGCTGCCGCTGAAAGGCAGGAAATAATTCATTTAAAGCAAAACCCGGTTCACCGATTTCAGATTTGAAGAATCGAAACGGACCAGCGCCAGTTCAGGCCCGTCGTGTGCCGCGTTGATTGACAGGGTTCTGCCGATTTGTTGCTTCCAGCTGCCGGTTAACCGGGCTGATTCATGGATGTGCCCGTGCAATGTCAACATCGGTTGACGCTCCTCGATCAATCTTTTCACGGCAATGCTGCCGACATGCACATCCATCGGCACATGATTCACTACTTTTCCTTCCAACGCGGCGCGATCCAGATCGGTCCGGTAGGGCGGTGTGTGGATCAGTAAAATTCCATTGCTCAGATCATGTCCGGCAGTCAGATTATCCAGATCTTTGGCGATGGTACCGTATCTGATTTCATGCTGTTCAACCGCTATGGTACGCTCCCCTTCTTCCGGCGAAACACAACCGGTATCGACAAAACGCGAAACATCATATTTTTCCCGGTCCTTAAAGCGGAATGGTGTCGGCGGAACACAAGCGTAACCATAGATTGAATATTTCCGCCATGAAACTTTCCGGGTATCCATTATGTACCAGAGATTCTGTTTTTCGCCTTGCAATAATAATGAGTCAAAAATCTTCGCATCATCGTTGGGCGGTAGCAGAAAAGCAGCAGGATGACGGTTCGCCAGCTGCTGCTTCAATTTGCTGAATTTACCGATAAGTGTTTCCTGAATAAATATTTCTGTGGCGGTGTCAGTCATCGACAACCCGGGATAAAGATCACCTCCGAGAAATACGGCATCGGGCATTTCGCGCAGAAGGATATCAAAGAATGCCGAATAGCGATGCCGGCTGCCATGAAGATCGGAAACAAAAAAACAGATGGGCATGATTTTTCTCTCACTAAATTATAAACTGCCCCGGCCGGGTGTTTTGATGAATTTAATTTTTACCGGCATATCAGATAATCCATCTCTACGAGTATAAAGCCGGAAATTATAAATGGGAAATTATTTTCAGCACGGCAGCCGGAAGGACTGGGACCGGCCGGTACCGGGCTATGTACCATTTCGATTTTTTATGGTGACTGTGTTGGGCTCCGGGTATGGTTTCCGGGGGTAGACAGCCGATTGGTTGCGGTACGATTCGTTTTGAAAATACGGTCAAAGCTGACATGTTTAATTCACCGACCAGCGCTATTTGAATGATGGGTGATTTGAAGAGTTTTATCATTGTTCTTCCCGCTTAAAACAAATCTGTGTGAAATATACACAAGAATATTCAATACTGAAACCAGCTGTTTTTACGGCTTGCCGATTGTTGCCTGAAAACCTAAATTATCCTTCTTTATTTTTACAGGAGATACCGTGCAAAACGAACCGGAAGTCAATTTGAATCTGGCCCTCGAACACGGGCTGAGCGAAGACGAATACATGAAAATTCTCGAAATCCTCGGCCGTACGCCGACCTATACCGAACTGGGCATTTTTTCTGTGATGTGGAGTGAGCATTGCAGCTATAAAAATTCATTAAAACTATTGAAAACCCTGCCTAACAAAGGGCCGCAGATGCTGGTGGATGCCGGCGCGGAAAATGCCGGTCTGATCGATATCGGCGACGGACTTGCCGTGGCTTTCAAAATTGAGAGTCACAATCATCCCTCGGCGGTGGAACCGTATCAGGGAGCGGCTACCGGCGTCGGAGGCATTATGCGTGATATTTTCACCATGGGCGCACGTCCGATTGCCGCGCTGAATTCGCTGCGTTTCGGCGAATTGAATGACGAACGTAACCGCTATTTATTTGCCGGAGTGGTAAAAGGAATCGGTGATTACGGCAACTGCCTCGGTGTTCCTACTGTGGCCGGTGAAGTCTACTTCGAGGAATGCTACACGGACAATTGCCTGGTAAACGCGATGACAGTGGGTATTGTTAAAAAGGACAGAATCGCTAAAGCCGTTGCCAGAACACCCGGTGCACGCATTTATGCCATCGGTTCCTCTACCGGGCGGGACGGTATTCACGGTGCAACCTTCGCCAGCGAAGAACTGACGGAAGAGTCGGAAGAGAAGCGCAGTTCGGTGCAGGTGGGCGATCCGTTTACCGAAAAGCTGCTGCTGGAAGCAACGCTGGAATTGATAAAAGAAGAAGTAATCGAAGGAATTCAGGATATGGGCGCAGCCGGACTGACCAGTTCTTCGGCGGAGATCAGCGCCAAAAGCGAGCGCGGTATCGAACTGGAACTGGACAGGATACACCTGCGCGAAAAGGATATGATCCCCTACGAAATCCTGCTGTCCGAATCACAGGAACGGATGCTGGTCATTTGCAAACCGGGTCGGGAAACCGCTTTCGAGGAAATCTGCCGCAAATGGGACCTGGATTTCACACGTATCGGGCAGGTTACGAATGATAAAAATCTGCGCGTAAAATTTCATGGTGAAATTGTGGCCGATATCCCATCCTGGTATCTGTCTGCCGGCGACGGCGCGCCGGTTTACATCCGCGAATCACGTCGCCCGGATTTCCAGGATGAAATCAACCGGCTGGATATGAATGCGGTAACGGCGCCACAGGATTTGGGTAAAGCCTTCGTTAGTTTACTGGCATCGCCGAACATTGCCGGCAAGGAGTGGGTGTATCGGCAGTATGACTACATGGTACGCACCAATACGGTAATCGAGCCGGGCGGAGATGCCGCGGTGGTGCGAATAAAAGGCAGCCGCAAAGCGCTGGCCATGAAAACCGACTGTAACGGGCGTTACGTGTATCTCGATCCGAAACGCGGAACGATGATCGCTGTGGCGGAAAGCGCGCGCAATGTGACAGCCGCCGGAGCCAAACCGGTGGCCATCACCAATTGCCTCAATTTCGGCAATCCCTACAAGGCGGATACCTACTGGCAATTCGAACAGGCCATTGCCGGCATGAGTGAAGCCTGCCGTGCCCTGAAAACGCCGGTCACAGGCGGTAACGTCAGTTTTTACAACGAAAGCGAACGCTACCGGGTTTACCCGACACCGGTCATCGGTATGCTGGGCGTGCTGGAAGACGTTGCCCATGCCACACCGTCTTCCTTTCAGCAGAAAGGGGATCTGATTTATCTGATCGGTAAAACAAAAGCCGAGATCGGCGGCTCTGAATATCTGAAAACGGTGCACGGCAAAGTAGCCGGTCTACCAC
>JAJRVZ010000371.1 GCA_024277055.1 Calditrichota bacterium
ATGCAACCGCAGGATGATAACAGCGGCAAGAATCAGGGCAAGGGAAACCAGCACCGGCGCCAGTACGGGACTCACCCACGGCAGCGGAATCAGAAACAGGATATCCCAATCCAGCAGGCCGGAGGGCCAGTTGAGAAACACCTTCAGCCAGATGTAATAAAAAATATCCCACACGCCGAAATTAAAGGCGAACAAGGCGAACACTTGCTGCCAGGTCTTTGCCCGCAGACGGGCAACCGTCCACAGCATGATAATGGTTGCCGCTTCCCGGCCGATCTCGATCCGGAAAATATCGGGCGGAATGTCCGTCAGCGGAAACTGAAAACCATCGGGATAGAAAATCGCCCGCAGGTACACCACGACGGCGGATTCCAGAAACGCCATTGATACGGCGAAAAGGAAATTAACGGTCAGAGGACGGGATAATTTACCGTACATTCTTTCTGCTCCGCAGTTTTTATTTCGGGTTTAAACACTGACGGTTCGTTGCGGAGAAATTAAGCTGAACAGCCATGCAAATACAACCACGCCCAGACAACCGACGACGTTGTACCATAAAAAAGGCAGGTCTGTGAAAACAAAGCAATACACTACGGCTGCTTCGGCGATAAACGCCGCGTAAAAAGTAGCCGAGCCGCCGATACGTTTTAAATAGAATGCCACGATGAAAATCCCGAGAATCGTTCCGTAAAAAAGCGAGCCGAGAATATTGACCGCTTCGATCAGCGAGCCGAGACGGCTGGCATATTCAGCCAGCAGGATGGCATAAACACCCCATAAAACCGTGGCCAGCCGCGAAGCCTTCACCATCTTCTTCGACGTTTCTTTCGGTTTGAACAGCCGCCGGTAAATATCGACGATGGTTGTCGAGGCCAGCGCATTCAGTTCTCCGGAAGTGGAAGACATGGAGGCGGCGATTATGGCGGCGATGACCAGCCCGACAAGCCCGGCCGGCAGGTAACGGGTGACATAATATAAAAAGATATAATTGGTGTCTTTTGCATCCATCTGCGGATTATTGGCTTTCAGTACCGCGACGGCCTGCTTCTTTATTTCCTGTGAATGCTGATGGGCCTGCATCAGCTGCTCCTGTGTCCGGCGCACCTGTTCGGCATCTCCGGTCTGCAACGCGGATACAAGTTGGTTGGCAATCTGCTTTTTGACGACGAATGAATCGGCGTATTTTTCTTCCAGCTGTGTGTACTGTTCGGCATAGGCTCCGGCCTGTACCCGCTCCGTTTCCACTGTGTTGAAAAATAACGGCGGCTGCACGAACTGGAAAAACACAAAAACCATGGCGCCGATGAATAAAACCGAAAACTGCATGGGGATTTTTACAATCCCGTTCAGCAACAGTCCCAGCCGGCTCTGCGTCACCGAGGCCCCGCTGATGTACCGCTGAACCTGCGACTGATCCGTGCCGAAATAGGACAATTGCAGAAACATACCGCCGAGGATTCCGGTCCAGACCGTATAGCGGTTCATCAGGTCGAATTTAAAATCGATGGTATTCAGACGGCCCATTTTTCCCGCAATATGCACCGCGTCCAGAAAACCCAGGTGCCCGGGCAGGGCGTTGATGAGAAAGAAGAACGCCGCCACCATTCCGAACAGGATGATCAGCATCTGGTAGTAATGGGTCCAGGCAACCGCCCGTGTTCCGCCGAAAGCGGTGTAAATGATCACCAGCACGCCGATAATCAGATTGGTCCAGTAGATATCCCAGCCGAGCAAAATGGAAAGAATCAGTGCCGGTGCGAAAATTGTCAGTCCGGCGGCCAGTCCCCGTTGAACCAGAAACAACAGCGAAGCCAGGATACGGGTTTTCACATCAAACCGCTGTTCCAGAAATTCATAGGCGGTGAAAACCTTCATTTTATGATACAGCGGTACGGCGGTGATGCTGAGAATAATCATTCCCAGCGGCAACCCGAAATAAAACTGCACAAAACGCATACCGTCCACATAGGCCTGTCCCGGTGCCGATAAAAAGGTGATGGCGCTGGCCTGTGTGGCCATAATGGAAAACAGGACGGTGTACCAGCGCAGGTCACGATTCGATAAAAAATAGGATTTAAGATCGGTTTGCCTCCGGCCTTTCCAAACGCCGTAAACGACGATAAAAACCAGCGAAAATATCAGAATGATCCAGTCGATTGTCTGCATAGAGGCCCGTTATTCAAATGTGATGCGAAACAGGTAGAAAAGGACGATATAGAAAACAAGCGAACCGCCGACCAGCCAGTACCATTTTTTCCATGAAGAAAAAACGGGTACATTATCTTTTTTTCCGGCGTTATTTTCCATGGGACGTCTCCGTGTGATTACTGCCGAATTCGTCTCCCCTGAGTGAGATTAAATTTACGAACAGGCGAATGGCGCCCGGCACGCCCGCCGGCAGTTGCCGGAACCAGGAATAACCGCTGTAAATGTAAACACCCTTTCCGTATGGTGCGATCAGCAGACCGCCTTCCTGCACGGCTTCCCCGGTATCGTGGCAGGCCAGCAACGTCCGGTAGCGCCGGTCCCAGTCGGAGGCAAAATACAACCCCCTTTCCTGCACCCAGCCTTCGAAGTCTTTTTCACCGATTCGATAGGGAAATTGAAAAAGCGGGTGACTCGAATCCAGCAGCGTCACCGGCGCATCCTCCTGTGTTACCCTGGCACGGGTGATTTTGAAAGGGTAGGGACCCGGCGGATCGACCGCCAGCTGTCTCGATACGTTGTACTGAACCAGGTACGTACCGCCGTTCTGCACATACTGCATCAGTACGGCGTGACTGTTCGCCAGCGCTGTTCGGGTGTTGTATGCCCGTACTCCGGCGATTACGGCATCGTACTGTGAAAGATCGGATTGCAGGATTTCATCGTCATCCAGAAACTCAACCGTGTAGCCGATTTGTTGCAGAATGGAAGGAATTTCATCGCCCGAACCTTTAATATAACCGATTTTGCCGGAAATACTCTTCGCCCCCGGATTAACCAGTTTCAATTCAAAATCCGGGAAATGGGTCTGCATCGGAATATGTTCATGTTCGATGCGCACAATATTTTTCAGGTTTACCGATTTTTCAGCGGACAGAACGGCCTGCAGTTTCCCGGTTTCCGGGTTTCCGGCCGGCGTTATCATTACCGGTTGCACGAGCGTTTGGCCGGCGGCGGCGTTTTCAATTTGAAATTTTTCCGGGTCCGTTTTCCAGCCGGGGGAAGGCTTCAGCAAAACCGTGCCGCTGAATCCGTCCTTTGCGACCGTAATGGTCAGTTTAACGGTCTTCGCTTCGTTGCCGTTGAACAGGACAAGCGGTTGGGCGGAATTAATCAGCACATCGGGGGTGATCTCGATTTTGCGGTACATTTCACCGTGCACGGGATCGGTCCAGTGAAAACGCACGGGAATTTGTCGCTCAAAAGACACCGTCTCCCCTTTGAACGTCACAAGCAGTGGTTGGAAATTCTCTTTTTCAGGAAGGCCGGTATCCTGTAAACCGGCAATCCGGAAACGGGCAAAATCCTTTTTGTTCTCCAGCCAGTAAGGTTGGGTCAGCGGGGCATCGGCGGGAATGACGATTTTTCGGCTGAATTCAAAAGGTTGATTGTGCTGCAGCCGAAACGATACCACGGTATCAGTGGCAGCGTAAGGAAAGTGAACGGACTCTATCTGCAGCGGCATGCCGTTGGATTGCAGAATTTTGAGGGTTATCTGCGCCTCGTCTTCCCGGGCGACGGCAAACTTTTCGAGCAGAGCGAACAGCCTGATCCAGTTGCATGCAAGGATCAGGTCCTCGATGGCTTTTAATTTTATATCCCGCCAGAAAATGTCCTGTAATTGTGAAACCTTCCGATGCAATTTTTCCAGCTGCCGGGTGATTGTCCAGGGATGGGCGGCGTCAAAAGAGGCCTGAATTTCATGGACCAACGCCGAAATTGAGGTGCTGCTGCTGACACGCGACCAGTCGGCGATAATTCCGTCGAACAGGTCCAGTCCGGCCGGATCACCCGCCGTATGTCTGAATTTTTCAATACGGCTGCCCCGGCGGGCGGAAGCGCCGAATCCCTGGCTTTTATGCATGCTGCGGCTGCGGGCCGAGATTTCCATATTGGAGAGTCCGAGCAACGGGTTAAAATTCCCGATTTCAAGTTTAAGCACCGGCCGGGTTTCAGAGTCGGGCAGGCGCCAGGCATTCCAGAGCAGGCGTTTGGGTTGCCAAACGGAAACATATTTTAATTGCTCCGGAAACATCCTGGGATCGGCAGCGGCGGTAAAAGCGCGCCCGGCAAGTATCGCCGACGCCCGGTGGTGTCCGTGTCCGCCGAACTGCGGTGTAAATCGGGTAATGAGTACATCCGGCCGGAATTTTCGGATAACCCAGACGAGGTCCGCCAGGGTTTCTTTCTCTCCCCAGAACTGCAGCGACTCTTCCGGTGTTTTGGAATAACCGAAATCGACGGCGTTGCTGAAAAACTGCTGCGAATGATCGAGTCTCCGGGCAGCCAGTAATTCCTGAGTACGAATAATACCTAAAAGGTCGCCTTTTTCGCTGCCGATCAGATTCTGCCCGCCGTCGCCGCGGGTCAGAGAAAGATAGGCGGTACGTACCAGGCGTTCATTGGACAGGTAGGAGAGAACAGCCGTATTTTCATCGTCCGGGTGTGCCCCGATGTATAACGTACTGCTCAAGACGTCCAGCCTGTTTATTTCCTGCTGAATGCGTCCCGCGTGCCAGTCCTGTGCCGTAAGGGCTGCAGAAATAGACAGAATAAAAATAAAAAGACTTCGTATGGATATTCGCATATTTTTTCCCGGGGTTCCGAATTTTACAACATCACGGAATTTATTGGTTATTGTTTCAAATAAGTGAAATAAAAATTGAGGGATAAAAATTTCCAAAAAAAAAAGCCATTTCCACAATTTGCGGAAACGGCCTCACATCTTTTCAACGGTCTGCTAATCGATTTCGATATCGCTGCGCTTATCTTCCGTCTTACCGATCTCGGTAAAACCGAGTTCATTTTTGTTTTTCATTTTTATCTGAATGATACTGCCCTCCGAAAATTTACCGGCCAGTATTTCATCGGCAATCGGATCTTCGATGTATTTCTGAATGGCTCGTTTCAGCGGACGCGCACCATGAACCGGATCAAATCCTTTTTCGGCGATAAATTTTTTGGCGCCCTCGGTCAGTACAAATTGCATATTGCGGTCGGCAACCTTATCCGACATTTCCTTGAGCACGATTTCGGCGATCTTTGTCGCTTCGGGCATACCCAGCTGGTGGAAGAACACAACGTCGTCGATCCGGTTCAGAAATTCCGGATTGAACAATCGTTTCAGTTCACCATTAATTTTCGATTTCATTTTTCCGAAATTATCCTGGTCGGCCGGGTTTGCAAAACCGTAACTCATGTTCTTTTTGATTTCGCGCGCCCCGATATTGGAGGTCATAATCAGGATCGTGTTTTTAAAATCCACTTTGCGGCCGAGACTGTCCGTCAGGTGACCTTCGTCCAGCACCTGCAGCAGAATGTTGAAAACATCCGGATGCGCCTTTTCGATTTCATCCAGCAGAACGACGGAATAGGGGCGGCGTCTGACTTTTTCGGTCAACAGACCGCCTTCTTCGTATCCGACATACCCGGGCGGGCTGCCCACCAGGCGTGATACATTGAATTTTTCCATGTATTCGCTCATGTCGATTCGAATCAACGCATGGGGACTTTCAAAAAGATACTGTGCCAGGGTTTTGGCCAGGTGTGTTTTTCCAACCCCGGTCGGACCAAGAAAAATAAAGGAACCGATCGGACGGTTCGGGTCTTTCAGGCCGGCCCGGGAGCGACGAATAGCACGGGTAATCACTTTTACCGCCTCATCCTGCCCGATGACCATTTCCTGCAATGCTTCTTCCATTTTTAACAATTTTTTCGATTCGCCTTCTGCAATACGGCGTGTGGGGATTCCGGTCATCATCGCTACTACTTCGGCAACATCGTCCACCGAAACTTCGGCGATGCGTGCTTCTTCCTCTTCTTCCCAGTCGCCTCTTGCCAACTCCAGCCGCTCGCTCAGGCTGCGTTCCTGATCCCGCAGTTTGGCAGCGCGCTCGAAATCCTGAAGCTTTGCCAGCGATTCCTTCTCGGTTTTTATGCGCTCGATTTCCTTTTCAAGATCAAGTATTTCCTGCGGTACGACAATATTGGCAATGTGTACCCTCGACCCGGTTTCGTCCATTACATCGATGGCTTTATCCGGAAAATTCTTGTCGGTTATATAGCGATCGCTGAGGTTAACAGCGGCAACCAGCGTCTCATCGGAATAGAATACATGATGATGCTCTTCATACTTATGTTTAATGGAGCGCAGAATCTCCAGGGTTTCATCGTTGGAGGTCGGTTCGACCATTACTTTCTGGAACCGCCGTTCGAGTGCGCCGTCTTTTTCGATATACATTCGGTATTCATCCAGCGTGGTTGCTCCGATGCACTGCAGTTCACCGCGCGCCAGCGCCGGTTTGAACATATTCGAGGCATCAAGCGATCCGGAGGCGCCGCCGGCACCGACGATGGTGTGCAATTCATCAATGAAAAGGATAACATCTTCGGCTTTTTCCAGTTCGGTCATGATCGCCTTCATGCGCTCTTCAAACTGACCTCGATACTTGGTTCCGGCTACGATGGAGCCCATATCCATGGCGACAACACGTTTATTATGTAAAACACGGGAGACCTTTTTCTGGATAATCCTCAAAGCCAGACCTTCGGCGATGGCGGTTTTCCCGACTCCCGGTTCGCCGATCAATACGGGATTATTCTTTTTCCGGCGACTGAGTACCTGCGCCACGCGTTCGATTTCTTCCTCGCGGCCGATGATCGGATCCAGTTTTCCTTCGGAAGCCAGGGCTGTAAGATCGCGGCCGAAATGATCAAGAGCCGGGGTTTTGGTTTTTTTTGCCGATTGTTTGGGACGCGGAACAGTCGGTTTTCCGGCAAGAATATTTTCCAGTTCATTATAGCAACTGGCGTAATCGATATTGAAATTCATCAATACCTGGGCGGCCATACTGTCTTTTTCCTTCAGAATTGAAAGCAGCAGGTGTTCGGTTCCGATGACATCGTTTTTAAAATTCTTTGCTTCGATATAGGTCATTTTCAGGGCCTTTTCAGCCCGTTTGGAAAGCGGTAAATTACCGATGGTCATCGTTCCGCCGGAGGGGGTGGTAGATTCCTCTATCGCTTTTTTCAATTTAACGAGCTCGCAATTCAGGTTCTGCAGTATTTTTACCGCAATACCTTCGCCTTCCTTCAAAATGCCAAGCAGCAAGTGTTCGGTCCCGATATAATCATGCCCCAGCCGCATTGCCTCTTCCTTTGAGTAACGAATGACCTTCTGAACCCGGCTCGTAAAGTTATTTCTCATTTTTTCCGTTCCTAGCTAATTATAAAAGTACTGTTATTTTTCAACTTATCCCTGTTGCTGCCAATTTACTCAACCCTGTACTGCAGGTCAAGATTGTTTTCCTTATCCAACGACCCCCGTACGGATTATTATTCCTTATTCCTATAATGTTATTCGGAGACTATTGTTCCCTGATTAACTCACAATACAACTTGACTTTGATTTGTGCAAAATTTACCTTTTTAAAAAATAATCAGAGGAATCCGCATGCGCCGTTTTCTATTCTTTTTGCTGGTCTTTGCTCCGATTCTGCTTTTTTCCCAGGATTTAAGTCTTGTCGAACCTCTGCACCTGATCGATACGCCTTCCGCCGGAACCCTGGCGCGCGGTAGTTTCAGGGCGGAACTGCGGGCTTATCCGGCCGGCGGTCTTCTGGGTGGTATTGATGTCGGCATTACCGATCGCATGATGATCGGGCTGTCCTACGGAGGAACGAATCTGATCGGCACCGGTGATATCGATTGGAATCCGCAGGTGGGGGTGAAACTGCGTTACCGTCTGTTTGAGGAGGGGCTGAGTTTCCCGGCATTACTGATCGGATATGACTCGCAGGGGTACGGTGCTTTTATTGACAGCACCAACCGCTATATGGAAAAATCACGGGGCTTGTTCGTCTGTGCCAGTAAAAATTACAACTTTCTGGGAACTTTAGGGCTTCATGGAGGTCTAAATTATAGTTTCGAAAACGGAGACGACGATGAGGATGTTAACCTGTTCCTTGGAATAGATAAGAGTCTGAATCCCGAACTGGCGCTGGTACTTGAATATGATTTCGCCCTGAACGATAATAATGACAGGTCACTTGGCTCGGGAAAGGGGTACTTGAATGCCGGGCTGAAGTGGATATTTGCCGGAAAACTGAATATTGATTTTATAGTAAAAAATATGATCAGGAATAAAAACAAAATGCCGGCATTCACACGGGAAATTCGCATTTCCTATGTCGAAATATTTTAACAGACAGGGAGGATGAACAATCATGAAACTGAAAATATTAGCCCTGTCCGCTTCGCTTCTATTTTTATCGGCCTGTTACACGCAGCTGAAAACGGTGCGTGATGATGATTATTCTTACGACCGAAACCGGGATTATGAATATGAATACGAAGACACAAGTTTAGTCGTCGAGCAGGACAGGGAATATGATGCCTACGGTAATACCTATAATTTCTATTATTACGGGGATCCGTATTATTCCGACTTTTACAGTGATTATTATTTCAACGATCCCTGGCATTGGCCGCATTATGTGTCATGGTACGATTTCAACCCGTTTCCCTATTATCCTCCATACTGGCATCCGCGCTACGGAAACTACCAGCCGTACTGGGGCTGGAACGTAGGTATCGGGTGGGGATACGATCCGTGGTATTCTCCCTGGTATTACGGACCGGGATACGGATATTACCCCGGATTTCCTTTGTACTATGGCGGTTATCCGTTTTTTACCTATTATGGCTACGGAGATTATTATCCGTACGGATCTTACATATCTTCAAAATATGAACGGCGTAAATTCGCCAAACGCGGATCGCAGGTTTCGGCTGGTCCGAACGGTATTATCAAACGCTCCGGTAATGTTGCCGTAAAGTCCGGTGATACCAGACCGGTTCGGATAATAAAGCGGCGTCCGGAATTGAGTCCCAAAAAACAAATAGTGAAAAGGGACAGAGAGAAAACAAAAACCAAAATTAAACGGGAACGCAAGCCCGGACATAAACCAGCCAAAAGGGATAAACCCCGGTCCGGCAGCATTGACCGGGATAAACCGCGTCCTTCCTATACCCCTGCCAGGACACCGTCAAGAAGTTCCGGTAGTTCCGGCAGGCCTGCCATCCGAAGGGGAGGTTCCTCCGGTAGTTCGTCCTCAGGTGGAGGGCGTTCTTCATCCGGCGGCAGTTCGGGGAAATCCAAACCGATTAAACGCAGGCGATAAATTTGAAGAAACATCATTTCCGGCTGTTTCTGGTAACGGGAACAGCCGTTATATTGCTTTCGGGATGCTATACCTTATTAAAACATCCGGACGTACTTGTAGAATATGTTGAAGAGAAAAATGAAGGCGCCGAGGTCTATTCGGAAGAGTACGATGTATATGTGGATGAGGACTGCAGCTATTGTCACGATAGTTTTAATGTTGCAACTCATTTCAATCCTCTGATTCCCGCCCATCGTACCACGCAAAGTTTCTGGAATGTACAGCCCTGGTGGTTTGATAACCGCTACATGATGATTTTCGGTGGAAACGGCGAGGAAGAGCCTGAAGTGGAATACCGGAGCATACCGGCGAGGCGTGGGGGAGGTTCTTCGGCTACTCCTGCATCCGGCAACCGCTATATTCCCGGGCGCAGTTCTCCATCCTCCGGCAGCGCTTCCGTTGAAAGCGACGGCAGCGGCGGTAATTCCACTGGAAATGATCAGACCGGCAGGAGGGTAATAAAAAGCGGGAACGAAGATACAAAAAAGTCTTCGGGAAGAAGTGTTAAAAAATCAAAACGCAGTATAAAAAAACGAAAATAAGGAAAATAAAAAACTATGGTACGGAAAGTATTGTTCACCGGATTAATACTTTTGCTGGCAACTATACTTCAGGCACAATTTGCAGAGGATGCGGCTAATTTACTGGATAATACCCGTGGTTTCGGAGCGCGCGCCACGGCTATGGGAACCGCCTATACGGGTGTTGCCGATGACTATTCGGCAATTTACTGGAACCCGGCCGGACTGGCGCAAATCCGCAGAATGGAATTCTATGCCGGATTATCCCATCTTTCCTTTGACAATGCTGCCACCTACAACGGTACCCTGACCAACGGCGGAAAAAATTTTACCAAACTGAGTTCACTGGGAATGGTCTTTCCGGTACCAACCTACCGCGGCAGCCTCGTGTTTGCGCTGGGTTATCAGAGGGTCAAGGATTTTGACCGCGTACTGGATTTTAAGGGATTCAGTGCGGCCGGCAACGATTTGTTCTTTGAGTTTGATGACGGACAGGGCGGAACCGATACCCTGTTTTTTGACAAAAATGTAAATCGGAGCGAAACCGCCAGTGAGGAAGGCAGTCTGAACAACTGGTCCATTGCCGGCGCGATGGATATTTCTCCGAATGTCAGTGTCGGGGTAAGCCTGAATATCTGGACGGGGAGTTCGTCCTACCTGTTCGATTTCCTGCAACGGGATTTGAATGAAAACTATCCGCCCTCAGCATTTCCGGGCGATTTCAACCGCTATCTTTTGTCTCAAAAAATAATCGGAGACTATTCGGCCTTTCAGTTTAAAATAGGCGCTATGCTGCGGCCGGTGCCCTCGGTGCGTCTGGGCGTGAATATTGTGCTGCCGTCGACCTTTAACGTGGTTGAAAACTTCAATCAGACCGATGAACTGGAATTCGACAACGGAGAGTTGATTGAACTGATTAAAACCGACGGTGAAGCTTCTGAGTTTGAATACGACATCAGTACTCCGTTCCAGTTTTCTTTCGGGGCTTCCTATACCTTAGCGGATCTTGTCGTATCCGGTGGAATCGAATACATCGATTATTCACAATTGCGCTTCGAGCTGCCGGAAAACCGGTCGCTGGGCTCCGAATACGATGATCTGCTGGATGAGAATTCACGCATCGAAAGAATGTACGAAGAGCAGCTGAAATGGAAAATCGGTGCCGAATATACGATTCGCCCCCTGAACCTTGCCTTGCGCGGCGGGTATTTCGTTGAACCGTCGCCGCTGGTGAAAGCTCCCGCGGAATACGATCGTGAATTTATTACCGGCGGGGTCGGCGTCATGATCGATAAACAGTTTCTGCTGGACCTGGCTTACTTGTACGGAACCTGGAAAAACGCATCATCCGATATTTATACGCCGACACTGACTACTGAGGAAATAACATACAGGAAAATATTTCTTACGGCCAGCTTCCGGTTCTGACTGCAAAGCACCGTTCGCCGGTTGCGGAGAATATAATGCCGGCAACGATTTGGCTTTAGCCCGAACGAGCTTCTCGGTTATTCTGATAGATCAGAAATCCGATGGATGCGATTATAAGAATTGCTCCGGGATAAAACCAGATGTGAGGGAATTCGGCAATAAGAATCATGCCGCTCAGGGTGGCCAGTACCGGTTCGAGAAGCAGTGTCAGGTTAACTTTGAAAATCTCCATTTTCCGTGAAGCCCAGTTGAGCAGCGAATGTCCAAGCAGATTCGGACCGACCGCCAGCAGTGCCATCATCACCCAGCTTTGTTCGGAGAATCCGGTAAATGCGTCACCGTTGATCCACATATAAATACCGGTAACCGCCGCCGCCGTCCCGTATACGTGAATCAAATATTTCACTATGTCCTTTTCTCCGCGGTGGTAACGGGCAATCAGCAGGTAAAAGGCCAGAAAGACGGCCGAAAGGATGGCCAGGAAATCCCCTGCCAGTTTGGATTCACCTATATTCCAGTCCGCATATACGATTAAAAACATGCCGGCTAGTGCGACTCCGAATGCGGGAATGGTCTTTTTTTTAGGATTTTCTTTTAAAAAGATCATCGAAACAAGAACGGCAAAAACCGGGTGCGTCCCTTCCAGAAAAATCGAACTGGCAATAGAAGTGATTTGCAGCGATGCAATCCACGTGATCAGATGCGCGGAAAGAAAAATACCGGCCAGCGGGTAGTGCCAGTGAATTATCCGGAGGTCGGCGAATGAATTGGCGGAAAACAGCAGGTAGTAAACGAAAAGCATCAGGGCACTTATGGCCAGTCGGTAAAAAGCGATGGTTGTGAAGGGGACCTCACCCGTCCAACGCACCAGTATCGAAGCGGAGGCAGCAATTATGACCCCCAGTATCAGAATAGAGAAAGTGTTTCGCAAATTTTGTCTCCCCCTGCAACCCTTAACCTCAAATTACCCGGATCTGTCCCGTTACACTTTCACACCTTTTTCTATTCGCGGTCCGTTACTGTCGCAAACCGCATAATCCGGAGTGTAATTTATAGCAGCCGCACCATGCCGACCCTGCCGGTTCAGCGCATAGCAGGTGACATTAAAAATGGGTTTTCCGTTTTCCATAAACAGGGAACGGGGGGCGTGTTTTAAAATTCGCCGGCACCCGAGAACACAGGCCTCCTGCGGTGATTTACCCTGACGCATGTATTCAACGATCAGGAAACAGGTGAGATTTTTCATGTTTTCTTCACCCAACCCGGTTGAACCGGCAGCACCCACTTCGTTGTCCACGTACAGTCCTGCGCCGATGATCGGGCTGTCGCCGACCCGGCCGGGCAGTTTGAAGGCCAATCCGCTGGTTGTCGTTACGCCGGAAATATCATGATTTTTATCTATCCCGAGGCAGGTAATGGTTCCGGTCATATCTTTGGTAAATGCAGATTCGGGAAACGGTATGATTCTTTGATTTTCAAAATTATCCGGAACTGCTGAATGTTTTTCCTTCCAGCTCTCCCATATTTTTCTCGACTTTTCGGTCATCAGGTTCTCTTCTTTGAATCCGTTCGCCTTTGCAAATCGCAGCGCGCCTTCACCGACAAGTAATACGTGCGGTGTATTTTCCAAAACCAGCCTGGCAACTTTTGAAGGGTTTTTAATATTCCGGATGGCAGCCACGGCCCCGGCCTTGTGCGAAGGACCATGCATACAGCAGGAATCCAGTTCAACCACACCCTCGGAATTGGGCAAGCCGCCATAGCCGACCGATGTATCGTCAGGGTCATTTTCAACGATATTGACCCCGGCTATAACGGATGTCAGCGCATCTTCGCCCGATGTGATCAAAGAATATGATTTTTCGACTGCGGCAAGTCCGTTACCGGAGGCTATTGTAACGGGTATCCATGAACTGTTTTGTGCTGCTTTTATCGAGTTGACCCCTGGAACGAAAAATGAACCAAGACCGAAAGCGGCACCGATACCCAGGAACTGGCGTCTTTTCATATTTTACCTTCACTTTCTGTTGCGGGCAGGATGATTGGTATTGTATCGGAACGGTTGAGTACCGACTGTCACCGGAATCCGATAGTAAGAATTAATTTGCATTTACCAAATATAATTTTTTTTGACGGGGAGAGATAAAATCGCAGCCGTTACCGGTTACGCAAACAATTTCTTCAATCGTCGCAATCCCGTACCCATCGATGGTCAGGCGGGGTTCAATCGTATACAGCTGATCTTTTTCCACCGGCTGGTCGGGGAGGGTGCCGTAGCGCTCCCATTTCGGCGCCAGCAGTCCGCCGCCGTCGTGCGCCACCCGTCCGATCTGGTGACCCAGCGCATGGGGATATTCGGCATATCCCTGATCGACAATGTAGGAGCGGGCGATAGTGTCGATTTCGTAACCGGTAACCCCCGGTTTCAAAGCGGCGGCGGCACGGGAAATACTTTCAAAAATGACATCAAAACCACGCTGTACTTCGGCCGGCGCAGACTCTTCACCCGGTTTCAAAATGTACCAGGAACGCTGTAAATCGGAACAATACCCGTTCATTTTTACGCCGAAATCGATATTCAGCACATGGCCGTGTTCCACCTTGCGCCCGGTCGGACCGGCATGTGCCCCGGCCGTATCCGGACCGCTGAAGACAGCAGGGCAGTGTTCCGGATCCCACGCAAGCTCAACGCCTGCTTTTTTCACTTCGGAGATCAGAAAATCGGCTACTTCTTTTTCCGTGCGGCCGGCTCGTATGAAACCGCTCACGGCTTCAAACATTTTAATGGTAAGATCGATTGATGCTTTTACCCTTTGAATCTCGGTTGCGGATTTTCTGCCCCTCAGTTTATTAATGACGGCTTCCGACGAAACCAGCCTGTCGGCGAAGGGGGTGCCTTTCAGATATTGCATCAATTGCAGGTACATGCCATGCGTCAATCCATCTGCCGTCGGGGTGTTCAGGGAGTAATTGATGGCTATCTTCTTCGGATTGAGCCGGTTCAGAATTTTCATCAGCTCTTCTTCGATCGATTCCAGATAACCGAGGATGGTTTCATAATAACCGTAAGATTCCTGGTTGGCTTTGTCCAGACTGCCGACAAGGGCTATCGATTCTCCGGAGGAAGTGAGTATAAAGGCAGACTGCCAGGTTACCCCGGTTCCGACAATTAAATCCATCGCCGGATCGGGAACCGTGCTGCTTTCGCGCACAAAGGTTAACCAGCAATCGATATTTTCTTCTTTAAGAATACTGAAAGCCTGTGCCATTTTTTCTTTTATCATCATTTCCTCCGAAGATTAATTTTACAATTTAACAGACGGGATTTTTATATGCAATCCGCATTATACATGAAATGGCCGCCAGCTTGATTTTTCGGGGTGGATTAATTATCATCAAAATAAAAAGGACGAAATGTTAAACGGAAAACAGAAACGGCTTTTTAGGGCACAGGCCAATCAAATAAAAGCAACGGTCACGGTCGGCAAGGTCGGTGTTACCGAACAGGTTAAGAAATTTATCGATCAGGCTTTTAATAATAAGGAACTGGTAAAAGTCCGAATCCTCGACACATCTCCGGCGGACTGCAGGCAGGTTGCGGGTGAACTTTCTGAACTGGAGAACACGGAAGTAGTACAGGTACTGGGCAGAACCGTATTACTCTACCGTCCGTTGCCGGATGAAAAAGAATAGCCAACAGAAAATATGAAAAAACCAATACTAGTTTTCTCTGATCTTGATGGAACATTATTGGACTACCATACATATGATTTTGAGGCGGCCCGTCCTGCCCTGGAATTGATTAAAAAACTTGGCTTACCGCTGATACTGATCTCCAGCAAGACCCGTGCTGAATTGGAAAAATACCGACGAATGCTTGAAGTGGACGAATATCCTTTTGTTACAGAAAACGGCGCAGGTGTATTTTTTAATAGGGATTATTTCAGGATTGACGACGTAAAAACCGTTGAAAACTGGTTTCAGGTGAAAGTATTCGGCAGTTCATTCCATGTAATCAAAGCGGCGCTTGAAACGATTTCAGCAAAGACCGGTATCGACATAAAGGGATTTCATAATGCAACCGTGCAGACCATCATGAAAAAGACTGCCCTGGATGAAGAATCCGCGAAACTGGCAATGCAGAGGGAATACAGCATCCCTGTTTTCTACGATGACGATGTCCGTAAAGTGCTTGAAACAGAGTTGTCCGAATACGGTTTGCAAATTATTTACGGTGGACGGTTCATGCACGTGGTTGGGAAGGCCGATAAAGGTAATGCAGTCCGCTGGATCATCAGTGCATATCGCAGGAAAATAAACAATTCTGATTTATTCAGCATCGGCGTCGGCGACAGTCTGAATGATTTTCCGATGCTGCGTGCAGTGGATATACCGATTCTGGTCAAACGGCATAATGGAGCATACGAATCCCGTGAAATTCTTGAAAAAGCGGTTTTCAGCAGGGGAATCGGTCCCTGCGGCTGGAATGAGACAATGATGGATTTACTCGGTAACGGAGGACAAAATGAGTGATTTTTTTCAGGACAATCATATTGCTACCTTCCATAAACTGGGTGATAATTATCGTCTGGATCATCTGGAAAATGTGATTCGGAATTTTTCGGAGAACCGGCCGGTGGCGCTGGTGATCCCTTCTCTTTATTCGGAATTGTCCGGACCGGCATTGCCGAGAATAGTTGAAAAGCTGAAAGGTGCGGATTATATCAAACGGATTGTCGTTTCGATGGACAAAGCAAACCGCAAGGAATTTGAACATGCCAGGGAATTTTTTTCGGTTCTGCCGCAGGAATTAAACATTATCTGGAATGACGGCGAGCGTATGCAAAGTATTATGCATCTGCTGGAAGAAAATGAAATCCCGGTTGGTCCGCAGGGAAAAGGCAGGGGGGCCTGGATGGCCTTCGGCTATGTACTCGCCCGGCGCGACACCTACGCCATAGCCCTGCACGATGCAGATATCAAAACCTACGAACGATCGATGCTGGCGCGCCTGATTTTTCCGGTGGTTCATCCCGGATGCGATTTTGAATTCAGCAAAGGTTATTACAGCCGTGTTTCTACGAAAATGCACGGTCGGGTCACTCGTCTGCTGGTTTTTCCGCTGATCCATGCCATTTCTCACATTTTCGGAAAAGATGATTTTATCCGCTATCTGCGTGCCTTTCGTTATCCGCTGGCCGGAGAATTCGCCATCGTAAACAATCTCGTGCGACGCTGCCGGCTGCCTTACAACTGGGGTCTGGAGGTCGGCGTGCTTTCGGAAGTGTACCGCAACAGCGCTAAAAAACGAATTTGCCAGGTCGACCTGGCCGATGTTTTCGATCACAAGCATTCCAGCCTGGATCCGACCGATCTCGGCGGTGGACTGGCAAAAATGGCAGTGGATATTATTTTAATGATCTTCTCTACCATGGCCAGCATGGGGCATGTTCTGGAAGGCGGGTTTTTTAATACGTTAAATTCGACCTATACGCGCTTCGCACAGGATTTTATCGACAAGTATTATTACGATTCCCTGATAAACGGACTCCATTTTGACCGTCATGCAGAGGGAGTCGCCGTAGAGACCTTTCGCATGTGCCTTATCCATGCCAGCGAGCAATTCCTTTCCAATCCATTCGAAGTGCAGTCGATACCGACCTGGAACCGGGTCGTGGCTGCCATTCCGAATATATTTATAAAATTGCAGGAAGCGGTCGAGGCAGACAACCAATGAGCGTTGCAAACCTGCGCAATCAGGTTTTACAGATCATCCGGGCCGGCATTGCCGCCGTTGATCCCTACCGGCTTGTGAAAGAGCAGGTGAAGCCGGAAAAGGGAAACCTGTGTCTCCCAAACGGTGAAATCTTTCGGCTGGATGCCTGCGACAGGGTTTTTATTTTCGGTGCCGGAAAAGGTGCCGTGCCGATGGCCGTTTCCTTGCGGGAATTGCTGGGGGATAAATTCAGCGGCGGAGTCGTGATAACCAAATATGGACATGCCGCTATCTCCGGTATGAAAAATCCCAAAGAAAACCCGTCGTTACAAATATTCGAAGCGTCCCATCCCCTGCCCGATGAAAAAGGGCTGCAGGCCACGCGGGTGTTGCTGGACTGCTGTCAGGAACTGACTGAGAAGGATCTGGCCTTTGTTGTGATCACCGGCGGCGGCTCGGCATTGATGGAATACCTGCCGCAAGGTATCTCGCTGGCAGACCTGCAACAATTGAATCAGATACTTCTTGAATCCGGCGCCGGCATTCACCAGATAAATACCATCAGGAAACATATCTCGCTGATCAAAGGCGGTCAGCTGGCCAGAGCCATCGCACCGGCTGCCTGTGTATCTTTGATCCTGTCCGATGTAATCGGCGACCGGCTGTCGGTTATCGCTTCCGGACCGACGGCGCCGGATGAGAGTACTTTCCAAGATGCCATGGAACTGCTGGAGCAACTGGGAATTCGGGAACGGATTCCGGCAAATATTGCGAATTATTTGCAGGCCGGTTTGAACGGAAAAATACCGGAAACCCCCAAAGCCGGTGACCCTATATTTAACAATGTTTCGAATACGATATTGGGTAACATTCGACTGTGTCTGAAACGGGCGGCACAGGAAGCGGAAAAACTGGGGTACAACCCTGTGATTCTTACCAGCCGTCTGCACGGCGAGGCCCGTGAAGTGGCCGGTGTACTGGCGGATATTGTACGGGAAGTACTGCAAAATGATGAACCTGTTAAAAAGCCGGCCTGTCTGCTGACCGGAGGTGAAACCACGGTTCATATAAAAGGAAGCGGTAAGGGCGGTCGCAACCAGGAGTTGGCACTGGCCTTTGCACTGAATGATATTCAGAGTGATTTCTGTTTTGCCAGCTGCGGTACCGACGGCACCGACGGTCCCACCAATGCCGCCGGAGCGGTTGTAGATACACAGACGCCGACACGGGCGAAAACAAAGGGTCTGGATGCGCGAACCTATCTGAAAAACAATGATGCCTGGCACTTTTTTAAGGCACTGGATGATCTGATCATCACCGGGCCGACAGGAACCAACGTAATGGATATGCAGGTGGCGTTAATACCCTGAGCTTCGATAATTGCATGGAATTAACAGAATACGGGCGGCATGTCGACTATCAAAATTCCAATCCTGTCAGGATATGAAATCTGAAACGGATTTCTGATTGAATTTTTTTTTATTTGGTTGCCGGGGAATAATTCAACCGATTTCAATTCATGAAATTAAAACACTCTATTTGAAGTTTTTATACAGGCATTGTAACTTTAAGCGTACTTTACACATCAAAAATTAACAGAGAGTCGCAGGATTGAGCGAACAACAATTAATAGAGAAAGCCAAACAGGGAGACCGATCGGCCTTCGCCCAACTGGTAAACACTTACAGCGAGCGTATTTATAACCTGGCCCTGCGCATTCTTCGAAACCGGGAGGATGCGGAAGACGTGTTGCAGGAGACGTTTCTGTCGGTCGTTAAAAATCTGGAAAATTTCGACGGCAGATCAAGTTTTTTCACCTGGATTTACCGCATTGCAACCAATGCCAGCCTGATGAAACTGCGCAAAAAAAAGATTATGTTCACCGAGCTGCCGGAAAACCAGGAGTCGCATGAAAGTATTGAGAACAAAGTATTCATCGACTGGTCGAACGATCCGTCATTGACGGTTCAAAATAAGGAAGTAATGGAATTGCTGGAAAAAGCCCTAGGGGAACTATCGGAGATATACCGGTCTGTATTTATTCTGCGGGATGTGGAACAATTGTCGATAAAAGAAACCAGCAAAATATTGAATATCACCGAAGAGAATGTAAAAATCCGTTTGCGCCGGGCGCGACAGTTTTTACGTGATAAACTGGATGAGTATTATTCAGAAAAAGTGAGCCATCATGACTACGCCTGATCACCATGAAATAATTAAGCAGATTTGCGATTACATGGGTGAAGACCTCGATGGGGAAGCCTGCAAGGAAGTGCAGGAACATTTAGCCCTTTGTCCTGCCTGCCGCGTTTATTTTGATGAAGTGAAAAAAACGGTTACACTGGTGCGAAGGGTAGAACAACCGGGTGAAAAGATGCCCGATGATGTAAAAGAGCGTTTATTCAAGGTTCTCGATCTCGACGAATTGATGAACCGCTGAATGCCATTTCTTTTGAATTGTCACTGATTTTTTTTATTATCGAATTCAAGCAGCAACCGGCTGTATCTTTCGACTGCTTCCGGCATCAAAATTATCTGGATTATATAAAAATACGGAGATAAATATGGAACCTATAAATGTAACCGATGCGACATTCAAAGAAGAAGTACTTGAATCACCCATTCCCGTGATTGTAGATTTCTGGGCGGCATGGTGCGCACCCTGCAGAATGATCGCCCCGGTTTTGGAAGAGATCGCCAGGGAGTTTGCCGGTCGTGTCAAGGTAGCGAAAGTAAATACGGATGAAAATATGACTGCCATGCACTACGGTATTATGAGTATTCCCACGTTACTCATTTTCAAGGACGGCCAGGTAGTCGACCAGATTGTCGGCGCCGTGCCGAAAAAACATATAGCCGATAAGCTGAATTATTATGCTCCGAAACCGGAGGTACTTAACTGATCGGCAGTGGCAAGGTTGATTAATGAAGATGCCGCTCCAGGGCGGCTGATACTGAAAAGCATGAATAAGGAGTAATTAATGTCGAATCGTGTATGGATCGCAATAGTGGTTACCGTTCTGATCGTCGGCGGGCTCGGATACGGTCTGTTTGTTGATACCGGCGCCGTAACCGGCGGTACCCCGGTGGGTTCAGCCGAATCCGGTACAAAATCAAAAGCCGTAACCCGGCAGGAACGCAGTTACCCGATGGCGCCTGATTTTGTCTTGAAAGACCTGGATGGAAATATGGTGCAGCTGTCCAAGTTCCGGGGGAAAGTGGTTATCATCGATTTCTGGGCTACCTGGTGCGGTCCGTGTCGCATGGAAATTCCGCATTTTATAGAATTGCAAAACGAGTACGGAGAAGACAATCTGGTGATCCTGGGGGTTAGCCTGGATCAGGGGGATTTGTCCGTAGTCGGAAAATTTGCGGAAAGTTATGGGATCAACTATCGAATCCTTTATTATACGCAACAGGTTATTGCGGCGTACGGAGGTATCCAGAGCATCCCCACTACATTCATCGTTGACCGTCAGGGAAAAGTGCGGGAACGTGCGATCGGGTACCGGGATAAAGCATTCTTCAAATCCCGGATTGACAAGTTATTATGACACGGCAGGTTTTTATTCAGGCTCCGCCTCGCGACGGAGCCTTTTTTATATTTCCACTTTTATTATTATTCCTTTTCCATTAGATTTATGCAACTTGCCCGAGGAGGAAAATAACCATGGATGAAAAACAAACCGAACTATGGCTTACCGCCAATTACGGGTTCAATCGCATGCTGTGGGGTGTGACTTTTTTTTCGGCGGTTGTAATTACCATTCTGGCTCTGTTCATCAGTCAGGGTAAGGTACCGGTAGCCCCGGCGCAACAATCCCTGCTTTTTTATTTGGCGCTTATCCTGGCAATTGCCATTCTTATTTTTCGCCGGACGCTTTTTACGCCCGCCCGTTTTGCCGGTATATTTAAGAATTTCAGCGGCAGTACCGACGCCGGGTGGGCAATGCTCAGCGGGAAAATCCGTCGTGGTTACATTGTTCTGTGGTCGATGGCCGAAGGCATTCTGCTGATCGGTTTTGTAGACTTCATTCTCAGCTATAACCTGCGCCTTTATCTGACCTTCGCCGTAGTGGGCATTTACGCAATTCTGATCACTTTTCCTGCAAAGAAGTTTTTACAGGCCTGTGTCGACAGTATTTCCGCAGCCGGTTCTAACAATGCCTGAAATGTTCGAACTGAAAAAAAAATCCATCCACATTCCTGCCGTCAACCTGTATCTGGACGACCGGCGCAAAAGAAACTTTGGTTTCGTCTCTCATGCCCACAGTGACCATCTGGCAAGGCACAAAACCATACTTTGTACACCGGCCACCGCCCGTCTGGCTGAGCAACGTCTTAAGACAACACAATATACCGAACTTGAATTCGAGCGCTTTCTTGAAATTAATTCCATTAAAATAAAACTGGTACCTGCGGGACATGTACTCGGTTCGGCGCAGATATATATTGAATCCGAAAACGGCTCACTGCTGTATACGGGCGATTTCAGGACGAAATCTTCACGAACGGCGGAGCGGTTTCGTTTGCAGAAAGCCGATACGGTGATTATGGAAACAACCTTCGGGTTGCCCCGTTACCGGTTTCCGAAGCGGGAGGAAATCGAAAACCGGTTGCTCGAAACCGTGAAATCGAAACTGGAAAGGGGAATACCGGTACTGGTATTTGCCTACACACTGGGAAAAGCCCAGGAAGCGCTGCACGTGATCAGCGGGGCCGGCCTGCCCGTGGCGGTGGAGTACAATATCATGCGATATGCAAAAATCTATGAAAAGTTCGGAGTTCAGTTCGGTTCCTTTGAAAAATTCAAGCGGAGCGAATACAGAGACAAAGTTATTATCCTGCCTTCCCAGTATGCCCGTCAGCGTTATGTCGCCTCTTTGCCACGGACATTCAAAATCTATCTTTCCGGCTGGGGAATGGATGAATCGGCAAAATACAGGCTGGGGGTGGATGTGGTACTGCCGTTCAGTGATCACGCCGATTTTGATGAACTGATCGAATTTGCCGCCGGTACGGAGGCGAAAACCATTTATTGTACACACGGCTTTGATGATTTTGTTGCTGTATTGCGCAGGGAAGGCATCAGCGCGAAACCACTGGTACCAAAGGCTCAACTGGAATTGTTTGAAGTATGAATACGAAAAGTAAAAAAATTAAAACAATTTACATTTGCGAGCATTGCGGTTTTGAATCAGCCAAATGGCTGGGACGCTGTTCGCAGTGCGACAGCTGGGACAGCCTGAAAGAAGAGACTCGCCACGAAAATAAGAACGGGGCTGCCGGTGTACGACAGCCTTCCGCAAATTCAACCGGTCTTCTTGAAGCCGGGATAACAGGTGAACCCCGCTTCTCAAGCGGAATTGCCGAAATGGACCGCGTGCTGGGCGGTGGAATCGTGCCGGGTTCACTGGTGTTGATCGGCGGAGATCCCGGTATCGGCAAATCGACGTTAATGCTGCAGATGCTCGAAACCGTCAAATGCGAAGGCTCCCTGTTGTACTGTTCCGGCGAAGAATCCTTACAGCAGATACGATTACGGGCCGAACGGCTGCAACTCAAAAACCGGCGTATTCGTTTCAGCAACGAGGTGGAACTGGAAGCCCTGATACGCCTGATCGAAGATGAAAAACCATCCGTGGTTATCATCGATTCGATACAGACGCTTTATGCCGCAGCGCTGGACAGCCTTCCCGGAAATATCAGTCAGGTTCGCAGCGGAGCAACCGAACTGCAGCGCATAGCCAAGGAGAAACATATACCTGTTTTCCTGATCGGCCATGTGACAAAAGACGGAGCCATCGCAGGACCGCGGGTGATCGAGCATGTGGTTGACACAGTTCTTTATTTCGAAGGAGACAGCCGGTATGATTATCGTATTGTACGCGGCACCAAAAACAGG
>JAJRVZ010000372.1 GCA_024277055.1 Calditrichota bacterium
CAAATTCATCCAAATGAGCTGCTATGTAGGTGCGTACCCGGTGCAACCTCTTCGTATCGAGCATATGCACACCGCCGGATAATCTGATTTCATCGGCTTTGATCTCGATGTAGTATCCCGGAAGGGTTTTATCCTTTTTGCCGCCGGAAGAAATGATGGCCGATACCTGTGTTTTGTAGGGCGTTTTATCAGCGGAAAAACGAATGTCCCTGTTAATGCGGAATATGGCATCTCTGGCCTCAATAACAAGTTCCGGGTCCAGCTGTTGCAAACGGACGATCATCTCCTCAATAAACTGCTGGAATGGTTTCTTAACCGATTTCTCGTAACGTTTGCGGTTGGCATCGAACCACTGTTTGTTGTTGTTTTTTTCCAGTTCCCTGAAGAATTCTATAAAATCCCTTGTAAAATAGGCCACAGTCCCGTTCCTTTCCGGTTAACCATACTTCTTCCATTCGGGGGACAAATCCAATTGTAAATAGAATTCGATGCGGTCCGTAACCTCACCAATAACAACCCCGCACAGGATAAGAATCTTGTAATCGTAATTATTTCCATTCAGGAAAAAAAGGATGACCGGTAAAAAGATGCCGATCAGGATGCGCAGAACCGACAATGCCGGACGCAGAGCTTGTCCGATTTTCAAACCCGTAAATTTTTGCCGCAAATAGACGATGCCTTTCGCCAGCAGCAACACAACCGCAAATTCCCTTAGCGCCCCGAGCAGGGAGAATACCAGCAGGCCGGTGAACAGGACCCTTGCACTATGCCAACCGGGAGCGTATTGCGGCAGCACATCGTAAACACGGTCCATGGCAAACAGAGCGGCGAATCCGAACACAACGGCCAGCCACCCGCCGGCTGTATTCTGCAGGAAACCGATACCGTACAAAACAGCCGGAATCGTAAACAGGCCGAAAAACAAAATTTCCCGGCTCAGCCATGAGTGTTTCCAGCTAAGCAATGCCCGCCAGGCGCGCAGTTTTTTGCCCAGGTGCAGTGTGCTGATGCCCATGCCGGCAAAACATAAAACCGCAAACACCCTGACGTCGAAGGCGGAAGAAAAAACGACAAACGCTGCAAACCAGCCGACGGAGAAGGCGGCGATCAGTGAAAACAGCAGCAGCGTCCATTCGGAAGACAGAGTGATTTTCGGTTCAAACTTCCGTGAATGATTCGACAGAAATGGGGTCAGCTGCGGATCGAACGGCGTGCAGTCCATCTGCGGCAGGCGGTTATTCCCGCGCAGGGCGATGATTGAAATCGCCGGACGAACGGGCCGGTCGGGAAAACCGGGAATTTCGGGATTCCGATTCTCCGTGTATGCACCGAATTGCAGGGCGTCGGTGGGACAAATACCGACACAAGCCGGCTTAAGACCCTCCGCAAGCCGTGGCTGGCAGAAAGTACATTTTTCCATAATTCCGGCCGTGCGGTTGAATTTCGGCGCGTCGTAGGGACAAACCCACGAACAGTATTTGCAGCCGATACATTTACCGCCGTCAATCAGCACCGCACCGCTAACGGAATCCCGTGAAATGGCCAGGGCGGGGCAGTATTTCAGGCACGGGGCATCGAGACAGTGGTTGCAGGCCATGGACAGGTGAAACTGCGGCAGGTTCGGTTCATGCGCTTCGTTGAAGGTATAAACCGTGCGCCAGCTATGCAGCAGGTCCAGCTCGTTTTCCAACGTGCAGGCAACAGCGCAGGCCTGGCAGCCGGTGCAACGGTTCAAGTCGAACTGAAACGCCGGTTTCTTTAATTCATTATACATTATTATTATTCGGGTAAAATATCATACTTTCGCACCGCGATAGTCATCTTTTTTCTGTCGGTTTTGGTCTCTTCACCGGTATCATTTTTTACTTAGCCTTTATCATTTATCATTTATCATTAATTGTCTTCTCCACTTCCACGCGGTTATCATGAAACGCCGCGCCGTAGCCCATATCCGTTTCCCGGGCGGCAGACAGAAAATTTACCGTACCGCCTTCACTGATCCACCAGCCGTTGGTGACCAGCACACAACCCGGACGCAAGCCGGCGTCTGTTTTTGCCGGTAAACGTAATTCACCCCGATCATTGAATACGCGCACCGGATTACCGTTGCTTATGCCACGCGCTGCGGCGTCGACGGGGTGCAGCAGAATTTCCGGTTTTTCGCTGTAGCGCCGGATTAGTTGCAGGTTGTTGAATTGCGAATGAATGCGGTTCTTCGTGTTGGGTGTGAGGAAATACAACGGGTATTTATCGTTTTTACCGGTGGCGCGTTTGCCGGACTCCGCCGATTCCCGATAGTCGGGCAGGGGATCGACGCTCCACAAACGGGCGGCCTGTTCCGAGTATAACTCAATCTTTCCCGAAGGTGTCTGAAATTTCAGATCGGCAAAGGCAACCGCTTCGTGTCCCGGTGCTTCAACAGGACCTTCCCGCAGCCGGTCAAGCGTAATATCCGGAAACCTTAAAATCCGCTCCTGCAACCAGGATTCAATCGAGGCGTCACCCGGCGCAGGGATTTTGTCTTTGCAGTCAGCTTCGGAGAAACCTAGTTTTTTGGCCAGCAGATAGTAGATTTCCGTTTCCGGTTTGACTTCGCCCGGGGGATCGATCAGCTTCTGCTTCAGCTGGATGTACGAGTGCCAGTAAGCGCCGATGATATCGCTTTGTTCGAACATGCTTTTTGCAGGAAGGATCAGATCGGCTTCGCGCGCGGTATCGGTCATAAACTGGTCGACAACCACCCGGAAGTCCAGCTGCCGGAATGCCTTCAATACCATATTGGTTTCAGGGTTCTGTGTAACCGGGTTACCGCGTTCCACCCAGATCATCTTTAACGGCGGCTCACTCTGCGCCCGCATATCGGGTCCCAATTTCGCCGTGGAGACTGAAACGCGTACCACACCGTCGGGTTGTTGCGGAGGATAAAAAGCGATCGGGTCTTTCACCACATCAAAAACGGCGCTCTGCAGGTTGGCAAACATCCAGCCCGCTCCCGGTTTACCGATATTCCCGGTGATGGCCAGCAGAGCGATCATCGCGCGCATGGTTTGACCGCTGTTGGTAAAACGCTGCATTCCGAAGCCGGCGTTGATGGTTGACGGTTTGATTTCACCCAGCCACTCGGCCAGCTGTATGATGGCATCCGGGCTTACTCCGCAGATTTCTGAAACCTTCTGGACGGTGTATTTTCCCACCAGTTTTTTAAAAGCCGTAAAACCGTGTACATGCCTGCTGATAAAGGAAATATCCGGCTTTTCATCGTGAATCAGGACATTGGCCAGCCCCAGGGCAAGGGCGCCGTCCGTACCGGGACGGGGCTGAATCAGCAGGTGCGCCCGTTCCGCCGTCTGGGTGCGTCGCGGATCGATCACTACCAATTTGGCTCCGTTCTGCAGAGCCCTGTCTGCAAAGACCATCTGGTGAATATTGGTCTCTGCAGCATTTTTGCCCCAGAAAATGATCAGCCGGGCGTTTTCCAGATCCCAGGGTGCATTATGCTTATTCTCGCCGAGCGTAAGCCGCGTAGCCTCCAGGCCTGCGGGCCAGCAGAGATCGCCGTAGGTGGTGGTACAGCCGCCGAACAAACGCCAGAAATTCATTCCAACGGCATTGAGCAGACCTTTTGTACCGCTCCCTGTATAATATAAAATCGATTGCGGACCGTATTCATTTTTCAGCCGAATAATATTTTTACAGATTAAATTCAGTGCGTCTTCCCAGTCGATTTTTTCAAAACTCCCGGAAGCGGTTCGGTGCAATGGATTCAAAATCCGGTCCGGAGAATATACACGCTCGATGTAACTCAGTCCTTTCAGGCAAATTCCCCCGGACGTGGCTTTGTTTTCCTCATGCGGTTCGATCATACGCAGACGTCCGTCACGAACGGAAACACGCATGCTGCAGGTGCTGTAACAGTTTCGGGGACAGGCAGTGACAAATTCAGGCATAGTCTTCTTTCTCCGATTACCGGCAGAATATAGAAACTGCGCAGGATAATTGAAACAGGAGAGGATATTTTGGAGGCAGGAATCCTGGAATTGAATACCGGGGGGCGGTTTATCGTTTCTCATTACCACGGAGTGGTCCCTCCGGGACGCATCACTCTGGTGTCATTGCGAATCCCGAATATTCGGGATGAAGCAATCCTCTGCAGACCGGATTGCCGCGTCGTTTCGCTCCCCGCAATGACGGGAACAGAATTTCACTCGTCACGCATCACGAACCCGGTTACTTTGTCACCTTGTTACCCTGTCACTTTTTTCTTCGCATTGCTCTGCGCGGCTCGTTCTGTTTCTTCTGATGCTGGTTACTCGTTTCTCGTTGCTTGTCACTCTTCATGCATCACTTTATCACCTGGTCACTGCAACGCACAGGCACTTGTTCCTTGTTCCTCGTCACGGGTCATTCCACAACTTTTTCCTGCCAAATATGAAACATTTTTATTAGATTCCGTTTATTAATATCCGATCCGGACGAAAATTGATGAAACATTTCTTGCGGGGAACGGGTTGTACTATTTTGAATAATTTTAAGGAACATTGAATGAAGACCATATTACTTGCACTGTTACTGTTCATATCCGGATTGCCGTCATTTTATGATACGGCGATCGCTGAAAACGATGCGGTCCATTTTAATGCACTGCAACCCGAACCGCAGCACACACGGGTCAGTCAGTTAGTATCCTATTTATTGACCCATAATCATTACCAGAAAAAAGAGCTGGATGATTCGCTGGGAAGCGAAGCCTTTGACCGCTATTTGAAAAAACTCGATTACAACCGGCTTTACTTTTTGAAAAGCGATATTGATAAATTTGAGAATTACCGCTATAAATTCGATGACTATATCCGTTCCGGTCGCATTGCACCGGCATTTGAGATATTCAACAGATACGAAGAACGATTTGCCGAGCGTCTGGATTATATTTATAAACGCCTTGAAACGGAATTCGATTATACCATCGACGAGTACATTGAAACCGACCGGGAAAACGCCCCATGGGCGCAGAGCAGGGAAGAACTGGATGAATTGTGGCGAAAACAATTGAAAAATGCCGCCCTGAATTTGAAACTGGCGGGGAAAAACTGGGAAGGTATTCAAAAAACTTTACGCAAACGGTATGAACGCATTCAGAAAAATATCAACCAGTTTCAGAGTGAAGATGTATTTCAATTGCTGATGAATTCCCTGTCGGAATCTTTTGATCCGCATACCAATTACTTTTCCCCGAAAAACTTTGATGATTTCAAAATCAGTATGAGCCAGTCGTTTGAAGGCATCGGCGCCAGGCTGATGACCGAAAACGATTATACAAAAGTTGCCGAAATCATTCCCGGTGGTCCGGCTGACAAGGGAAGGCTGCTGCATGCCAATGATAAAATCATCGCGGTGGGGCAGGGTAAGGACGGCGAGCTGGTCGACGTCATTGGTTGGCGGATTGATGATGTGGTGCAACTGATCCGTGGACCGAAGAAAACCATCGTTCGGCTGGTGATCATTCCGGCCGGAGAAAAGGTCGGGGCGCGTAACGATACCATTTCCATCGTGCGGGGAAAGGTGAAGCTGGAAGACCGAAGCGCGAAAGGGGATACGCTGCAGATTTTGCATAACGGTAAAAAAGAAACCTTCGGAATAATAAAGGTGCCCTCTTTTTATTCGGATTTTGAAGCCATGCGCCGCGGAGAGAGAAACTACAAGAGCACCACCCGTGATGTTCGCAATGAAATAGTCCAATTAAAACGGCAGAACGTCGATGGCCTGATTATTGATTTGCGGGGAAACGGAGGCGGCTTTCTGAACGAAGCGGTCGACCTGGCCGGTCTGTTTATCGATACGGGGCCGGTGGTTCAGGTTCGCTCTTCAAGCGGGCGCGTGAATGTTGAATGGGATACGAATCCCGGTGTTGCCTGGGACGGGCCGCTGATTGTACTGGTGGATCGTCTGAGCGCATCGGCGTCTGAAATTTTCGCGGCAGCCATACAGGATTATCGAAGGGGGATAATCATCGGCAGCCAGTCGTTCGGCAAAGGTACGGTGCAGAACCCGATAGATTTGAACCGGTATAAAAAGCATTCAACGGAAAAATGGGGTCAGCTGAAGCTGACTACTGCTAAGTTTTACCGCATCAATGGCGGCAGTACGCAGAATGCCGGCGTCATGCCCGATATTTCCTTTCCGTCACGCTACACGCTGATGGATATCGGCGAGAGCACCAGCGAGAACGCACTGATGTGGGATCAGATCGACAAACTTGATTATAATCGATACGACAGGTATAACGAAGACCTCGTTGCAAAGCTGAATCAGAGACATGTAGCCCGCATCCAGAAAAACAAAAAATTCAAGAAATTACTGGAAGAGCTGGAACGCTATAAAGTTGATCTGGAAAAAACCAGGTTTTCTCTGCGTGAAGATGTACGACGCGCTGAACGGGAAAAGTCCAAAAAACGTGATGTACATGACGATCTGGCAACCACGGAAGCAACGGCCGATTCCGCAAGCACGGCAGTTACCGCACTGAACCGCATGAAGGTCAATGTGAAAAAGGATCTGATGGCACGCGAAAGCGCGCATATACTGGGAGATTATATTCTGCTGGCGGGAAATTAATAGTGTGTAGTAAGTGCCCTGTACGGAACATGCTGTTTTGTTCAGGGCTTTTTTTTAACCCGGACTGAAATTCACTTCAAAAATCCATATATTTTAAACCATATACAATTTTGCGGATTTCTTAATGCAATTATTTAAACGACAGGACACAGGCGAAAACCGTTTCCGAAAGATATTTATGCATTCGAACGATGCAATTCTGATCGTCGATCCGGAAACAGACCGCATTCTTGATGCCAATACGAGCGCCTGCCGGATGCTGGGCTATTCCTATGAAGAATTAACCGGTATGTCCATGTCCGAAATCCATCGGCACGAAATGCAGCGCCTGAAGTCCTTTTCACGGAAAGTGATGCAGAACCGAAGCGGGTGGACCAATGAACTGAGTTGCGCCACGAAATCCGGCGAATGTTTGCCCTCTGAAATATCCGCTTCGCTCTTCGACTGGGACGGCAGGATGTGCATGGTAGCCATGGTGCGGGATGTTTCGGAACGCGTGAAAGCACGAAAAGAACTTGAAAGCCTGAATCAGAAACTGGAACAACTGGTTTCCGAACGTACGGCGGAACTTTCCGAGGCCAACAGAAAACTGAAAAGTGCACTTGAAGAAGTGGAATGTTTAAAGGACCGCTTACATGCGGAAAATATTTACCTGCAACAGGAAATAAAGCTGGAACACAATTTTGAAGACATCATCACTCACAGTGATTTGATGAAAGATGCCCTGCGTAAAGTGGAGCAGGTTGCGGCTACTGACGCCACGGTATTGATTCTCGGTGAAACGGGAACCGGAAAGGAACTTTTCGCCCGTGCCGTGCACCATATCAGTAACCGGCAGGAAAGACCGCTGGTAAAAGTAAATTGCGCCGCCCTGCCTGCCAATCTCATCGAAAGTGAATTGTTCGGCCATGAAAAAGGCGCCTTCACCGGTGCGCTGGCCCGCAAAACAGGGCGCTTTGAACTGGCTGACGGTGGAACGATATTTCTCGATGAAATCGGTGACCTGCCCCTGGAATTACAGGCTAAACTGTTGCGCGTTCTGCAGGAGGGGGAATTTGAACGGCTCGGTAATTCGAATACGATTAGAGTGGACGTTCGTATCATAGCCGCAACCAATCGGGACCTGAAAAAGGAGAGCGAGGAAGGCAAATTCCGACAGGACCTTTATTACCGGCTGAATGTATTCCCGATTTCCGTACCGCCTTTACGCGAAAGAAAGGAAGATATTCCCCTGCTGGTACACTATTTTGTAAAAAAATACACGGCCCGTTCCGGAAAATCGATTGAACAGGTACCCGCCGAAGTGCTGAGACGACTGCAGTCGTACAGCTGGCCCGGAAATGTGCGCGAACTGGAAAATATCATTGAGCGGGCGGTTATTATCAGTACCGGTGACGAATTGCAACTGGGCGACTGGCTTGAAGATAGACCGACGCAAAATGATTTGTTCAGTGCCACACTGGAAGAAGTTGAACGAAATCATATTATAAATATACTAAAAAAGACCGGCTGGAGGGTCAGCGGCGAAAAAGGCGCGGCCAATATACTGGGTATGAAAGCACCGACACTGGTCAGCCGAATGAGAAAATTAAACATTCATCGCGATAACGGATAGGAATACCTCCTCCGGTAAAGTAGCTTTCCCTCTCATCATCGATGTTAAATATTTTTATATTTCACTAATTTTTTATATATCAAAATCAGCACTCCCGGTTTCGGATTTCTGCACTTTCTTTTTCTTGTCAGTAACTACATAAATAACAAATAGATATCGATTAAGTATTGTTGTTGGCACGATGATTGTCTCTCTACCGGTCAGCAAACGTCAAAAAAAAGGAGACAATGACATGCAGTTTCTAAACAAATTCGCACCACAGGCTCACTGGCTTTTACGCATCGCCATCGCGGCCGTATTTATTTTTCATGGAATAAGCAAATTCGGTCAATTGAACCAACTTGCTGAAATGATGCAGATGCCGGTCGCAATGATTACCATGCTTGCGGTTGTTGAAACCATGGCGGGCTTGCTGGTGCTTGTCGGTGGAGTCATAAGCTATTGGGTTACGCGTCTTG
>JAJRVZ010000373.1 GCA_024277055.1 Calditrichota bacterium
AATAATAACCGTCCCAGCCGACGATGTCGAAGGGATGGTGTGCCAGCTCGTAAATCTGCGTACCGTGCTGCAGACGGACATGAATTTCGAAAGCGCCCTGTTCATCTTTTGCCGCGATGAATTCCGGCGTGCGGAAATCCCGCTCGGAAAACGGCGCATATTCCAGCAATTGCCCGTGTTTATTGCGATACCGTTTCGGCGTATTGATCGGACCGGTGGATTCGACGACGAGTAACCGGTTTTTGTCCGTTGCGAATTGCATGCGGTAAATAACCCCGCGGGGAATAACTATATAATCGCCTTCGACAAATTCCAGGTTGCCGAAATTACTTTCCAGTACCCCCTGCCCCTCGTGCACGAACAGCAGTTCGTCGGCCTGCCCGTTGCGAAAGAAAAAATCGGCTGACTGCGGTTGCGCTGTCGCCAGTTTCACTTCATTGTTATATGCCAGGTATTGGCGACCGTAAACAAAATCACCCCACGTTTCCAGTTTGTACGTTTCAAGATGATGGTGCCGGTGGACGGTCTCTTTCGATTTCGCTAAATGCAGCGCGTTAAATTCTCCGACTTTCTTCACCCGGGTCGGTGGATGAAGGTGGTACACATTGGAATATATGTCCGAAAAGCCTTCCCTGCTGATGTGCTCCTCGTAACACAATTTGCCCTTGTGCAAATGACGGATATGGCGTTTGTCCGGGATATTGCCTTTTTTTAAATAATGGGGCATGATTTCCTCGTTGCTTTTTTCTCGTTATCGGTTGCACGTTGCTCACGGGGGGGGGGGCCTCGCTACTTATTTCCGATGGAGGTTCGTAAAATCTTTGTCAATCACCTCCGGCCCTCGCTTTCACGTCTGCAATCCTTAAATTTCAATTCAAATCAATTTTTGGCTCGCATTCAATTTCATCATTCTTTATTCGATATTCAATATTCTCAAAGATTTCCTCTTCGCGCCTGTTCGCGTTCGATCGATTCAAACAGCGCTTTGAAATTGCCCTTTCCGAAACTCTCTGCGCCCTTCCGCTGAATGATTTCATAGAACAAAGTCGGACGATCTTCCACCGGTTTGGTGAAAATCTGCAGCATGTAACCGAATTCGTCCCGGTCAACCAGGATGCCCAGTTCCGCCAGCGTATCAATATCTTCGTCTATTTTACCGACACGTTCCTCAAGTACGTCGTAATAAGTCCGGGGTGTCGGCAGGAATTCAACCCCATTGGCCCGCAGCTGTCGTACCGTTTCGATAATATCATCCGTCGTCATGGCGATGTGCTGTACACCCGGTCCGTTATAAAATTCAACAAATTCCTGTATCTGCGATTTTCGCAAACCTGCCGCAGGACGATTGATCGGCATTTTAATGCGCATATTATCATTCACCATCACGATGGAGCGCAGGGCTGTAAATTCGGTGGATATATCTTTATCGTCAACCGTCCAGAAACGGGTGAAACCAAACACCTTTTCGTACCATTCCGCAACTTCCTGCATCTTGTTTTCAGGCTGATTACCGACAAAATGGTCTATATATTTCAGTCCGGTGGATTTTGCTTTCAGGGTGGATTTATACATTTCATATCCCGGAAGAAATATGCCGCTGTACTCATTCCGCTCGACAAAGGTATGAATCGTATCGCCGTAGGTTTGAACGGCTGCCGTAACGACCCTGCCGTTTTCATCGGACAGGGTCGCCGGTTCCTGCACGGAAACAGCGCCGTTGCCGGTGGTGAATTCCCAGGCGGCACGGGCGTCGTCAACCCAAAAGGCCATATCCCTCACCCCATCGCCGTGCAAACGCAGGTGTTCGTTCAACTTCGAATCGGCGGAAAGCGGGGTGGTCAAAACCAGGCGGATTTTATCCTGCTGCAACACATAGGAAACGAATTCCCGCTCGCCGGTTTCCAGCCCGCGATAGGCTACCGGCTCAAAGCCGAACTGCGTCTGGTAATAATGGCCGGCCTGTTTGGCATTGCCGACAATAAAATGAACATGATCGGTTCCTGAAATTGTAAACGGTATTTTCATCGTATACTCCGATTTCAATTGAAAGTTAACGGTTAAAAAAGGAATCGTTCAAATGATGCAGGATTCAGCCGCCGCTATTTTGATCCGTTTGGAATAAAACTCCAAAATCCACAGAAATCCATACTTTCCCCTGCTATTCAACACAGGAAATTATAAACTGTAATCGTACAGCGATTATTTCAGTAAACCGTCAATTTCATGGAAGCCCGGAAAAATAAAAACCACCGGCTCCGTCCTGGAACCGATGGTTTTGATTTGGGAGAGAGACTTATTGTTACTGACCGGAGATTTCCGTTTCCGGCCGTGGCATTTTGTCCAGTACGATGTCGGTACCGCGGTCAACAGGCAAATCACCCAGTTTGTTTTTACGCCGCATATCGGCCCAGCGGTGCCCTTCAAGGTACAGGGAATAACGCCGTTCATGCAGCAACTGATCCATGGCTGTTCCGGCGTCGAGTGTTACGGGAGCCAGCCCCGCTGCGGCACGGATAATATTGATGTCGGTTTCCGCGGCGGGTAAATTATTGTTTGCGATATTCGCTTCCGCGCGGATCAGCAGCAATTCTTCGTTGCGAATGATCGGGAACGGGTCGGTTGAACTTTTGGAAACCGTTACCCCGTGAATACTGCTGAGATCATCGAACTTGGTCGTATCCGAACGCATGATCGTTTTATCAGCCACTCTTGCATCACCCGAGTCGGCATCCGCGATAAAGGAGGGATGCGCCATCAGTTTAACAAAGGCGGCATCCGGCGATTCGAAAATCGGATTGGTCTGGTCACCCAGGCCGGTACCGTACACATTATATACGCCCATTTTCAGGTCCGCCCCGGCATCGACAAAGGATGCGGCCAGAGCCGTCAGCGCTTCGTCATATTTGTTCTGCAAAATGGCTACCCTGGCCCTCAGGGCGCGGTTGAATTTCGAAAAGGTATCCGGTGTATCAAAACCGTCGAAACCGCCGGACAGTTTGAACGAGAAGGAACTTCCCGCATTTCCCAGATCGGTGTTGGCCTCATCCAGCATATTTTCGATGGCGGTATAAGATTCCGCCTTCGAGGCAAACTGTGCCGAAAGATCACCCGAAAAATCCAGTTTAATGCCGTTGTCATCAAGATATACCAGATTCAGCAGCAACTGATAGGCCATCATGGTCTTTGCAAAACCGGTGACCCCGGCTTTTGTTGCACCGGACAAATCGACCGCTTTTTCCAGTAGGAAATTGCAGTTGGCGACTACGCGGTACCGCGCCGACCATGGTCTTTCAACCAGGAAGCCGCCGGGATCAACGGTGCCGAACAACAGTTCGCCGGTGTAGCGCGGGTCCGCCGGTTCAAAATAATAGGCTTCACGACCGAGCACGGCCACTACACGCAGGTAAATGGCATGATCGGTACGTAATCCGGATTCGACCCCGGTGATCAGACTCTGAACCGAGATAGCTTCAACCGTAGGCGAATTGGGATCCTTAATATTCAGATCGTCGCAAGACGAAAATATGAACAGCGCCGGTATCAGCAGCAGGATCAGCCGCTTTAACAATGCACCGCTCACGGTTTGAGTTTTGTTTTTCATGATCTTATCCTTTCTCGCTTACAGTCCAACTGATACATTGAAATAGTAGCTGCTGGAAGACGGATACGGGATTGTATCGACCCCCCGGCCAATGGCTACATTTCCGAACTGGCTCACTTCGGGATCATATCCGCTGTAATCGGTGATCATGAACAGATTACGGCCCGTAAGACCCAGTTTAATGTATGATAGTTGATTTCCACTCCATTCGCGTACCAGATTGTCCGGCAGCGAGTAAAACAGGCTCAGTTCGCGCAGTTTAATATAAGTACCGTCTTCGATATACGGTGCCGTTTGCGAACCGAGAACGGCCAGACGACCGTCTCCTTTTCTCATCGTTGTATCTTTTCCACCGACTCTGAATACCGCCAGCTCATCGTAATCTTCCGTGGTACCACCGAGATCGGTAATCAGTTTACCCAGGTTGATAATATCTCCACCCTGTTTCCATTCGACGAGAAAACCTAATTCAAATCCTCCGTATTCCAGCACATTTCCGAAAGACATCAGGAAATCCGGCGTGCCGTCACCCAGCGGGATATGGTTACCATTGGCGTCTGTTTCGGAACCGATGATCGTAGTCGGTGACCACCCTTTTTCAATTCGATAAGTTCCCAGAAAGGTAGCAAAACCGCCTTTATTGAACGGATCCACCGTAAGCTTTGTGATTTCAGATTCCGTTTTCGAAAAATTAATATTCGACCTCCACAGAAACTCGCTGGTTTTATAGGGAATTAGTCCGAGGGATATTTCAATACCGTCGGTGGTCATTTCCCCGCCGTTGTCAAATTTCTGTGTGAAACCGGAAGACGGAGGCAGATCGGAAATCAGGAAAAGATCCGAAATTTTCTGATTATAATAAGTGAAAGATAAAGTGGCGAAATCCTTGAGCAGGGTTGCATTGAAACCCAGTTCGATTTCTTTGGTTCGTTCCGGTTTAATATCGGGTGAACCCAACGTTCCGGCAGGAACCAATCCGCCCTGCCCGGCTATATTGCTGGTGGCCAGCGCCGTGAATTTAGCGCTTGCCGGCGGACGGTTACCCGTTTCACCGTAGGCGGCCCGTAATTTGAATTCCGGAATGGTTCCTGAAATACTGTTCCAGAAATCATAGGATGACAGCAGAACCGAACCCGAAATCTTCGGATAAAGAAACCACTTTTCCGTGTCTCCGAACGTGCTGCTGCGATCACCGCGAATTCCGGCGGTCAAATAGATCTGTTCGTACAAATCGACTTCTTCCTGCAGAAAAAAGCCGCGATCCTTTTGATCCAGCCGCTCCTGCAGGGCATCCAGTGTTGCCGCCTGATCGATATTTTGCTGTGTAACCGTCAGCCCGGTGGTCATGTTCGAAACGTAATTGGATTTCACGTCTTCAACCTGAAAACCCGCCGTGGTCCGGAATGCGATATTGGACTCAAGCGAATAACTGTGCAGAAGGTTCAGATAAATATTCGTGTTCAGGTTATTCGTTTCTGTCAGCACAGACTGCCCGGGATTATCGCTGTTGCGCTCGAATTGCAATTCCGGTGGCGAAATAATACGGTTCTCCTGGGCATAATAGTCGATACCACCATAGGTGATAAAATCCAGTGACTGATGCTCTTCCTTCAATAAATGCCATGTCAGCCGCGTCGAAATACTGGTACGGTTGACTACTTCATTGTTGATCAGTTTATCCCGTGTATGAATGGGATTGGAAGGATTGTTCCAGTGATCGGGGTAGCGACCGTTTTTCGGACGAATATCCGTGAAACTGGGCGTGAAGGCCAGTGAAAAACCAAAGGTGGTATTCGTGTTATCGTTTCCGGTAATACCGCGATCCGATTCACTGCGGGTATAGCTGGTGTTCAGACTGATGTTGACCGATTCGGAAAACTTGTGATCGATGTTCAGCCGGGCACCTTTTTTTCTGTACCCGGTATGCTTGATAATTCCCTCTTCCGACCTCTGCAAACCCGAAAGATAAAACTGGGTCTGATTGGAGCCGCCGCTGGCATTAACGGACGTCTCGGTCAGAAAACCTTCCTCGCCGTAGAGAATATCTTCGTAATCGATGAATGCGCCGCCGGTTTTGTTGTATTCTTCCAGACCCTGCGGACCGTATTGTTCCTCGGCTGTTTTTGCCGTGAAACGCCGGGCACCGATTTTGTTGAGAATGGTATTGAAACCAACCTGCTGACTGACATTGATTCGGGTTTGCCCCGGTAAGCCGCGTTTGGTAGTGATAATCACAACGCCGTTAGTGGCTTTCGAACCATACATTGCCGCAGCGCTGGCGCCTTTCAGCACTTCGATCGATTCGATGTCATTCGGATTCAGATCGGCGATACGGTTGGTAGGCTGTCCCTGAGGATTGGCGCTTCCCGCTCCGGTCGCCGCCGAAACCACATCAATTCCCGATTGATTCGCGTTATTGTTAACAATGACCCCGTCAACAACATACAACGGCTGCGTCGAACCTTCGATGGTTGAAGTTCCGCGCATGTTTACGTCTATGCCGCCGCCCGGGGCGCCGGTGTTTTGCGTAACCGTGATACCCGCGATCTTTCCGTTCAGCGCTCTTTCAATGGTCTGGCTCGATACGCGGTTCAGATCTTCGGCCGTTACGGTACCAACATCATTGGCCAGATTTCTTCTGGAAACCGATGTCGCCAGACCGGTGACAACAATTTCCGATGTTCTCAGGTAATCTTCTTCCAGTTCCACAACAACGTTGCTGGTCGAAGAAGAAACCTGCAGCTCGTAGGTTTTGTACCCCACGAAAATAAACCGCAGGGTTGCCTTATCCATACCGCTAAGACTGATTTCGAACTCACCGTTCAGGCTGGTGGCCGTTCCGGTATTAGTCCCCACCACTACGATATTCGTACCGGGCAGTGGTTCACCCGTTTCCTTCGACTTAACCACACCCGATACAGTCATATCCTGCGCAAACAGGAAAGCGGAAGGTAACAGTATGGTCAGGATTAAAACAGTTCTCGTAAATAATTTCATAATAATTCTCCATCACTTTGTTTTGATCTTTGCAAAACAATGTTTTCCCTGTAAATTAATTAATGACAAAAACCGGAATTACGGAGGACGGCATTCTTCACTTTCCATACCAAAACCTTTCAATCGAGCCGTTCGTTTTCCCGGCATACGTGGTATTTCCCGCGAAAAGAAATTGCATCCGATCGATTGGGATCTGATTCTGTTATATTTTACTCCCGCATTCATGTAATACTCTCCCCTGCCGTATTGATAATACTACCCAATACGAATACCTGTCCTGAAAACCCGCATATTAGTTACACTGTTTAAAGTCTGGTGGGATAGGCCAATAATTTGTAATATAATGAAAGTTTTTACAGATTTCTCAAAAATTATTCATTATTATCAAAAATATTACTTTTTAGCTGTCTTTTGTAACATATTTTCCCATGACTTTGTAATGTGATTTACGACAAAGTCGGGTAAGGAAAAGAACCCGGAATCCCTCGATACCGGGTTCT
>JAJRVZ010000374.1 GCA_024277055.1 Calditrichota bacterium
CCCGGCCGCTGACATAGACCAGACTGTCCGCACTGTTCGCACGTACCGTGATTACCGCGCTCGTTCCGCTCTTCGAGGTGTCAGCGTTGCTCTTCGCCGTCACCGTGAAACTCTCCGCCACAGCATCTACCGCCTTGAAACTTACCGTCCCGCCCGTAAGCGTTCCCGTACCGGGCACCAGCACGACATTACCGCTGCTGCCCGTAAAATTTACCTGCGTCGTGTTATCCGTCGTTACCTGGTTGTTGTTCGCATCGTAGGCCACGACCGTAACCGTTATCGTATCTCCGGCCGTCGTGTCCGTCACTGACGGCGTGACCGTGTAGTAGGAAATACCTCCCGGTATCGTCGTCACGCGGAACTGAACCGTGTCTAGCGGGCTGCTGACGATCTGAGCCGTTACATCATTGTTGCCGGGAGTTACCCCCGTCGTGAGCGTCGCCTCCGCTATTCCGTTGCCACCGCTCGTTACCGTCGTGTTACCCCCGCCGGAAAAACTCCCCCCGCCGGCGTCTACCGTAAATGTTACCGACTCCCCGCTGATTACATTACCGTAAATATCCGTTACCCTGACCCGAAGCAACTGATCCGTTCCGGACGTGACGCCCGTCCCCCGGCCGCTGACATAGACCAGACTGTCCGCACTGTTCGCACGTACCGTGATTACCGCGCTCGTTCCGCTCTTCGAGGTGTCAGCGTTGCTCTTCGCCGTCACCGTGAAACTCTCCGCCACCGAATCAACCGCCTTGAAACTTACCGCCCCCCCCGTCAGCGTTCCCGTACCGGGCACCAGCACGACATTACCGCTGCTGCCCGTAAAATTTACCTGCGTCGTGTTATCCGTCGTTACCTGGTTGTTGTTCGCATCGTAGGCCACAACCGTAACCGTTATCGTATCTCCGGCCGTCGTGTCCGTCACTGACGGCGTGACCGTGTAGTAGGATACACCGCCGGGAAGAGTAGTTATTGTGAACTGAACACTGTCGGCCGGACTGCTGATCACAAAAGCCGTTACATTGTTTATGCCTGCCGTACTATCCGAAGTAAACATGGCTTCAGCTACACCGTTTGCGTCACTGGCAACATCAATGGAATCGGATCCCGAGAATTTTCCATTTCCCCCTCGCACAATAAAGCGGATGTTCTCTCCGCTGATCGCATTGGAAAACGTATCCGTGACACTTACGCGCAGCAATTGTGCCGCCCCGGCCGTCAATGTGGTGGAATTTCCGGAAAGATATAGTAAAGTATCTGCCCCACTGGAGCTGAATGTGATGGTTGAACTGGTTCCGTTTATATTTGTACTGAATTTGCTCCGTGCGGTTACGGTCATATTTTCCGTTGCCGAATCGGTTACAGTTGTGGAAAAACTTCCGTTGGATAAAATTCCCTGGGTTGCACCGAACCTGACCCGGGTACCCGAGGAAAGCAACTCAACTGTCGTCGTATCATCCGATGTGACCAGATTATTATTCGAATCATACGCATTGACCGTCAGCGCTACATTGCTTCCGGTGGTCGTGGATGTCGGTACCGGGGTAACCGTGTAATATGAAATCGGTCCGGGCAAAACGGTTACTACAAATCCCAGGTCTGATGAAGTTACCGGACCGGCAGAATCAATATACCCGTCTAATTTCGAAGTGAAGCTGAATGAATTGCCCAGAGTTTCCGGAATGTTTTCGATAAAAGTGACTTTTATCGAATCTTTGATTGCATAGGGGGCGGTAAGAATGACCAGGCTGTCACCGGCGGGGTAATAGTACCAGGTGGCAAATTCGGGTTCCGTTGGCCTGGTCTGACTGTTCTGAATAAAAAACAATGTCGTATCGACTTTTACCGACAAAACCGTCATGGTTTCAGAAGTAAACGGATTATTAATAACCAGTTTATCGGCTTTGCCCATGGCAGCGACACCGCCGGAAAGATTAGTCGCTTTATAGGTTAAAGTCTGGGCGGAAGAATTACGTAAAACGGTATCGGGACTAATGAATGCTGAAGCAGCAGACAGCTGCCCGCCGTGAAACAGAATTGCCATGGTATCCGTAACGGCCTGCGGCGTATTGTTCGCCAATTGCAACCCTACCGTACCAAGGCTGTTTTCAATACCGATGGTTGCCGAATCCAGACCGTCGCCCCCCGTCGAACCTACCATCTGACCATAATTGAATTGAATAGTATTCAGGTTTTCCTGCAATACAATTTCAAAAGTCATAAAACTGGTCAACGGATTAAAATCATGGTCGGCCTGGTGCCATTCCACTACAAGTTTTCTGTAGGGGGCGGTTCCCACCAGTTTGTAAAATACATTTCTGCGTTCATCGCCGCCGTTTATTTTCAGGTTGTCCCATCCGGGAGCAATAATATTATCCGGATCTCCGGCACCGGAAAACGGAATTCCGTTATCATTCACGCGTTCAAAATCAGATGTCAGCGCCGTAAAACTGATAAAACCACCCGAACTGACATAAAACTGTGTGTAATCGGTTCCGTAGTAATTAAAGGTAAATCCAATATTGAACGGGCCGGCAAACGATTCGTTGCTCATATTAAGCCAGGTTCCGCTGGTTGCATCGATCAGATTAAAATCGATCGTATTGCCGGTTGCCAGCGAAGTTATCCATTCGTACCCATAAGTATCCGGACCGCCGGTATTGGTAATTCCAACTTTCGCATTCGTATTACTTACGAGTAAAACTGTAGTTATAACAAAAAACAGAAAACCCGAATGGCGCTTCATAATTTATTATCCTGCCGTTTATTTTAAAGATATGTTATTACCGCGTCCTGTGGCGGAAACTTCCAGCGAACGTCCGGCTACATCGGCCTGCACATTGAAGGTTGCGCTGGTTGAAGCTGCAATTTCATCCAATGCCAGCAGGTCTACCTGTACATCCATTTCCAAAACGTACGGAACCCTCCATTTACCGGGTAACAAATGTAATTCACTTTTTACCGTGTCGAAATTCCATGTCAAAACTTTATCATTGGTTGCGCCCGAATTGCCGTTGATCAGCCAGAGATCCGCTCCGTTCAACCGAACTTTTACCGGCGTCAGCTTAGCAGCAACTCTATCCAGAATCAATCTAAACTCCGTAACAGGCTGCGGCTCATTTACCTGTATTTCAACAGATACGGATTGGGGCTTCTTGATTTTCTGCAATTCGGATGTTAATACCTGCAAACGAATGGTCGATGTCGTCTGGGCGGCAACGAAGGAAGCCGTTAAAACAAGTATAACAATCAGAAAATGAGTGCTTTTTCTCATAACTTTTCCTGTGAATTTCTATGAAATGTTAAATTACTCGCACGACTCGGTTTGTGCGTGATTTATAGCACAGATACGGGCAGTTAATAGTTTAAGCCACCGGTCGGTTGTTTAATTTACTCAGACCGGGATTGGTTTCAATTTCATGCAGGAACAAATCGACCACTTCCGGATCGAATTGTTTGCCGGCCCGCGCGAGTAACTGCTCACGGGACCATTCCTCCTGGAGAGATTTCCGGTAGGGTTTGTCGGACATCATCGCATCATACGCATTGCATACCGAAAGTATTCGTGCACCCAGTGATATTTCATTTCCGCTCAAGCCGTGCGGATACCCTTTGCCATTATACCATTCGTGGTGATGCAATGCCAGGTCCACCAGGTCTTCCTTGAATCCTACCCCCTTTAGAATGGATGCCCCCAGTACCGTATGGTCCAATATTTTCTTTTTAATATCGTCGTCATGACCATTGAATTTTTTATCATAATGTAATAATTCGTCACGTAAAGCTATTTTTCCAATGTCATGCAATATCGTGCCATAGGTTAAATGTTTTAAATCGGAAGCGGAATAATCCATTCGTCTGCCGACAGCATTTACATATTGGGCAGTGCGAACAGCATGTCCGCGACTGTAAATATCTTTCATCTCCTGGGCACGGAGCAATGCCCGTACCGTCTTATTGTAAAAATCATATATTTCTTCGTGAACACTCGACTGTTCAATTATGAACGCTGCCTGATTCGATAGTATTGAAATAAGGTTTATGTCTTCGGTGGTAAATGGATGCCCGGATAACTTTCCGCCGATAATGAACATACCAATAACCCGGTTTCTGACCATGATCGGGCTGATCAGATCATTGTCGAAATAATTCAGCAATTCCTGTTCATCCCGGTACAAATGCTCTCTCGGAATTTCTTTTATCAGTATCGGGTCGCGGGTTGCCTTTTGGATTTGAACAAGAAAACTGTCCTTGTATATTCGCAGTTTCTGAATACGCTTGTCGTGAATGCCCTTCTGGTCCTGAATCACGAAATAGTTTTTCGAATTGTCCTTATGGCCAAGATACAGGGCATGCGAGGCGCCCATCTGCCCTACCATTGTCAGAAGAAAGTTTGATATCACCTTTTTTGAATCGGGATCGGCGCCGATCTGACCGGACAAGTTTAATATATTTTGAATTTCATAGGATTTGCGTTTCAGGTCTTTATTCAGATGATTAAGCCGTTGGCTTGTTTGCCGGACTTCCTTACTTAAGAAATCGTGTTTACTGATCAGTTGTGAATGATCATTTTGCAGGCGGGAAATTTCGGCTTCGTACGCGCGCAGAATTCTTTCACCGAACATCAGCAGCAGGTACCCGATCACATTGAATAAAACAAGTACAAATGCTTCCCTGATTCCGGTTTGAATCTGACCGTTGAACTGATATACCGCCAGCATTCCTGCCAGCAGCCCGAAATAAATCACCGATATCAAAATCTGGTTTTTCTGCTGCAACACTAAATTGATCTGCATAATGAGGAGCAGGTTCAGAACGACAAAGGCTATATCGGCATGGTAAACCGGTAAAAGTAAAACGAAAGTAATAACCAGGTCGATAAGAATAAACGTTCTGATATAATTATCGCGGAAAGGTTGATTCCTGAAAATGACACCGAAAATCAGGGTGGAAAGGATTGCCGCAATGAGAGCGGATGCTACGACGGCGTTGGATTCCTGGGCGAACAGTTGTGAATCCGCAAGCCACATCAGCGCCAGCAGAAACGTAAAACCTAATTTGGTCCACAGATAAAAGCGGTTTGTCTGTTTACGTAAAAAGGTATTTATGTCCTGAATATTCAATTTCATTTTAGGATTGCCCGCAAAAGAATCAGGAATTCCTTTCCATCATTTTCGACCAGTTTTTTATTTTTCCGTGCTTTTTCAAATCCGGGATTGATCTCCAGGGCCCGCTTGAATTCGCTGAGCGCCTGTAAAAACAGATTGCGACATTGAATAAGATGAATTATTCCCAGATTATTCCAGATATCAGCATAATCACCATGCATTTCCAGTGCCGTCTCGAGACGGCGTTCATATTTTCGAATAATTTCATTATCCAGTCCTTTTCCGCCATACATGAACTTCAGGTAAAAACTGGTCCCGATCAAACTGAGAGAATCTCTCGGAAAAATTCGCTCGCGGTTTTCTTCCAGCAGCTTCACTGCGGTTTCAATATCTTCGTTGTCAAGATTTTTTCTTACCTTTTCATAAATATCATCAAACCGTTTCAAACCTACGGCCCGCAGCTTCTCCAATTGCTCGATACCGCGTTGTATTCGGATGGAAGGCGGGGGCAGATAGTCATCCGTTTTATCATGCATGGTGCTTTTGAAAAAAAGGACGGCAAGGTTATATTGTGCTTCGGAATACCGACCGTTGATTTTCAGCGCTTCGCGAAACTCATTCAATGCCTTTCTGAACTGCATATCCATCATCAACGCCAGACCGTAATTGTTATGCATATCCGCGAAGCGGTTGTCTTTTTCCATTGCCTGTGCAATAATTTTTATTGCTTTCTTTTGTTCACCTATCTGCAGGTAGGTGAGAGCCATGCTGTTGTAGGCCTCGAGATAATTCGGATCGTTCTTTATTGCCATTTCAAACTGTTCAAGTGCGTCATCGATCAGATTGTTTTGCAAGAACATAATACCCATTTTGGTATTGGAAGGGGCATGGCGCAGTTTTTTAACCTTCTCGGCGATGAGAAAAAGCAGTTCGATTTCGGCCATCATTTCCCGGTGCATCGATTCAACGATATCTTTCAACCGCTTTTCGATGGAATGGGTCTTATTGGTTTGCCTGCGTTCGAAATCGACCACGGAAGTGGAAATAACCCTTCCTTTTTCGAAGATCTCACAGCGAACACTGCCCTTTTTGACATTACTAGCAGTTTGAAAATGAAAAGTTCTCCCGGAAACTTCAAGATTGTCGTTAAAGCCAATATCGGACATGCCTATTTCCTGCCTGATTTCTTTTTATTATAGATCCGCAATTGATTTCGTCCATTACTTTTCGCTTCATAGAGCGCTTCATCGGAACGATTTACCAGCGATTCAAAATCCAGGGCATCGTCAGGAAATGTCGCTCCTCCGAGACTGACGGTTATACTGCCGAGCGGCTGAACCTCTTCTTTGAAAAATTTGCTTTTTTCCATTTGTTCCCGCACCCGTTCACCCAACGGTTTGATTCCCCTTTTTGCAACTCCCGGCAAAATGATTCCGAATTCTTCGCCGCCATACCGGGTTACAATATCCTCATCACGCACAGAATTACGCAAAACCTTTCCGACGGTGCGCAGGGCTTCATCACCGGCACGATGCCCAAGTGTATCATTATAATTCTTAAAATGGTCGATGTCCAGCAGAATCAGAGAAACTTTGTTTTTATTTCTTCTGGCCCGGTTCAGTTCCTCTCTTAACCGGTCCTCAAAGTACCTGTAATTGTACAAACCGGTCATTCCGTCGGTCATCGACAGGTTCTTTACCGATTCGTACATTTGTGCGTTCCCGATTGAAATCGAAATGATATTAACAAGAATATGAAATATTTCAAAATCCGTTTGTTGAAAATCCTGATCATACAACTTCTGGCCAACGCCTATAATACCCTGTGATCTTTCTGAGTAAATGATCGGCGCTATTAAAAATATTCCCAGTTCGGTCAATATATCCGAATAAGGTCGCAGGTTTTTACTCGATTCAATCCTGCTGATATTCACCGGTGTGCGATGTTTGAGGAAAAAAGGGATGAGAGGGCTGTCCAGGTCAAAATACAATTGTTTCAGGGCACCCTTTTTAAAACCTTTCTGGAATTCCATATTATAGCGACTGGAATTTTCATCAAACATGATCACGAAGGCACTCTGAAATCCAATCTGACCGATGATGGTAAGCAATGCGGAATTCAGCAACTGCTTCATATTTAAAATGGAATATATTTCATTGCTGGCTTCAACCAGGTTGTGCAGTTCATATACTTTTCTTTTCATGGAACGCTCTGCCGAGATCAGTGCGCGATCCTTTTCCTGCAACCGGTTCGAAAGCATGTTGAGCCGGGAAGTCAACTCGGCATTGGAATTGAGCAGCGCATAACGATGCATCAGAATTTTCAGTTTTTGTTCAATTAGTCGATAGTATTTGTCAGCCGCCGGGTGATTGACGATCTCCAACAGATAATATAAATTCCCGCTGACCCGCATGGTCAGGAAACCCGAATGCACCTGATCCGTTTTACCGTTTTCACCGATCGGACGATGATACTTTACCGTATCTTTAAAAATATCAACGAAGTGATCTTCCAGGAAAGCCAGGAATGGTCTGTTTTTCAATTCTTCATTATTATTCAGAATATTCCTCCAAATCGTTTCATGCCTTCCGCGCAGCACAAAAAAATTCAGATCCAATCCCGTACGTAAATTAATATCATGAAACACATTACGCATGAAGTCGTGCAATTCCTGCTCCGAACTGAACTGATACTCAATTGCATTAAACGATTTGTCGATCTGTAAATAATTATTCAGAAAGTTTTTACCGTTGCGCCTTGCACGAATTATATCCAGTTTTGCTATTTTATCAATGATATTTGCCATACTAAAAGTTCGGATTCGGTATTAATGATAGTCTGTTAATATATAGAACAGGGCCGGGGCAAAATGTGATGCCGATCATTATGACGCCTCACTGCCCGTTTCGGATAAATTTTCTTATTGTTTTGCGATCCACCTCCAGCAGTTTTGCCGCACGGGTAATATTTCCGTTCAGTTTTTTTACAATTAAATCTATATACATTTTTGTAAAATTTTTAAGCGGAATCACTGAATCATTCTGTCGAACAGTGAAATTGTCGGTCAGTTCAGGAAAATTTGAAGGCAATATTGAATTATCTATTCGCTGCGGGCGCGCGACAATGATGCTTTCCGTCAGGTTCTCCAGTTGCCTTATATTTCCTGGCCAGTCACAGGCCATTAAGGAAGGATAAATTGACAGATCAATCTCCGGTTCATCGATTTCATACTTTTTACATTTTTGTGTTACAAAAAACTGAAACAGTTCAGGAATATCTTCTTTTCGGTTGCGCAGAGGCGGCAAATGCAGATGAAAGGTGTTCAATCTGTAAAACAAATCTTCCCGAAACAAATTGGCTGCGACTGCTTTTTCGAGGTTCTTGTTGGTTGCCGCTATGATCCGCGCCTGTATCTTTATTTGCCTCAGGCTTCCCAGAGGATAGAATGTACCGTCTTCAATTACCTTCAGAAGCTTCGACTGCAGCGCATTGGAAATCTCCCCGATCTCATCCAGAAATATTGTTCCTTCGCCCGCAGCGAGCAGTTTGCCGGATTTGCTTTCGGAAGCACCGGTGAAAGCTCCCCTTTCAAATCCGAACAATTCGCTTTCCAGTAAGGTTTCAGGAATAGACGGACAATTAATATGCATAAAATCGTGGTTATTTCGAACAGATTCAAAATGCAGGCGACGGGCAATTTCGGTTTTCCCCGTTCCGGTTTCTCCACTCAGCAACACGTGGCTGTTCAGATTTTTCAATTGCCCGATTTGCTCTTCAATATGGCGGGCCTGCGGTGATTTTCCGTAAAAGTATTTCTTTAATTGGGATTCGACGGGAGCTTCTGATAGCGACAGCAGGCGCCTGCGGTCGGAAAAAATTTTAACGGCTAATTTGAGTTCATCTTCCTTTAACTCCGATTTTTGCAGGCAGAAATCCGCCCCGGCCCTCAAAAAATCGTGTATGGTTTCATCCGAATTTTCATTATTATCCAGCAGGATGATGGTGGTTAATTCGCGATGCTGCGATATGAATTCAATGATTGCCCGGTACTGATCAGCCTCCGGACAGAGAATTATTGCTGCAAAATCCCGGAAATTTTCAACGGCAACCAACTGCCGGATGGTGGGTTTAAATAAAATCCGGAAATTTTCACCCAACAATTGCCGAAGGCGTGTTCGCCATGTTTTGCCGGATTCAAAAATTAGAACCGATGTTTTCATGAATTTGCTTCCGCCACAATTAACCGGAACCGGATGTCTGCAACATGTACTCAGGCATGCAGTTGATCGGATGGAAGTTAATTAAAATTCATACGTACTTCTACCGGAATCTCCTTTTTTATCCTCGCGATCCACTTTTTGTATTCTTTCTCAATTTTTCGATTGAGAGCCATTTCCTGAATTTTATCCCAGTCCTGTGCCAGATTAAGCGTGCGTGCCGTCTGCTTCGAAATCAGTTTTACGATGTGATAGCCGTATTCCGTTTTAAACGGTTCGCTGATTTCACCCGGTTTCAGGTTTCTTACAATCCTCGCAAAGGCAGGTATCGCCAGTTTTTCAACTTCCCATGTTCCAAGATACCCTTTGTCCTTGTAAGCATTCTGATCGTCAGAATGTATAACCGCCATGGAATCGAAGGGCGCTCCGGCCAGTATTTTATCACGAATCTCTTTCAGTTCGGCAATAATCCGGCGTTCATCATCTTCGGTCGGACGCGACTGAATTAAAATATGACGCGTACGCACTTTTTCACCGCGTCGTTCAATCAATTGAATGATATGAAACCCGAACTGGGTTTCAACAATATCGGAAATCTCTCCCTGTTTCAGCGAAAAGGCGGTTTCTTCAAATTCCTTGACAAAATCGCCCCGTTTCGTAAAGCCCAAATCTCCGCCGCGCTTTGCGGAGGCCACATCTTCGCTGTATTTACGGGCAAGTTCTTCGAAATCCGCCCCGGCGTCCAGTTGTTTCTTAATTTCGCGTATTTTATCAAGGGCCGCCTGACGGCTGGATTCTCCCGCCTTGATCTGTTTCAGAATGTGTGCGATTTCAACGGTTTCTTTAATCGGCGGCAGACTATCCTTATAGGTATTGTAGAAATTTTCCACTTCCCTGCGGCTCACTTTCACCATCTGAAATTTGCTGCGGCGCAACATATCTATTTTCAGGCGTTCTTCCGTTTCTTTTCGTAAATCTCTGCGTATTTTCTTCATCGGGCTCTGAAACGCCTCTTCCAGTTTCTCTTCCGAACCGACCTGCTGTATCATATAACGAATATTCTGCTCAACCCGCTGATCGATTTCCCGTTCATCAATGGTGACCGTGTCTTCCTCGGCCTTGGCGAGCAGAATCTTCTGCTCAACCAGTTTGTCCAGCACTTCTTTTCGCAGCGCCTCCAACTTTTCTTTGTCGCCGGTGATGTTGATTCGGTTCTGAATCGCGTACGATTGAACCAGGTTGTCCACTTCCGATTTGAGAACGATTTCGTTTCCGATAACCGCAACAATGCCTTCCACCAGCTGCTGCGCCTGTACGGCAATACTGAGTAATACCGTGATTATGATTATTTTTATGATTCGCATGACCCTCTAAGGTTGGTTAAGTTTTGTCAGATCTGTTTGTATTTTAAAATTGGTAAGCAATTGGCGTTTCAGCGCTCTCATACCTTGCCGTCTTTTCAAAAGTTGTATTCTCGAACGGATTTCATCCCGTACCAGATCCAGGTCTTTGTGATCGCCTACTTTCGGCAAGTCCAGCAACTGTACAAAATGATATCCGAATTCTGTTCGAATCGGTTTGGATATTGATCCCGTTCGCAGTTTTCTGATTTCGCCGGCGACCTTATCGGGAAATTCCGACAGTTTTACATAGCCGAGATCACCGACCGGCTTCGCTGTATTCGATTGCTGATCCAGAAAATAGGTTTTGATGATCGACATCAGGTCTTTGCTTTTTCGGATTTGAGTAAATAATGCCTTATCCCTGTTTTCAACCAGCACATGAACAATATGCGCATGCTCCGTCTTCCAGATGAATTCATCCTTATGCTGATCGTAATAATCCACTATTTCCTGATCGTTTACTTTATAGGTCCTGTTAATTCTGGCGTCCAGAAATTTCTGAACCAGCAACCGTCGCTCATAACGCTCAAGCAGTTTCTTTTCTTCAGCCGACAGGGAGAAGCCGTCATCGACCGCGGTTTGATAATAAATCTGATCTTCAATCCACTTTTCCATCAGGTCTCGTTTTAACGCAGCGCGTTGTTCCGAAGAAATCCCCCGCGGAACACTGGTTTCAAGTTCCGCGCGGGTTAATTTTGCTTCATTTACCTGAGCGATGACATCTTCACCCTGCCCCTGTTCCCGTGTACACGCAATTAGAAATGCAAGACATATCAGAAGCGCAGGCAGACTCCGATTATAGGCGGTCAGTTTTTTATAACGCATTCAATGCCGTTTCATTTATTTCGATGGAATATTTTTCACGCAACTCTTTTTCCCACGCCGTTCGTTTCTCGCGGATCAGTTTGTTGCGCAGCCTGCTCTTCACCATGGCAATCGCCTCTTTGAACGGACGCTGCGTCTCTTCGTGTTTTTCTCCCGTCTTAATAACGGCCCAGCCGTTTCGGTACTTGATGGGGCCGGTCGGTTTGCTGTTCGGACCGATTTCAAAAGCCTTGCGTGAGACGGTACCGCGTGCGGTCTGTGTCCGGAAACCAAGGTATCCGCCCTTTTTACTGTAATATTTGTCTTCCGAATATTTGCGTGCCAGGTCCGAGAATTTTCTTCCCGCCCGGGCCATTTTCAGCACCTTCTTCGCCTGTTTCTCATTTTTTACAAACACTTCCCAGATTTCAATCTCCGCCGGCTTTTTGAACTGTCCGGGGTTCTCATCATAATATTTGCGGATATCTTCATCTTCCATTTTGATTTCAGACATCACATTTTTCTTTTCGGCCAATTGTGCCAGACGATCTTCCTTGAATTTGTTCAGGGTTTTTAGCACATCTTCTTCTTTGTCCAGGCCCATCTCCTTCGCACCGGCCGTCACCATTAACATGATCGCCTGGTTTTCACATTCTCTTTTCAGAACGTCCGCCTGGCGAAAACTACCGAGAGCACGGGCAAGACGATTGCTGTATTTGTCCAGCAGGGTCTGCAAAGTAATACTCCCTCCGTCCCATTCAATCAGTTTTTTGTTTTTGGTTTCCGGGGTGAAACTGTCGGCGGTTACCTTCTCTTTTTCAATTTTTTCCGTTAACAACGTGGCCAATTCATTGATAGCCTCTTTATTAACCCTGTAGTTGCTGTTCTTTTTCATTTCATCCGAATGGGCCTGCCAGAGTTTGCGGGCGGTATCCGCATATGTTTTGAAAAGCGAGCGTTTTACATTCAGGATGGTTTCGGGCGTACGGCTCGGAGTGTATCCCTCCACATCACGCCGGTCGTCCAGCCGTATAATATGAAAACCATAGCGGGTTTCCACAGGGTCGGAAATTTCACCGACTTTTAAAGCCCAGGCAGCCTCCTGGAAAGGCGGCACCATGCGTCCCCAGGTAAAATATCCCAGATCGCCTTTTTTATTTTTGGCACCCGGTTCATCCGAATATTGTACGGCCAGTTGCTCGAAATCCGCTCCGCCTTTTGCCTTTTTCGCCAATTCTTCCGCCAGTTTCCGGGCTTCTTCCTTGGTACGTTTCACAGACCGGTTGGCATCCTTATACCCGATGAGAATATGATGGGCTTTTATTTCCGTACCCTGCTTCTCAAGGTATTCATCAATTTCCTGCGGTGAAATAAGTTTATCGACAATTACACGTTCATAGTATTTGTTGCCGAGCATGTTCTGTTCACGGGCCTGCAATTGGTTCAGTAAATCCGGATCCTGATCAAGGCCCATGTCATACGCCGCGTTAATCTTCAGTTTTTTGAGTATGATCTTATCAAGCACTTCTTTCTTTTTAGCGGCATCAATTGCATTAAGATCGGCCTGCTTCGGATATCGTCTTTTCAGATCGGACCGTAATTCATCTTTTGTAACTTTTAATGAACCGACAGTTGCAACCGTTTCTGCATCCGGTCCGCAATGAAAGTAAAATACCGATAAAACGATGACCAATGCATATTTAACAAACGATTTTAACATGAGTGTCCTCCATTTTGGATTTTTAAAAGCGTTTAAGCTAAAAGCTGTTTATAAGTTATGCAAAACTTTTTTTGCGTATCCCAGACGTTCCAGCAAAGACTCTCCTTCCAGCCGGATCTCGACACCGGGCATATCCGGCTTGTTTATGAACCGAACTTTTTCCCTCCCCTGATTCAACAGCCCCGGAATCGTTTCGCTGAAAAACGACTCGTTGTTCTGTATTTCCGGGGAGAAAAAAATGCGCAGTTTTTGTTTTTTCAGGATCAGTCGATCGGCGAATATACGCCCGGCCAGCACTTTTAGTTCAATTCCTTCGAATAAAAATTTCGCCTGCTCAGGCAACGGCCCGAACCGATCCCGAAGTTCGGATTTCAGGTTGCCGATCGACTCGATATCCGTAAGATTCACCAGGCGGTGATATATGGTGACCCGTTCTTTTATTTCAGATACATAATCGGCAGGCAGCATGAGGTCAAAATCAAAATCAATTTTGGGATCGGTACGTCTTTCCAGTTGGATTTCCGGCATTTCTCCCGTGCTTTTTTCCCGAATCTGATGAACCGCTTCTTCCATCAACCGGCAGTAAAGATCGAAGCCGACCGCCTGGATGTTGCCGCTCTGCTGTTTACCCAGAATATTTCCGACACCGCGGATCTCCATATCCCGCAACGCTACCTTGAAACCCGAACCAAGATCCGTAAAGTCCTGAATGGCTCTCAGGCGCTTTCGGGCCAGCTCGGTTATTCTCGTTATTCCCGGTATCAGCAGATAAGCATAGGCCTGCTGGTCGGAGCGCCCGACACGACCACGCAACTGGTACAACTGTGCCAGACCGAACCGGTCGGCATGGTCGATGATAATGGTATTCACATTGGGAATATCCAGGCCGTTTTCTATGATCATCGTTGAAACAAGTATATCGTATTTTCTGTGTATGAAATCCATCATGATCTTTTCAAGCTGTTTCTCCGGCAGCTGTCCATGCCCGACGGCAATTCGGGCGTCGGGTACCAGTTCCGACAAAATACTTTTTATGCTGTCGATCGTTTGTACACGGTTGTGTACGAAATATACCTGACCGCCCCTGTCCAGTTCCCGGCGAATAACCTGAACCAAAAGATCATCATCCCATTCATGTACCTCCGTAATCACCGG
>JAJRVZ010000022.1 GCA_024277055.1 Calditrichota bacterium
ATGCGCAGATCGGCGACAACCGGATGGCGTCCGATGCGTCCGAAACGGAGCGGAATAATCGGTTTCCCGAGGCTACTGCCGGTGTCTTTCTGCGGGCCTACGAAATAATCTTCGCCGACTTCATCCAGATCGGCATAGAAATAGTCGAGGGAATCGCTGCTCTCATAGGCCTGAATTTCGGACTGAATCTGGACCTCATCGCTCAATTCGTTCGCGTCATTAGGCCCACTGTCTTTGGAACAGCCCCACAAAAGCAGCAGGGTAATTCCGACCATGGTTAGGGTTAAACGTCTCATCTCTACCTCCTGTATTGGTTGAACATTTTGCCTGTACCTGTATTGGGCCCAATAAGTACAGCGGTTAACATCATTTTCGCCATTGATTGGCGTATTGTTTTATCTGCTGATTGACAATTATAATCCACTCATTCGCCAGGTCTGTCTGGCCGTTGCGCAGATATTCCAATCCCTTTTCGGTCATTTTCCGCAATTGCGCGATTACGGGAGCGTGGCGTTTCATTACGCGTTCATTTTCAGACAGACGGTTCAGTATACTCTCAACGCGCTTGTAAAGCGATTCCGTTTCTGCTGCACTTACAGCCACGGCGTCTTCCCGGCGCAAGCGGCGCTGTATCCTGGTACTCAGACGGGTGGCCGCCTGCAGCATATTAAATGCCAGTCCCGGCCGCTCCTGTTGTAAATAATTTTCAGACCTTGTCAGAAAGCGTTTTGCCTCTTCCAGCATCTTTGCTGCTACGTTGTCCTGTGTAATTCCTTCCTGCTGTGCCTGCAGATCGAGTAAACTGCGCGTATCGGCGATCTGGGCTTTTATTTCATCATAGTTAACGGTGTCGTGTACTTTCAAACTCATCATAACCCGGTTGGCAAAGCGCTGGCTTAATGAAATTTTCGTTTGTGCCTGTCGATAAAGCCCGTCGTTCATTGCGCGTTCCGCTTCACGGAATAATTTCCAGGCATTTTGAAGCATTTTTTCTGCGGTGGCGTTCCCTATGCCGCTCAATTCACTTTCAAGTGCCTGTAAAAATGATCTCAGTGAATACAGACTGTTTTCAGTTTGATTCTTCGGATTCATATCTTCGCGGTCCAGTTGATCAAAAATTCGATACAACAGTTTTTCGATCAGTTGCATTTTTTTCATTGCCGGTTTGATTTCACCCTGCTTATATAGATCTTTTGCATCGCGGAAATGTCTGCGCGCTTCCCGAAGCATTTTCTCCAGCATGTCATTCGGATTCGCCGCAAGCAGATCTTCCGCCTGACGGAAAAGTCGCTGTAATTGATTCACATAATCTTCCAGACGGGACGACTCATCGGACGTACTCCCTTCCGCCATTTCAATGGATTTGCGGGCAAAGAAAAATGCGATACGGACGAATTGTTCGCCTTCCGCAAATTGGGGAGAATCCTGTTGCAGGGCATGTATTGCTTTGCGACGAAATTTTTTGGCCTGCTGCAATAAATAGTATGCTTCATCGTTCCCGGAACGGCCGACAGCGTGTTCCGCACGGTTAATCAGCTCATCCAATTGGGCTTTTAAAGTACCAAGCGGTTGACGCAGCACCAGTTTCGCCGCCAGTTCGGCGAATTGCTTTGCTTTGGCCATGTGAATCCGGGCCGGTACCGGGCGGGGTGGCTGCTGATTAAATAACAGGTTGCGGGCAATTTCAAATTCATCGCGGGCCTGCCGCATTAAATTGATAGCTTTCTGATGATCCGTGTTTTTTACAATATCCCATACGCGCCGTAGAAATACTTCCAACTGATGAAATTCTCTTACAATTCTCGGATCCGTGTCTCGCTGGGCGAATCCGTAATTCAACAGCATGGTGTTTATGATTATAAGGCTCAAAAGTATTTTTACTGTTCGTTGCATAGTTTCCTCTGTAATTCCGCCATAACTGATACAAGCGTTGTGCCAAAGTATTTTTTTCATCCTAACACACTGTTTTTGTGGAACATACAATAAAGTGCCGAGATATGGAAAGATATATTATTGTACCGGCCGGTACTTTGAACTGTACGAAATGGTACAGTCGTACGCATTCGTTCATCGATCGCCGGTCAAATGAAGAATCGGTTTTCCGAAAAAAAACCGGCCTTGCAGACCGGTTTACAGTTTTCAAATATGTTTGTGATCCATTAATTGCCGATTATCTAACGAAGCAGCACCATTTTTCCCGTTTTTACGAATTGACCGGCACGTACCCGGTAAAAATAGACCCCACCGGCCAACGAACCGGCGTCAAACGGCACCTGCTTGAGTCCCGGACCCAGCTCATCCTTTATCAGTGTTGCGACTTTTCTGCCACTGATATCGTATACCACCACCTGCACATTTGCTTTCTCGGGTATATTAAAGGAAATCATTGTTACGGGGTTGAAGGGATTCGGGTAGTTTGAGTACAACACCAGTTCTTTAGCAGGACTAATTTGAGGTTCACCGATACCGGACGGCATAACCTGCTTTGAAACCACGGTTCGATAATAACCATTTATGGTGTCCAGCAGAGCATAAGTCGAAGCATCCACTTTCAACAATCCGCTGCCTGAGGCCAGCAGAATATACTGTCCGTCCGGCGTTTCG
>JAJRVZ010000375.1 GCA_024277055.1 Calditrichota bacterium
GGCGGGACGCAGACCAATGCCGAACTGGTGAACGGTAAATGGGTGATCAACGGCAGCAAAATTTTTATAACCAACGCCTCTACCGAGATCACCTGGGGCAGCACCATTCAGGCCGTAACCGGAGGCAATGCCGAGGGACGCAAGGAATATTCCTGCATTCTGGTTGAAAACGGCACCAAAGGGTTTGAAACCCGTCCCATGCACAACAAAATGGTCTGGCGCTCTTCCAACACTTCCGAGTTGTATTTTGATAACGTCACCGTGCCGGAAGAAAACTTATTGGGTAATCGCGGTGAGGGGTTTCACCAGATGTTGTCCACGCTGGACAGCGGACGGCTTTCCATCGCGGCCATGGGTCTGGGCGGCGCACAGGGCGCCTTCGAAATGGCCATGAAATATGCAAAAGAGCGGGTACAGTTCGGCAGACCCATTTCCAGTTTCCAGGTAAACGCCTTTAAACTGGCCGACATGGCTACGGAAATTGAAGCGTCACGGGCGCTGCTCTATAAAGCCTGCAAACTTAAAGACAGCGGAAAATCTTTCAGTAAACAGGCGGCCATGGCCAAATTGTATTGCTCGGAAGTTATGGGCCGGGTTGTGAACCAGGCGGTACAACTGCACGGCGGATACGGCCTGATGGAGGAGTACGGGATCGCCCGTTTCTACCGCGACCAGAAACTGCTGGAAATCGGCGAAGGCACCAGTGAAGTTCAGCGGATTGTTATCTCGCGGCTTATCGGTGTGGAGAATTGAAAATAGAGGGTGATCTAACGAATCGAGCACTGAATAAATGAAATAATTACCCGTTATTTTACAACCTCATCCTTTTGTTCCGGGCCCTGACGTTACCCGGCACAACTCAATGCCTTATCCGTCTCACCATTTCGGCCAGGTAGCGTGATTTCACCTGCTCACTGGCCATAATCCGCTTCACCGGCGGCAGTTTCAGGATCGCGCCGGTCACCGCCGCCAGCGCACGGTGGCTGAATAACACCCGGTTGTCAAAAAACAGGTTTTGCAGTTTTCCTCTTTCCAGCGCCATTACCACCGCCTTGTGTACGCCGTTCACCGGAGTCAGCACCCGCCTCTCCCGCGACTTCAGCGACAGGCTGTCCCTGCTGCACACCGGCACGCAGACGCCGCAACCCAGACAACGCTGCTCATCCAGTCTGGCCAGTTTGGCTTTCGGTTTAGCCGGGTCGTTCGCCGAAACGAGCGTCATGGCTTCCACCGGACAGACATTGACGCACTTGCCGCAACCGTTGCATTTTTCGGTTTCGACCTGCGGAATGAAATTGGTGGTGTGCACCGGATTCATTATGGCAAATCGCCGTGCGGCGATCATCGCTTCGCAACAGCAGCCGCAGCAATTGCAGATGAAATTGACCCCCTTCTGTACATTCTCACCGAACTGTACCAGGTTCTGATGCCGTGCCTTTTGCAGCAGGTCCAGACCTTCCTCCGCATCAACCTCCCGTGCATGCCCGTGACGGATCAGCGAAGCCGCCGTTGTGTTGAAGGTCATACAGATATTCATTTCCGCGTCGCAGGCCATGTCGAGGTGCAGTTTTTTATGGCGGCAATAGCACATGCTGACGCCTCGGTGCGAGGCGGATTTGATCACTTCACCGGCCCGCTCGTAGTCGAGAACGTACAGCGCGTTTTCTTCGGAAAGGGCGGTCTCGTTTACAAAAGTGCGGCCCAGCTGCGTTTCACCTTCTGTGAACAGGGCGCGGATAAAATCATCTTCTTCGGTGATATACCGATAAAACAACTCACTCAGTAGTTTCTGATTGATGTCGTCACGAATCCGCATCATCGAGAATTCGAAGAAACCGGCCATGGGCGGCGGCAAAGCGTATTCGGTTTTGCCGTTGTACACAATATCCACAATCAGCGCACGGCCGGCCAGTTCGTCGAGAATTTTTTGCGTTTCGGCCGGACTCTTTTTCCAGATAGCTGCTGCTTTATCAACCGTGAACGGTTTGATCGGCAACAGGGCGACCAATGCCGCTTCTTCCTCTTTGAAAAGAATCTTCAGGATTTTGAACAGCAGCTCCGATGGCGTCGCCCCCTGCGGATAGCGGTTCAGGCGTTCGGTAAGCCGGTCGTAAGCGGATTTTGTAGTGTGATGGGCCATTTTAATTGATCTTGTTTTTCACATTTCCTAATCGTCGTCCCGGCCTGAATAAAAGGTTCCGTACACCGGGCAATGATCGGAAATGTTGTGATAGTACTCCGGAAATTCACCGGCGATCTCCGTTTTTCCATCCGCACAATAGCCGGCCACCTTCACACTGCCCTCAACATATTCGACTTTGGCGTCTGCGGAAATTAAGAGCTGATCGATAGTGCCCCCTTTCAGCCGGGGTTCTTTCCAGTTCGGGCGCCAGTATTCCGATGGAAGAGTATCCTGTTCCGAATTAACCCAGTAGTAATTCTGATTTTTCATTAAAAAAGAAAATTCATCGTATTTTTTATCGGAAACATTATTGAAATCCCCCATCAGGATAATGTCGGCGTCTTTCTGTTTGCCCTTCGGCAAATCCCGTAAAATTTTTTGCAGGTAATTCCATTGTTGCTCGCGTCGGTCGTAACCGCGCGGCCCTGATTTTAAATGTACGACAATGGCATGAAAATCAAAGCCGTTATGCTTTACCTTGAAATAACCGCGCAGCGCCGGCCGGTGCCGGTCCATTTGTCCCAGCGCCACTTCGGCGTAAATCTGCGGTTTGCCGATCAGTTCCAGTTTATCACTGTTGTACAGCAGACCAACTTTCTGCCAGGCATTGGACGGTGCATAAATAAATTCCCACTGTTTGCCCATATGGCGTTTGGCCATGGCACCGAACAGCAGAGGGTCCACAATTTCCTGCACGCCGAGCAGCTCGATATCCAGTTCTTTCAACAGCTGAAAAAGAGCTGTTGTATCCGTTGCCGACCCTTTGGGCGGATAACGCATTTCGATATTGTACTGTTTCATCATCTCGCCGTCCCGGTTGCAGGGAAAAAAGCGGATATTGAAGGTGCCGATCTCGATGGAATCAAAATCACCGGCGGAGACAGCCACGGACAGAATGGCCAGAAATAATAATGTGAATGCGGTACGCATGGTTTTCCTTTCAGTTCTTAAAGGAAAATAACCGTTCGTGCTGAATAAATCAATCGACGCTTGTTTTCGATTAACTTGACAGCGATGCCTTTTGCAACTATTTTATGAAAACCTGTCGCATTAATTCATTTTTTTAACCATATTTTGGAGGAATTGTGGCTTCATACGAACTGGCCATTATCGGTACAGGCAATATTGGTCGGGCTATCGCTGCCGGGCTCGCGGATAATAAAGTTTACGAACCACGGCAAATAGTGCTGACCCGCCGTCGCACAAAAGAACTTGACGATTTCAAGCGCGCCGGATTTGTCGTTACGGATGATAATATATCAGCAGTAAAAAACTCATCAATTATACTGATTGCGGTCGAGCCGCAACAGGTTAACGGGGTACTTGAACAGATTGCACCGGTCCTGGAATCCGACAAACATTTGCTGATTTCCGTTGTTTCGGGAATCAGCATCGGCCGGATACTTGAAAAAACAAAAAACGATATACAGGTTGTACGGGCCATGCCCAACACGGCGATCGCCATCGGGGAATCGATGACCTGTCTGGCGAGTAACGGTGATGAAGCCGCCCTGGAAAAGTCCGTAAAAATCTTCGAATCGGTCGGCGAAACCCTGATTATTCCCGAAGAGCACATGATCCCGGCAACGGCGCTCAGCGCCTGCGGCATTGCCTTTTTTCTACGGGCTATCCGCGCTGCTTCCCAGGGTGGAATTGAAATCGGTTTTTCATCGGAAAATGCCCTGAAAATCGCCGCTCAAACCGCCCGCGGCGCCGCCTCGCTGATCCTCGCCTCCGGAAATCACCCGGAACGGGAAATCGATAAAGTTACCACCCCGCGCGGTTGCACCATTGCCGGACTGAACCAGATGGAACACGAAGGTTTTTCCTCGGCGATGATTAAGGGCATCGTTACTTCATCGGATAAAGCATCGAAACTTTACCGTACGGATTAATGAGGGAAAGCGAACAGCCCAACAAAATCATTCGATATTATATAGACGACGAAAAAATAATGCAGTCCGGATTCCCTGCTTGTGCAGGAATGTTGAAAAGCGAACTTAACTGAACCTTGATTTGACCGATGATAAAGTCAGCCCTTGGCTGAAGTTAATTCAATTTTTTAACCATGTGGGGATAGATCCATGAAAGTTACCTCCATTATTGTATTATTGGCGTTTTCTATCCATAGTATTGTCCTGCCGCTGATTTCAAATTTACAGGCTCAGCATCGAACGGTTCGCGTCGCCGTTCTCGATCTGAAAGGTGAAGGAGTATCTCCTTCCGAAGCCCGGACGCTTACCGACAGGTTCAGGTCCGAACTGGTACAAACAAATGTTTTTACGGTTCTGGAGCGGGAGCAAATGGATGCGGTGCTGGAAGAACAGGGGTTCCA
>JAJRVZ010000376.1 GCA_024277055.1 Calditrichota bacterium
CTTCCGAAAGAAACCGGCATTCAGACCGTCTCGGTGGATTTTGAATGGTACCGGCCGCTGTGGAAAAACCAGTTACTGGCGTTGAAATTGCACGCGGCGCGGGTGCAGGGTAAAGGACTGCAACTGACCGATCATGTCTGGTTTGGTGGTGCGCGCACATTGCGCGGCTACCGGGAAAACCAGTTTCACGGAGAGACGGTTGCGTGGCTGAACCTGGAATACCGTTTCCTGATGGGGCGGAATTCACGCATTTTTGTGTTTAACGACTGGGGATTTTTTCATTCGAAAGAAAATGGTACGGTTCGGGAAAATATTTTACCCGCCTACGGTATTGGTATTCGATTCGATTCCCCGCTGGGTGTCATGGCCATTGATTTCGGCCTGGGAAAGGGCGATTCATTCTCCACGGGTAAAATACACTTCGGGATTGAAAACAATTTTTGAATTTTAAACACCGATATGAATATATGTAAAAACATCCTGAGGGAATCGCTTCTCTGCCATTGGCAGATCGCATTCACGATTAACGAGATACGGTAGCCAAGCTATGATCGAATATTATCCGAAAACACAGAATATCGTTCGCTGGGTCGACCGCCTGCGAACGCTGGTGGCTCTTGCCGCCATGGTAAGTCTGCTGGCCCAGTACGGTTTTTACCTGTCCGACCGCTGGGCAGCTCTGCTGACCCGTGTCGATTTGCTGATCATTGTTTTTTACGTGTTGCAGTATCTCGTGAAGATTTCCCTGGCAATTTCAAAAGTGAAGTTTTTAAAGCGCTTCTGGTTTGAAACACTGCTGGTGTTGCTGATCATTCTCGATACGGCGACCATAATCCGTACCCTCGGATATAACGTTATCCGTGAAGTGTTCCTCAATATCGATGTAACCGCCGTAATGAAGGTTTACATCGCCGCTGCACAGGTACTGATATTTTTCACCATCCTGGCGGAGGTTGCCCGTCATAACCGTAAATTTACCCATCTGAAATTTCACCCGTCGCAAACGCTGATTCTGAGTTTTCTGCTGGTGATTGCCTTCGGTACCGTCCTGTTATTGCTGCCGCGGGCCACGCATCCCGGCATGGAACTGAATTTACTGGATGCATTGTTCACCGCAACCAGCGCCACCTGTGTAACCGGTTTGATCGTGGTGGATACGGGCAGCACTTTTTCCCTGTTCGGGCAGCTGGTGATTCTGTTTATGATCCAGATCGGCGGGTTGGGGATTATGACCATCACCAGTTTTTTTGCCCTTTTGTTCGGGGCGGGCGTCGGGCTTCGGGAGCGCGTCATTTTGAACGATGTACTGAACGTGGATAAACTGGGCACCATCGTTTCCATTTTGCGTAATGTTGTAATCATCACGTTTTCACTGGAACTGGTTGGTGCCGTGTTGCTGCTTCTGTTTTGGGAATTACCGGCCATGCCGCTGCGCGATCAGGTGTATTTTGCCGTATTTCACTCCATATCGGCATTCTGTAATGCCGGTTTCTCTCTGTTTAAGGACAGTCTGATCGGCTACAGACACAATATCATGATAAACAGTGTTTTTATGACGTTGATTATTCTTGGGGGACTGGGATTCACCGTATTAATGGACCTGGGGGCGGCAAAACTTTTGCGCAGCAGTCGGCACAGGAAGATTAACCGTTTCACTATTCAGACGAAAATCGTTACCGGTGTGTCGTTGTTGCTTCTTTCAGGTGGAACGGTATTGCTTTATATTTTCGAAATGGGAAAAATGGACTGGCTGACGGCGCTTTTTTCTTCCGTCACGGCGCGAACAGCGGGGTTTAATACCATTGATGTTAACGTGATGAGCACATCATCACTGCTGTTGATAATGGCGCTGATGTTCATCGGTGCTTCGCCCGGATCCACCGGCGGCGGCGTCAAAACGACTACGCTTGCCGTACTGATCTTCGGCACGATATCGATCATCCGCGGCAAAAGCCGAATCGAATACGGAAACCGGACCATTCCGTTTACGGTGATCAACCGGGCAATTGTGGTGATTTTTTTCTCACTAACTTTTGTTGTACTCGCAGCCATCCTGCTTTCTTTCACGGAAGATGCGCCGCTGCGGGATATTCTGTTCGAAGCGGTTTCGGCTTTCGGTACGGTGGGGTTGTCCACCGGCCTGACACCACATTTGTCGCCGGCCGGCAAAGCGATTATTATCGCCGCCATGTTTTTCGGACGGTTGGGTGCAGTAACGCTGGCTTTTGCCATCACACAACCGGGTACGGCACCCCGTATTGAATATCCTTCCGAAAATGTGATGGTGGGGTGAGGGTAGCGTACAGGATTTAGGATTGAAGATTGAAAATTTCAAGCAGTGGAGAGGGTCGCGTAAGGAATGTAAGGTAGTCCTGATTTAAAATGATTTTGCCGGTTTAAAAACAAAAGTAATTAACCATTTTACCGGTATACTGAAAATTCTTTGTCGGAATAGAGGTACAGGAAATGAATAAAGCAATTATCGTCGGGATGGGACTGTTCGGCAAGCAACTGGCATTTGATCTGATCGATCTCGGTGCCGAAGTTGTTGCGGTGGACAACAACATGGAACTTATTGAAGAAGTAAAGGATTCGGTAACCTATGCGGTGCGGTTGGACAGCACCGATGAAAAATCGCTGGAGAGCCTCGGGCTGAATGACTTCGATATGGGCATCGTCTGCATCGGCGAAGATTTCGAAGCAAACCTGCTGACGGCCGTTTTACTCAAAAAACTGGGGGTAAAACTGGTCATCACCCGTGCATCCGATCCGATACATGTTAAAATTCTGGAAGCGGTTGGGGTGGACAGGATCATTTCACCGGAAACCGACGCCGCCACCAAACTGGCCTATTCGCTGATCCACCGCCACATCGTCGATATCGTTTCGCTGGGTGATTTTTTGTCGGTGGCAAAAGTGCTGGTTCCGGCGCCATTTGTCGGTAAAAGTGTGGGGGAAATTAATTTGCGACCGGAATACAATGTAAACCTGGTGGCGGTACATACACCGCAAAACGAGGAAGATGAATACGAAGTGAATAACCAACCCAATGCCGACACGGTGTTGAAAAAGGGTGATATCATGGTTTTGGTCGGCGAGGAGCAGTTTATTTCGCGTATATCGAAATTGGCGTAACGGACCACATTTCTTTGCCACGGAGACCCAAAGGTCGCAGAGTTGAGAATAACGAGTCTGGTAACGCACTCGTTCAAAAAAAATATAACTCTCAGCGCCCTCCGTGGCTCTGTGGCAGTCCGGAGAGTGGAGAGCGGTTTATTTTATAACCCGGATAGCAATTGTATCGGCGATCATCGAGCCGAAAACACCGATGCCGTCACCTTCAATATGGAATTCCGCTTCGTGAAAATTGCCGTCCCGCTCCTGCACCCTGTTAAAAGTCTGTAAGAAATCTTTGTAATTCCTGTCGGCCGCATAGGCGATTATTTCATAACTACTGTAAAACCATAACTGGCTCCAGTATATCTCGATCTCTGTTTCTCCTGCGAAAACAGGCGTATCCTGAATCCATTGTACGCGGTAGCGCAGGCGGTCGATGAGTTCATCCAGGTCGTGGTGATCCGGGTTGAAGAACGGGTTGTTGATTATGAAATTTTCCCGGTTTCCGTCCAATGCACGGATGGTTGCGACATAAAAGGTGGTACCCGGTGAGCGGCGAATGGTCATGAAAAACCGCATCAGGTTGCCGGAGGTATCCGTCTGGCGGTACCGTAATTCAGTGTAATTAATATCTGTGATCTCAAAACCTGTGTCCGGAACGGTTGTCACAGCACCGGCATGCAGCATTTTTCCGCCGATTTCGGCGCTGGCATCCAGCCGGTAGGTTTTACCGCTTCGGATGATCAGGTCGTTTCCGGCGTAATCGAACCAGTTGGAATCCGGCGAGGCGCCCAGAGACGTAAAAGACAAAGGGTATTCCGTTCCGCTTTCAACATCGGTGATCACTACATCGGCATCTTCGAGAATCAGGTCGATCTGGTCCTGGCGGGCATCGACCGGGAAGTTACGGGAAATGCGAATCTGCCGGGGTTTCTTACCGGCAATCAAAAAGGCCTCGATGGTAAGTTTCGGTTCGTAACTTTTATTCGTCACCGAAACCGTTGCTTCGCCGCATGCGGCCAGCCACAGGGCGGCGATGATTATCAATATTAATGAAATTAACTTCATAGTTTACTCCGGATCAGAAACGGACCGTGATACCCAGTGTCGGCAGAATGGGTAGCATGTATTGTTCATCAATTTTTGGAATGCCATTTTCAAAATCGTAGTTCAGGAACCAGATATTTTTACGGTTGCCGATATTAAATATCTGCAGGTAAGGTTCCAGGGAAAGATGACGGAATCGTTTTTTATAGGTAATGCTGACATCCAGCCGCGCATAGGCCGGGAAGCGGATGTTGTTTATTACCGTCGGTGCATAGTATTCTTCACGCAGCGGGTCACCGGGTGCAACGGAGGAAAGGTAAGCGGAACCGGGCTCCGTATAGGGTTGTCCGCTGGTATAAACGAAATTGGCGCCCACATGCCAGGTACCGTGATAAGGGTCTTCCTGCCTTCCGGAAAGATCGTAACTTGCCACCAGGTTAAAGGCATGCGCGCGGTCGTGCCGGGGTGCGAATCTCTCGTTATTGTTGATTGTGTCGAAAGCAAAACGGGTATTGGAAAATGAATAGCCCACCCAGCCGGTCAGACGGCCCAGGTCTTTTCTCAGCAGGAATTCAACACCCCATGATTCACCGTTTCCCCGGTTGAACAGCCCGTCGGTACTGGTATAGACCGGTTTATCGCCAACGTAGTATTCGGGGTAAATTTCGGTGATAAAATTCTGGTTAAAGGCAAAAATATTGCTGTAATCCTTATAATAGGTTTCCACTTCGAATTCAAGATCTTCAAGCAACTCCTGCTGGAATCCGAAAATAATATGATTGGAAGCGGATGAACGTTGAAACCGGTTGGAGACGGTCCAGATATCGGCGGCGATAAACCGCGGAATACGGTGCAGGAACTGGTAATACCTGCCGGCGGCAAACTTCAGGTTGATTTTTTCGGTGAGCCGGTATTTTGCGGCAAATCGCGGCGCCAGGTTCTGGAAATCTTTGTCCGAGTTGAAATAATTGAAGCGAACGCCGGCATTAACTTCCCAGCGTGAATTCGGCTGCCAGATACCCTGCAGATATCCCACGTAATGCTCGGGGTTGTTTTCCACATTAACATTGCCGTTTGGAAATCTTTGCTTGAAATCCACCTGAAGCGATTTCAGTTCGAAACCAAAACGCGATGATAATTCATTGGTTATATGATATTCAAGATCTCCTTTAAAAGTCAGATCGGTAACATCATTTTCTTCGTGGACATCAAATTCGTCCAGATTGAATACGGAAGAAAAACGGCTGGCGGTGAACCAGAAATTGGAGAACAGCTGAGGTGAAAAAATATGTGTCCAGCGAATGCTGCCGGTCGAATTGCCCCAGTCGTAAGTGAAGCCCAACTGTTCGGTGGCGTCATTGTTGAAAATAACATCCAGTACGTCCCTGCCGCCGTAACCACTGATGGTCAGTTTGTTGTTGGCATCCAGATCGAGAAACGCCTTGAGATTACCATCCCAGAAATAATAATCGGGAATGTCGTCGATATATTCGGCAATAGTCACATCAAAATAGGTACGGCGGATCGAGCCGGAAACCGAACCGATAGTACCGATAGGCATTTGCAGCGTTGTTTTCGCAGAAAGCAGGCTGATCGAAGCAGTCCCTTCGAATTCTTCCCGGTTGCCGTCCAGGTTGGTGATATCCAGAATGGAAGACAACCTTCCGCCGTATTCCGCTCCGAATCCTCCTTTTGAAAGGTTGACCTGTTTGATAGCGTCGGTATTAAACGTTGAAAATAATCCGAAGGCGTGTTCCGGATTGTACACATCAGTACCGTCCAGCAGGTAAAGGTTCTGGTCGGAAGTTCCGCCCCGGATATAAAGAGCGGAAGAAAAATCGGAAACGGGCAGCACGCCGGGCAGGGTTTGCAGTGAGCGCAACAGGTCCGCCTCGGCAACCTGCGGGATGCGTTTGATCTGTTTGGAATTCAGGCTTATTTCGGAAATCGGTTTCCGGTACAGTTTTTCAATTGTGGGCAGCGAATCGGCTGTAACCACTATCGTTTCCGCCTGCAGAATTTCCTCGTTTAACAGAATTATCTGTTTTAATTCTTCGTTTTCATGCAGTCGTACCGTACGCCTGTCGGTTTTATATCCGAGGTATTCTGTAATCAGAATATGTTCCCCGGGTGGAACCTCGGGTATAACATAGTAACCACTATGGTTTGTACTGCTGCCGATGTTTAAATCTTTAATGTACACATTGGCTCCGATGATCGCTTCACCGTTGGCAGCGTCATGTACAAATCCGCTGACAGAGCCGTTCCGGGCAAATACAATTGAACAGAAAAAAGTGAGAATGAAGAAAATCTTTTTATCCATTAGCCTTCCTGAAAAAACAGTTTTGCGCCAATCAGACGAATTAAATCCGGAAAAGTTCAATAATTTTTTTTTAATGATAAAATTTATTTTTTGCTGTGACCGGTAACACATTCGTTTGCAACTGTAAACGCCGAAGGTTACATTTTCCCCTCCATTATTCGGAGAAAGTTACATGAATTTTTCATTTTCGATCATTCTAATCTGTTTTTTGGCCTGTTCGACGCAACAGCCGTTTATTCAACGTTACGATTTTCAAAAACCGACCGCCAACGCCGAATTGTCGGCAAAGGAAAAAGAGATTCTGAACAGAATCATTTATTTCGCCAGACAGGATCTCTCCGAAGGTAAAAATGCAGTAATCGTTACCACCGGCAACTGTCCGGACAAAGTCAGGGGAACAGGCAAAACATTAACAGCCTCATTGCCGGAAAAAAATCTGAATTGGGATGTTTATCGCATAGATCTTTCTCAGGCGGTCAATAAATACATCGGTGAAACCGAAAAGAATCTGGCAAAAATACTGGAAGGCTCGGAACAGCGCCCGCTGTTGCTGTGGTTCGATGAAGCCGATGCCTTGTTCGGAAGAAGAACCAACCTGCAGGATAGTAACGAACGCTATCAAAATACGGATATTGATTATCTTTTGAATTCTCTGGAGCAATACCGGCCGATAGTGATTTTGATTTCCAATTTTCGATCCACACCCTCGCAAGTGTCGCGGAAGAAATTTGATTTCCGTCTCGATCTGACCTGCGAAAAGGAATGAACAGATATGATCCGTTTCGGGACCTGCAGCTGGAAATATGAATCATGGCGCGGTACGGTTTATGATGATTTGACCCGCAGTGAAGATTTTCTGCGGGTATATGCCCGAAAATATACTACGGTCGAAGTTGACCAATGGTTCTGGTCCTTGTTCGGAGAAGACAAGGTTGTACTTCCGGGAGCGGATATCATGCAGGAATACGCCGCTTCGGTTCCCGATGATTTCAGATTTACGATAAAGGTTCCGAACAGTATAACATTAACCCATTTCTACCGATCCGTGAAGAAATACGCCGGTCAACGGAATCCGTATTTTTTAAGCAATAAACTGTTTGAGCAGTTTTTGAAAACCCTCGAACCGATAGGGGACAGGATCGGCATGTTCATGTTTCAGTTCGAATATCTCAATAAACAGAAAATGGCCTCACAGAAAAAATTTCAGGAGGAATTAGCGGGATTCATAAGCAGATGTCCCCGCGAATTTCCCTATGCTGTTGAAATTCGCAACCCAAATTATCTGAACGGTGCCTGGTTCAAATTTCTGCAGGAAAACAAACTCAGCAAAGTTTTTTTACAGGGATATTACATGCCGCCGATCATGACCGTTTTCAAGCGGTTCAGGCAATTCATCGAACGTCCGGTCGTAATCCGGTTGCATGGACCGGACCGCAGTGATATTGAAGAGAAGAGCAGGGGTATCTGGAATAAAATCCTTGAACCGAAGGATGATGAACTTGCAGATATAACAAAGATCATCCGTGAATTACACAGTAAGAATCTGGATGTATACGTGAATGTAAACAATCATTACGAAGGATCGGCGCCGTTGACGATACGTAAAATTCAGGCACTGATGGGGTTTGCGCCTGAATAGGTATGACCGGTAATTCGATTTTAGCAAAATGTGAAATCAGGGATTCATGGCGAACAGTTTCTGATGCAACATGCGATTGTACCGCCGGTGCTCATCAGTGTATAATTTCGAAATATCCGCTCCGTAAATACCGCAGGTACGGTTATAGAGCAAATAGACTTTGCACATCATGCAGTCGTTTTGTTTGATTGCCGTCGATCCCTGTACTTCACCGCCGCAAAGTGTGCCGGCAATCGCCCAGCAACTATGGCCAAAGTTCTGTTCCGCAGCCGGACAAACTCCCAGTTCATGTGCATTTTCCCCGCCAATTTCC
>JAJRVZ010000377.1 GCA_024277055.1 Calditrichota bacterium
AGACGGCGAACTGGACGGACTTTCTGAAGCAGGTATAAAAAGAGCCAAAGAAGAGAAAGCGCCGCTTTCTGAAATCATTGAATTATTAAACGACCGTTTCGGCACTGAGTTTGAAGAAGCCGACCGACTGTTTTTCAATCAAATAGAAGAAGAACTTATCAAAGATGAAACACTGCAAACCCAGGCAAAAGTAAACAAACTTGATACTTTTAAATTTGCCTTTGAAGACAAATTCCTGAATAAGCTCATCGACCGGATGGACCAGAATCAGGATATTTTTGAAAAAATCCTTGAAAATAAGGCTTTTGGTGATTTGGTAAAAAAATTAATGATGAAAAGTGTTTACGCGAAATTAACGGCTGCAGATTAAATTTATTTTTACCGGACCTGACTTTGAAAATATAATTTATAATTGAATTTTGGACTTCCCCTGCAGCCAACGTACAATTCTCAATTTCCTCATTTCCCGTTGTTGTTTTTAATTAAAAATCTCTTAAATTTGTTGCCCTGTTCAACACTTCGAAGAATGTCATGTCCGATCAGAAAAAAACATACCCGCTCGTGGTCGCAGCGCAGCAGGCCCGCAAACACGCCCAGGCCCGTTATTCCCATTTTGAAGTCGGCGCAGCACTGGAAACAAAAGACGGGAAAGTCTATTCCGGCTGCAACGTGGAGAGCAGTTCCTACGGACTTACCATCTGTGCCGAACGCGTGGCGCTGACCAAAGCCATTTCCGAAGGTGAAAATCAATTCACCCGCATTGCCATCGTGGGCCCGAACAACGAATTCTGTCCGCCCTGCGGCGCCTGCCGGCAATTGCTGTTCGATTACGCGCCCGACCTGGAAGTGATCACCAGCAACGGCAGTGAAACACAGGTACACCCGTTGAAAGACCTGTTACCCTTTGCATTTGAAGAAACCAAATTGAAGAGATCATGAAAAGAGGAATACTCATCGGCATCTCCGGTGCCAGCGGTTCGGGCAAAACCCTGGTTGCCCGTAATATTTACGAAGAACTCGGCAGCGACCGCGTCGTTATTATCGAGGAAGATTCCTACTACAAGGATCTTTCCGATATTCCCTTCGACGAACGCACCGGAAAAAACTTCGACCACCCCGACGCTTTCGACCACCACTTTTTGTATGAGCAGATCAACGACCTGCTGGAAGGCAAATCCATTTCGCATCCCATCTATGATTATAAAACCCACAGCCGGAAAAAAGAAACGCGCACCGTCGGTCCGCACAAAATCATCGTGCTGGAAGGCATCCTGATTTTGAACGATTCGAAACTGCGTGAGCTGATGGATATTACAGTCTTCATCGACACGGCGCCGGACATCTGTTTCATCCGCCGTCTGCGCCGGGACATCGAAGAACGTAACCGGACGGTAGATTCGGTTATTCATCAGTATGAAGAAACTGTGCGCCCGATGTACTTCCAGTTTATCGAACCGTCCAAACGCTACGCCGATATCATCATCCCGCAGGGAGGCAAGAACCGCGTGGCCATCGACATTCTCACCACAAAAATCCGCAGCATATTGGAGTAACACTTATAATGATGATGGATGTATTGCATAAACACAGCGGCTGGATCGAAGTGATTTGCGGCAGCATGTTTTCGGGCAAAACCGAAGAACTGATCCGCCGCCTGCGCAGAGCACAGATCGCCCGGCAACGGGTGGCGATTTTCAAGCCGGAAGTTGATAACCGTTATTCCGAAAAAGAAATCGTTTCGCACTCCGATCAGAAACTGGCCTCCAAGGCGGTCAGGAATTCAAAGCAGATCATCAACAACGCACTTGAAGCGCAGGTGGTCGGCATCGACGAAGCGCAGTTTTTCGACCCGGGTCTGGTCGACGTTTGTAAAACCCTCGCCAATATGGGCAAACGGGTTATCGTTGCCGGGCTGGATATGGACTACCGCGGCGAGCCGTTCGAACCGATCCCAAAATTGCTGGCCATCGCCGAATACATTACCAAGACCCACGCCATTTGTGTAGTGTGCGGCAACCCCGCCAATTATACGCAACGCAATACGAAAGATACGGCGCAGGTTGTTATCGGGGCCGCGGATATTTACGACGCCCGTTGCAGAAACTGTTTTGTTCCGCCGGAAAAAGAAACCAAGCAGGAGAATAAAAACAAATGATCGCAATATTATTTGGAATATTCGGCCTGGTCGTTCTTTTGGGAATCGCCTGGCTGTTTTCGGATGCTAAAAAATCGATCAACTGGCGCCTGGTCGGCACCGGCATCGGTTTGCAGCTGGTGTTCGCCGTTTTCGTGCTGCTGACCCCCTGGGGTGCCAAAGTGTTCAACGCCATCGGCAGCGCATTCGTAAAAATCATCAGTTTTACCAACGAAGGTTCGGTCTTCGTATTCGGTGTGCTGGCCGACCAGGGGAAATTCATACAGGCTTTTCCCGAAGCGTTGCAGAACCAGGGAGTAGGATTCCTGTTTGCCTTTCAGGTACTGCCGACGATCATCTTTTTATCCTCGCTGATGTCCGTGCTTTACCACCTCGGCTGGATGCAGAAGGTGGTGCAGGGCATGGCCTGGGTAATGGCCAAACTGATGCGGGTCAGCGGCGCCGAATCCATTTCCGTCGCCGCCAACGTTTTCATCGGCCAGACTGAAGCGCCGCTGGTTGTCCGTCCCTACGTGGAAGGCATGACCCGTTCCGAACTGCTGACGCTGATGGTCGGCGGTATGGCCACCATCGCCGGCGGCGTGTTGGCTGCCTACGTAAGCCTGCTGGGCGGTTCCGACCCGCAGCAACAAATTTTTTATGCCAAACACCTGCTCAGCGCGTCCATCATGGCCGCCCCGGCAACCATGGTGATCGCCAAGATCCTGGTGCCGGAAAGACAGGAATCGAAAACTCTCGGAACCGTAAAAGTGACCGTCGAGCGGACCTCCGCCAATGTGATCGAAGCGGCGGCCACCGGCGCTGCCGACGGGTTGAAGCTGGCGTTGAACGTTGCCGGAATGCTGCTGGCTTTTATCGCGCTGATAGCCATGATAAACTGGGTGCTGACCGGATTTTTCACCGACCTGCTCGGGCTGATGGTTAATGACAAACCGATCACGCTGGAAATGATTCTCGGCTATGTGCTCAGTCCCATTGCCTGGGTTATCGGCGTGCCCTGGCACGACGCCGTCTCCGTCGGTTCGCTGATCGGACAGAAGGTTGTGCTGAACGAATTCATCGCTTATTTGAACCTGTCCAGCCTGATCCCGACGGGTGTGCTCAGCGAAAAAGCGGTTATTATTTCAACCTATGCACTGTGCGGCTTTGCCAATTTTTCATCCATCGCCATACAGATCGGCGGCATCGGCGGTATTGCACCCAGCCGCAGGAAAGACCTTGCGATTTTTGGATTGCGTGCCGTGCTGGGCGGTTCGCTGGCTACATTCATGACGGCGACCATTGCCGGAGTGTTAATTTCATTCTGATTGCCTATGAAACGATTTCTTAAATGGCTGACTGTTATCCTGCTCTTTTTCCTGTTGGTATCATTCGGCCTTTACCTGTTCATTTCCGTGCTGCTCGATACCGAACCGGTGGTGAACGACAACAGCTACCTGCTCATACCGCTGGGCGGAAATCTTAGTGAATACCGTCCCTCCGATCCGCTGGAAGATTACCTGAGCGGGATCAGCATCGATCTGAGACGCATCCGCCAGGGACTGAAAATGGCGGCTGTTGACGAGCGCATTGTCGGTGTGGTACTCAGCATCAATCCATTGCAGTGCGGCATGGCCAAATACCAGGAACTGCGCCGGCTGATTGCAGCCTTCCGCCAATCGGGTAAAAAAATCTACGCCTATATCGAAACCGCCACCACCCGCGACTATTACCTGGCCGCCGCCTGCGATTCCGTGTTCCTGCAGCCGCAGGGTACGCTGCTGCTGACCGGACTCGCTTCGCAGGTCATGTTCTACAAAGGTATCCTGGCCCGGTTCGGGATCGAAGCCGATTTTGAACGCGTGGGCGAATACAAAAATGCTCCCGATGTTTTCATGCGCAAATCACTGTCCGAAACGCACCGCGAAGTGCTCAACAATATTCTCGACAATTATTATGACGAAATCGTGCGTACCATCGCCGCCGACCGCGGGCTGGACGAAAAGCGTGTAAAATATATTATTGAAAAAGAAAGCGGCATCACCCCTTCGGAAGCTGTTGATTTCGGGCTGGTGGACGGCATTTCACATGTGCGGAATGTGGCTGCACGTCTGAGTAGCGGCGGTTCCGGTCCGGAGGAGATGCACGTGATCGATTATTCCGAAATCAACCCGCGAAATGTCGGGCTGCAGAAGGGGCCGCGGATTGCAATCGTTTACTGTTCCGGCACCATTGCCGGCGGCGATGACGGCGATGATCCGATGTTCGGGCAATTACTGGGCGCCGACCGCATTGTGGATAATCTGGAATCCATTTCCGAATCACGATCCATTAAAGCGGTAGTACTGCGCATCGACAGTCCCGGCGGCTCGGGTATCGCCTCTGAACGCGTGCTTGACGCTGTAAATCGTCTGTCCGCAAAAAAACCGGTCGTCGCCTCCATTTCCGATTTAGGCGCTTCCGGTGGTTATTATATCGCCATGGGTGCCGATACTATTGTTTCGCAGCCCGGCAGTCTGGTCGGCTCTATCGGTATATTCATCGGCAAGTTCAGCCTTGCCAAATTGTTCAGGGAATGGGATATTACTATCGAAACGCTGAAACGCGGTGAAAATGCTACGCTTTTTGCTCTGGACCGGAAATTTTCGGCTTCGGAACGAAAAGTGGTGCGCAAACTGATCGATGATTTCTATCGCAATTTTATTGCCGGTGTGGCAAAACATCGCAACATGGATACCGGCGCAGCAGACCGCATCGCCCGCGGCAGGGTCTGGACGGGTACTGACGGTGCACGCGTCGGTCTGATCGACACCCTCGGCGGTCTGGATACCGCCATCGAACTGGCAAAGAAACTGGCCGGTATCGAGGCCGAAACGGACCCGTATCTGATCATTTATCCCGGTAGAAGGTCTCTGCTGGGCAGGCTGTTCAACCGGCTGGTTATGTCGGACGATCCGGCTAGCAGTCTGGGCGAAAGAATCATCGAAAGCGTGCGTCGCATTCAGGTGCAGCCGCTGGCGCTGATGCCGTATCGCCTTAGTTTTTATTAGCCCGGAGTAACGGCGATGAAACCTTCGGAAATATTTACCCTCTCCAACATGCTCAGTTTTGCCCGTATTTTTATGGTCATTCCGATGGTGTACTACATCGCCCGCGATGACAACATTACCGTACTGGTCTGGGCGATAGTGGCCGCCCTCTCCGACGGGCTGGACGGTTATTTCGCCCGGCGCTTCAACCAGATTACCCAACTGGGAAAAATCCTTGATCCGGCGGCGGACAAGGTGTGTACCACCGGTGTCTTTTTTGCCCTTTCCGCATACCAGGGATTTCCGTGGTGGATTACCGGCATCATCATCGGCCGCGACGTGCTCATTGTAATCGGATCGTTGATGATCATCGGAAAAAAGCACATCGTCGCCCCTTCCAACAAACCGGGCAAGATAACCGTTTTCGCCATTACGGTTCTCGGCATTGCATATTTGCTGCACCTCGATTTTCTCTATCTGCCGCTGACCGTAATCGCATCGGCTCTTATCCTGTATTCGGGTATAAATTACGCAATCGTGTTCTATAAAAATATGTGATCGCTATGAATGCCGACTTGAATGATACAGTTAATTATATAAAACAACAGACGCAAATAAAACCGTCCATAGCCGTTATTCTGGGCTCCGGTCTCGGCGGTTTCGCCGACACGCTGGAATCCTCCGGCCGTATTCCGACCGCAAAGATACCGCACTACCCCAAATCGACCGTTACCGGTCACAGGGGAAATCTGGTTTTCGGTTATTCCGGCGGAGTTCCGGTGCTGGCCGTTCAGGGGCGTACCCACTTCTACGAAGGGTATACCATGGAAAAGGTCACCTATGTTGTACGAATCATGCAGGCGCTTGAAATAAAACTGCTGATCGTTACCAATGCCGCGGGAGGAGTTAACCCGCGGTTCGTGCCCGGCGACCTGATGTTGATCACCGATCATATCAACGGTATGCTCCGTAACCCGCTGATCGGGCCGGTGAAATACGGTGGACCACGTTTCCCCGACATGTCCGATCCCTATGCCGGCGAGTATTTTGACGACATTGAAACCCTGGCGCTGGAAAGAAATATCGCCCTGCGCCGTGGCGTTTTATATACTTCCACCGGACCGACTTACGAAACGGCTGCGGAAATTAAAATGATCTCCAAAATGGGGGGGGATGCCGCCAGCATGTCCACCGTGCCGGAGGTTATTACCGCAGCGCAGGCCGGCATCAAAGTCATCGGAATATCCTGCATCACCAATATGGCTACCGGTATCAGCACGGTTCCGCTGAGTCACGGGGAGGTAACCGAAACCGCCAATCTGGTACGTGACAAGTTTACCGACCTGGTAGCGGCAATGATCAAATATTTCGGTGAAAAGTTCAAGTAGTTGAAAATTCGTCCGTTCTTTGCAATAGTCCTGAAAGACTTTACATTTCATAAAATGTTCGATACACTTTTTGTGATGAAAGTCATTAAAACAGGCCCTTAGTGCTTCTATATTGAAAATTATCTATCGAGGGGAGGATTTGCGTATGTTTCGCCATATTAAACGCCTCATGTGCGTTGCGCTCGTCATTGCAGTTCTGTTCGCCCTACCTGCCGGTACCCAGGCCCAGTCCGTAGAATTATTACTGGCTCCGCTGTTGGGATCCGCACAGGTAATCTATGTTTCCGATTTCGACTTTCTGCAACAGGGAAATGCCGAATTATTGTTTGTTCTGCGCTTCACCAATTCAACACGGACTCAGGTTAAACTGGTTTTCGAAGTAACCAAGGACGGTGAAAGGATCGCTTCCGCCGAATCGGATTTCTTTTCGCTTCCGGGTAATCTGGCCGGTTATGAGGTAACCAATATTCAACTTATGAACGGATTCAGTTTTCCGGGAGAAACGGAAAACATCCAGTTCGACCAGACAAATATTCATAATCCCAGCGATCAGTTTCAGGATGATCTGTTCGGAAGCGGACAATTGCCGCGCGGCAAGTACCGGCTGACCGCAACCCTTTTCACCCCAAGTGGCGATATATACGGACAGGGAGGGAGCTCGGAAATATCCGTATTGAACCCGACCTATATTGACCTGGTGGAACCGGGTAATCAGGCCGGCAGTTCTCTGGTTCCGACCATTAACAACGAATTTCCGGTCTTTCAGTTTAATACCGATTATTCCGATCCGCTGGTAATGGTCAACCAGCCTTACCGGTTGCGTGTCTATAAAAAACTGGAAACCCACGGGTCTGTGGATGAGGTACTGACCACCACGCCACAGCTTGACATTAATATCGGGACAACCAATTTCCAGTATCCGACGGTGGGGGCACAACCCCTGGAAAGCGGTTTTACCTATTACTGGCAGGTGACCACGGATTTTCCCACCACCAACGGCACCGATTTCCTGCAGTCGCCGATTTTTCAATTCAAATATGAAAGCGGTATGTCCGGAATTTCCGGTGATGATAAAAACGAAGCCGCCAACAGCGTTCTGGAATTGCTGCGCTCGATTATCGGCAACCGGGCGGATCAGGTGGCAGCCATGCTCAACAGTTACGACCTGAAATATATCCGTGTAAACAACCAGACCATTACCACGCAGCAATTGTTCGAAATTCTGGACAATTATGAAGGCAGCACGGTTAAGATCAGCGATCTGGAAGTTATATCTGAACAAAATTAGGAAAACGAGTTATGCTAGTAAAAAAGAGTTTTATCGGTTTCATTCTGGCCGCTTTCCTGATGACGGCCAGCCTGTCTGCTGCGGAAACAATTGCCGTGTTGTTGAAAGTCCGGGGCACTGTTTCCGTTACCCGCGGTAATCAGGCCAAGGCAGTTAAAGCCAGAAAAGGCTTCCGCCTGCAGAACGGCGACAAACTGGTTACCGGCAAACGCAGTTTTGCCGCTTTGCGTTTTATCGATGACAAAAGTCTCGTTAGAATTCGTGCCAATTCTCGTTGCACCATCAACGGCAAGAAACAGGGTAAAAGCCAAATCCTGAAAAATGTATTTGTGGAAGTCGGAACAATTTTTGCCCGGGTAACCCGTCAACGCAGCAGCTTCAAAGTTTCCACCCCGACATCGGTTGCGAGTGTAAAGGGAACGGCCTTTTTTACCGACCAGAAACTGAAGGGCGGAACTTTTTATTTTGGCACCGAAGGCGTTGTAGAAGTAACCAGCGACGCTGGTACCGCCCTGATGCGCAGCGGCGAAACAGCTTATGTCGCCTCCAAAAATTCTCCCCCTACCGTACGAAAGACCAAACCGGGTGAACTGCCCGAATTTGGCGAAGATAAAGGCGGAGCAGATCAATTCGAGCTCGAATTTGAGAACGAAGACGGTCAGAAAAAAATTCTCAAATTCAAAGCCGAAAAACAGAAATAGCTTCCATGGTCTTGATGCAAATTTTTAACGAGGTTGGGGAAAACTATGAAAGTAACTAAATATACTATCGTTTTGTTGATGCTGTTTGGCGTCTCCGTGCTGCCCGCCGGAAATTCCGCCCCCCTGTTTTATCATGAAGTTCCGCAGGGTGTCGTACAGGATGATTATATTGAACTGGAAGTCATGCTTTCCAGTTTATCTCCGGGCGATCCGGAGGTACAGGTGTTTTACCGTGATGCAGGTGATTCCCGTTTCAAATCTGTACGCATGAAACGCGAAGGATTTTCCTTCATCGCCCAGCTGCCCGGCAAATCCTTTCCATCCGGACAGGCTGAATATTATTTTGCCTATGAAACACCGACCGGTGCCATTGGAACGTACCCGGCCGAAAACGCCGAATTCAACCCCTTTCGCATGCACATCAGTCCGGGTACCTATGAACAGCAGGAAGAAACGGGCGTCGAAATTCTGATCCTCAGTCCGGACCCCGGCGATCAAATCGCCATGGATGAAATCATGGTGGCCGCATCCGTTATTGCCGATGAAGCCGAAGTAGATTATCCGCGTACCCGGCTGCTGATTGACGGTGTAAACGTAACCAGCCTGACAACCATTGAAAACGGTTTGATCACCTTTTCACCGGATCAGATCCGCGAAGGCATGCACAATATCGAACTGCAGCTGTACAACAAGGCCGGTTCCATGGTCGCTTCCAAAGAATGGTCTTTCAGAACGCGTCCCGGCAGCTCGTACTCCGGCGCTTCATCCTACCGCGGTTCCGTCTATCTCGAAGACCGCTTTCAGGACATCGCCAAAGTAAACAATAATTATTTTCGCAGCGGTGTGAATTTTTCCGGGAAATACAATAATCTGCAGTACGGTGCCCGTCTCGTTGTTTCATCCGAAGAGGAAGCCACCCGCCAGCCGGTGAACCGTTATGAAGGCCGCCTGCGGTATAATTTCTCTGAAAAAAACAACGTCTATTTGAACGGGGGAGATTTTACACCTTACTTCAATCCTTTTGTATTTCAGGACAAACGTATACGCGGGTTGCAGGTCGGAGGCGCTTACGGCTTTTTCAAACTGGATTTCCT
>JAJRVZ010000378.1 GCA_024277055.1 Calditrichota bacterium
AGCCATACTTTTTCTGGTTGCAAACATGGCTATGGGGCAAATGCCCGGACGCGGACCGCTGCACGGCAATGACGGTCCTCCCAAACACGGCATGTTCAGGTTTCTGGATCTTACCGAAGAGCAGCAGGATAAAATTGCCGAACTGAGGCTTGATCATTTGAAAAAAATCGAAACGATTAAGGCCGACCTGCACAAACTTGATGCGGAATTTGACCTGTTGCTCATTGCGGATACTTTTGACGAAGGCAAAATAAAAAGCAAAATTTCAGAGATCAATACCGTGCGCGCAAAAATGCAACTGGAAAAGGCCCGGCATCTGGCAAAGGTACGCACCCTGTTAAATGAAAAACAGAAGGTAAAATTTGATCAGTTCATTCTGGCGAAAGACGGTCCCGGCAGGAAAGGTCCGGGGAAAATGGGTGGTAAAGGCATGCGCTGCCGGATGATGCCGAAATAATATGATATGAAAATAAAAAAACCGGCTGTTTAAGCCGGTTCGGACAGTTAAAAACCCCGATAATTTTTCGGGGTTTTTTTATATTAAAAAACCGCCACCGGCAAATTCAATTCCTGCCCGAATTTTCTTTAACCGGTGACGGCCCGCAGCATCCGTGCTGCTTAAAATTACTCATTCATCTCTAAATACTTTTCAGCATCGAGGGCGGCCATGCAGCCGCTGCCTGCAGCCGTAATCGCCTGGCGGTAAATCTTATCCTGAACATCTCCACAGGCGAAAACACCTTCAATACTGGTGCGGGTGCTGCCTGCTTTCGTTATAATATACCCGGATTCATCGGTTTCGATCTGGTCACCGAAAACCTGGGTGTTCGGTGTGTGCCCGATGGCCATGAAAACGCCGTCAATGGGTATTTCCATGGTTTCCCCGTTGCGGGTATCTTCCAGAACGACGGCATTAACCGTTTTATCGCCCTTAATTTCTTTAATGGTTTTATTAAGCATGAATTCGATTTTTTCGTTATTCTGCGCCTTTTCAATCATGATTTTCGAAGCACGAAACCCTTCACGGCGGTGAACAATAATAACTTTTTTGGCGAATTTGGTCAGAAAAGTCGCTTCTTCCATGGCCGAGTCTCCTCCGCCGACAACGATCACATTTTTATCTTTGTAGAAAAAACCGTCGCAGGTGGCGCAGGCTGAAACACCGTAACCCATGTATTTTTTTTCCGATTCAAGTCCCAGAAGCCGTGCCGATGCTCCGGTGGCGATGATTACGGCATCGGCCGTATATTCTCCGCTGTCCGATTTGATAAAAAACGGACGTTTGGAAAAATCCACTTCATTCACATATTCGAATTTGGACTCTGCGCCGAACCGATTGGCTTGTTTGCGCATATCATCCATCAATTGCGGTCCCATGATTCCTTCCGGAAAACCGGGGAAATTCTCAACATCGGTTGTTATGGTCAATTGCCCGCCCGGTTGATTTCCTTCCAGTATCAACGGATTGAGATCGGCACGGGCAGCGTAAATGGCTGCTGTCAGGCCCGCGGGGCCGCTTCCTACAATGATAACAGGGTAATGTTTAACTTCTGCCATTAATATTCTCCTTCATAACATGAAAGCCCGAATGATATTTCTCGGGCCAGACCAAAATTAATCATAATCAGCTATTCCTCGCAAGTGTCAGGAACACCCGGTTGTGCCTGTTGGATGCACCAATGCCGAGCAAGTTACACGCTTTGAAATTAAAAAAGATGCATCGCGAATACCTGTAATATAATTTGTATTTGAATGAAATAATTTTATATTTTACCTGTCTTTACAAAATCAATCCGGGGATGGAGAAATGGATTTACTGACCGTAAAAATCGAAAAGCCCGAGGAAATGAATTTTATCCTTGGACAGTCACATTTTATTAAAACCATTGAAGACATCCATGAGGCCATAGTGACCACCAATCCGGCCATGAACTTCGGCCTGGCTTTTTGCGAGGCGTCGCAGCAGGCACTGGTTCGATATTCCGGAAACGATGAAGCGTTAACTGAACTGGCGAAGAAGAATGCCATGCTGTTGGCGGCGGGCCACTGTTTTATAATTTTTATGGAAAACGGTTTTCCGGTAAATATATTGAATACGATAAAAAATGTACCGGAAGTAGTTCGCATTTTTTGCGCCACAGCTAATCCTGTCGAGGTAATAATTGCGGAAACCGGGCAGGGGCGGGCAATCCTGGGGGTGGTGGACGGTATAAAAACCCAGGGTATTGAAACGGAACAGGATATCGGGAACAGGAAAGAATTTTTACGCAAAATAGGTTACAAGTTTTAAAAACGGTAACAAAGTAAATGAACAATCTCCAGGAATTATACGACCATTATCTGGATTCGAAGCCTTCGGCGGGTAAGATAAAAGCGGCAACGACCACAATGATTCACGTATGCAAAGCGATGGAAATTGCCACGCAGGAAGAAATCACCAGTGAACATTTCGAAGATATTCCGCAGGCACTGGATGAGTATTTTCTCAACTATCCGCTGAAATCCACACAGGATAAAGCCATGCTGGCGGAAATGATCGGCAGAGTCGGCCCCAAACCGGAGTTACAGGGTCTTTTTGAGAAACTGCTGAACGACCATGATGAAAATGTGCGCCAGTATTCTTTTCACAGTCTTGAGTATTTTGGAAAAAACAATCCACATGACTTGTTGCCGTATATCGACCGTTTTTGCCGTTCTGAAGACGATACGATGAAAACCATGGCTGCACACCTGGCAAGTAATATTTCCTGTACGCAGCATTTCCGGCTGATTTTGCAGAAAATTGAAGAGTGGCATCGCACGGGCGCCCAGGAATTCGTAAAAGAAGTTCTGGAAAAAATGATACACAGCCGCCGCGAAGGTGATTGTCCTGACGAAAACATCAGCGAAGAGGAATTGATCCGATGGACCATGCAGAAATTCGGAGAAGGTGTCTATCAATTTTAATCTATCAACACTTCAAATGGTTTCTGTAAAATTATTACTTATTTTCAATATTACGTTGGTTCTTTTTTCCTGTGCTCCCTATTCCCTGCCGGAAAAAAAAGAGCCGGCGCAAAGGGAATTCGCATTTGAGTATTACCGGAAAAGTCTAGATGCCCTGAATCGGAATAATCTGGATGATGCTGCCGGCTTTATCCGGAAGGCCATCGAAATCAATCCGAATTTTGCAAAATTTTACAGCTTGCAAGGCGATATTTTTTACGCACAGGACAGGAAAAAAGAAGCGATTAACTCCTATCAGCTGGCGTTGCGGAAGCGATCCAATTTTGCTGAAATGTATATCAAAAGCGGCAGGATATATGAGGAATTGAAACTTCCGGATCGGGCCATTCTGGAATATCGCAAAGCAACCGCAGTTGAGGAAAACCATGTTAATCTGCTCCTGAAAATTGCGGAGCTGTATCTGAATGCCGATGATGTGTACCGTGCCCAATCCGAACTTGATGATTACGAAAAATATCTTAAAAAACACAAACAGGAAATTCCGGTTACTTTTTATCAGTTGCGGGGGAAATGTTTCTTAAAGCAGAACAAGCCGGAAAAAGCACTCGAACAGTTTCAGCTGGCTGAATTTCTCGACAGAAATAATTTTCAGACGCGCTTGCTGCTTGCCGGATTGTTTTTTCAGCTGGGAAACATCGAAAAAGGTATTACCTATATTAATTCCCTTTTACGGCAGGAAAAAGACAATGGGGAGCTGTATTACTATCGCGGCATTTATTTTTACAGAAAACAGAACCTGAAAGACGCACGTACACAGTTTTTACTTGCCCTGCAATTGGATAACAATCTTGCCGATCCGCTTTATTTTCTGGGAAAAATTGCGTTTGCTTCGGGAAACCGGGAAGAGGCGGCTGAGTACTGGAACCGGTACCTTCAATCCGAAACAAGCGCTGAACATCGCGAGGAGGTGCGGCAATTGCTCCGTGAAACGGACGCTCCGGGAATGCCCTGATATGTTTTATGAAATTGACCCGGCCCTGATGAAAGAGAGTCACAGGGAAAAGAACAAACGCTGGTTTCGTGATGCGGACCGTTCCTGTGATATTTTTTTGTGGGAAAAAAACGGCGTCATCGAAAAATTTCAAATCTGGTATGAAGGTTATCTGCTGGAATGGGGTGAAGGAAAGTCAATAAGAACCGGTGAAATACAAACTGACGGTGGCGCATTCATAAGCTATCAGAGTGAAATTTACCGCCTGCACCATCACTGGCAGGATGACCTGCTGGCGGAACTGAATGCCATCCTGCAATCACAGAATAAGGAAGCTGAAGGATTATTCGAATCTTTGACACAAATTCTTGATGAATATTCCTCTAAAAGGTAGCTATAGTATTCTCTGGCGCTGCACCGGGGCCGGTAATATCCGGGTCGGCAGGCTGGGATTGTTCCGATTCATCCCCGGGTATTACGGTTACTTTGGAAATGCCCGTGTAAATCTGCCTGCACGGATTAACCGGCATTTACGTGCCGGAAAATCGGTGCACTGGCATGTAGATTTCATTTCCGTCAATCCCGGCTTCGTTCCGGAAGATGCTCTGGTATTTATTGATAATGCCGTAGATGAATGCCGGTTGGCCCGAATGGCCGTTGATGAATGTTCAGCGGAGGTACCGTTTCCCGGTTTCGGTTCTTCCGATTGCAGGCAGGGATGCACAGCCCACCTTGTGTATTGGAAAAACAAGGATTTATATTTAAATTATTTGAATTGTTTGAAGCAAAATCAGATCAACTTTGATCATCATCCTGTTAATTGAGTAATTTTGGAAAAGGTGTCATGCCGGAACTGCCGGAAGTTGAAGTGATAACGAGGGAATTACGAGAACGGTTGATCGGTGAAACAATCGATGACGTTGAAATATTGTGGCCTAAAACTTTTATCAACAAAAGTACCCTGCAGCCTGCAGGAAAAAGCATCCGGTCTATCGGCAGGCATGGCAAATTCATTATATTCAATCTGGACCGGGGCAGTCTGTTTACGCACCTGCGCATGACCGGCAAATATATTTACAGTGTTGAAAAAAAAGAGCGGACAAAGCATCTGCGTGTGATTTTCAGATTTAAATCCGGGCGATATTTGTATTTCTACGATGCGCGGAAATTCGGCCGGATATTTTTCACCGAGAACCCTGAGGAGATACTGGCTAATTTCGGAATCGATGCCATGGATACGGCTTTTACGGCGGAAAAGTTATTCCTGTTTTTTAAAAACAGAAAGCGGAAGGTCAAACCCTTTCTGCTCGATCAACAATATATTTGCGGTCTGGGAAATATTTATATTGATGAATCCCTTTTCAAGTCCGGTATTCATCCCGATACGCCTTGTCTGAATCTGTCGGTCGGCCGGGTAAAGCGCTTGTATGAAAATATAATGGAAACCCTGAACACAGCCATCGGGAATATGGGAACCACGCTGGCGGATTATCGAACTACCGGAGGCGGATTCGGAAGCAATCAGCACTATTTGCAGGTTTACGGCCGCAGCGGCGAGCCTTGTATCCGCTGCAAAACACCGATTGAAAAAACAGTGTCCGGCGGAAGGGGAACACATTATTGCCCGAAATGCCAGCCTTTAAACGGAGCATTGAAATGAGAATAATTACATTTCTGAGCGACTTCGGTAATCAGGACGGTTATGTCGGAGCCGTAAAAGGGGTGCTGTTTCATCACGCACCGAAAGCCGGTGTTGTAGATATTTCGCATGAAATCCGCCCCTTTCAGATCGAAGAGGCGGCATACGTGCTGATGAGCTACTATCAATACTATGCAAAGGATACCGTGCATCTGGTTGTGGTGGATCCGGGAGTGGGCAGCCTGCGAAAACCGATCGTGGTACGCACGGCAAATTACTTTTTCGTGGGTCCGGACAACGGAGTTTTTTCCTATATTTTGCGCAGTGAAGCGAACACGGTTTACGAAATTGATGCGGCAAAGGTAAGGGCCTATAATTTCGGACGCAGTATAAGCCGCACCTTTCACGGAAGGGATCTGTTCGCTCCGGTAGCTGCTTTTCTGGCCGCCGGCGGCTCCATTCACAAACTGGCAAAAAAACTCGACGGGGCACCGGTTGTATTTGACGATCACCTGAAAGCAGGAATGAAAAAGGTTTCAGCAAAGATCATTTCAATCGATCGCTTTGGAAATCTGATCACCAATTTTTCAAAGTTCGAATTTGACCAGTTGCAAAATGTTCGAATCACGGATATTGAAATTAAAGACAAACGGCTGGAAGGTTTGCAGCCGACCTATTCTGCTGTTTCGCAGGGAGAGGTACTGGCTTTGTGGGGCAGCGCCGGTTTTCTTGAGATCAGTGTAAACCGCGGAAGCGCAGCCGAACTGCTGAAGGCGCAACCGGGAAAAACGGAAGTTGTCATTCATTTGAAAAACGATTAGAAGCTGTTTTATGCTGGATAAACTTAAACATAATATCAAGCCGCTGAGTGCTTCCATAATAATCGCGGTCATTTCCTGGTTTATGATCACGACCGAAAAGGAATATATCGATCAGGTCACGGTTCCGCTGGAAATTAAAAGCCTGAGTGAAGGCAAAACACTGTTGGCTCCCGTTCCGAAAAAAGTACGGCTGGAAATAAAAGGGAAGGGGCGTGCGCTGATCGGTGTATCTTTTTACGATGTAAAATTCAGTCTGGAGTTGCCGCATATTAAAACTTTTAAACGAATCGAATTGAAAGATTATCTGAATTATCTCGATTTGCCTCCGAAACTGGGCATCGAAGTGGTGCAGGTTATCGATCCGCAGGTTATTGAAATAAAAGTTGACAAGAAAGTCAGTATAAAAAAACCGGTACGCATTACCGGCGAAGTGCAGGTTGAACCGGGATATATTTTAATGGAATCGCAGCTCAGTGAAGATTCGGTGCTGGTGACCGGTCCGGAAAAACTGGTTCGCAGGATCCGTTCTATCGAAACGGAACCGTTCCATTTTGAAAGTCGTAAATACCGGTTTGATCATCAGGCAAAATTGGTTTGCCCTGAACCGGATGTGATCCGCATTTCGCTGGACCGTGTGGATATCCATTTTGATATACAGCGGCTGGTGGAACGTATGATATATGAAATCCCGGTAAAAATCCTGAATGTGCCTGCGGGTCTTGAAGTAACTTCCATTCCGCCCACGCTGGCATTGCGGATAAAAGGCGGAGAAGAACCGGCCGCCGCAGTTACCCAGGATGACATCAAAGCAACGATCGATTATCGCAAAAGCTACCGGCCGGATAAAAAGGAATACGGCGCCAGCATTGAAATGCCGGATAAAGTCAGCTGGATCGAGTCTATTCCAAAGACTTTCCGATTGCATATAAAACGGAAACAGTAACGCATGTCTTCAAAATCTTCCGAGCGGAAAATTATAACCATTTTAGGGTTGGAAACTTCCTGCGATGAAACCTCGGCTGCAATTTTAAGCGAAGGCAGAGTTCTGTCCAATATCGTTTCTTCCCAGGAAATTCACTCTCGATTCGGCGGAGTGGTACCGGAACTGGCCTCTCGCGAGCATATCCGCCTGGTAACCAAAATCGTTGGACAGGCTTTGCAAACAGCAGGAATTTCTGCAGACGATCTGGATGGAATCGCTGTTACGCATGGTCCGGGACTGGTCGGTGCGTTGCTGGTCGGTCTGAATTTCAGCAAGGGATTGGCACAGGCGCTGAATATTCCTTTCATCGGAGTCAATCATATCGAAGGGCATATCTATGGTAATTTTCTTTCACATCCGGAAATAAAGTTTCCGCACCTGACGCTGGTTGTATCCGGCGGGCATACGCAACTGGTTCTGATGCCCGGTCATCTGAACTACGAAATTCTGGGAAAAACCCGCGACGATGCAGTTGGCGAGGCTTTCGACAAAGGTGCAAAACTGTTGGGACTGGGTTATCCCGGCGGACCTGAAATCGACCGGCTGGCAAAGAAGGGGGATGACGATTTCCACCGTTTCCCGCGCAGTTTTCTGAAAGGGGATAATTACGAGTTCAGCTACAGCGGGTTAAAAACTTCGTTGCTGGTTTATATTGAAGAAAAGGGCCGGGAATATGTTGAAAAAAACATGCCTCATATTTGTGCAAGTTACCAGAAAGCGGCCTGTGAAGTGCTCGTCGATAAAACGATGCGTGCCGCCAGAAAATACGAGGCCCGGTCGGTGGGCATGGTTGGCGGGGTGGCAGCCAACAGTTTGTTACGGAGCTGGCTGGCGGAACAATCCGCAGCCGCCGGGATCGATTTTCATGTTCCCGCTTTTGAATACTGTACGGATAATGCGGCGATGATAGCCATGGCGGGTCGGCAGCGCATGCAGCGGGGAGAACACTCACCGAATGATCTGAATGCCTATCCCGCACTGAAACTTTCAAACTGATGGATTCGGAACCAGCATGCCTGACATATTTCCCGCACAATTGAAAATAGATTTGCCTTTTTACATCCTGTTATTGCTGACAGCTGTTGCCGCGGTGAGCGCCTGGTTCGTCTATCGAAAAACGGCGCCGCCGGTGAGCCTGACCTTACGATATATACTGGGATTTTTACGCGGTACGGGTATCTTCCTGCTGCTTTCGCTTTTTTTTGCACCCAACCTGACGATGCTGTGGAAAACAAAAAAGCATCCGCGGGTAGATATTCTTATCGACCGTTCGGCTTCCATGGGGATAAAGGAAAGTAACCGCCGTCGAATCGACCGGGCAAATGCAATCGCGGAAATTCTGGTTCAACAACTGCGAAACAAAGCCGGTGTTCGGTTGCTGGGCTTCGATGTGGGACTGGACTCAATTGCGGCACTGCCGGCGGATACCGGTTCGTTTGCAACGGATTTTTATAAACCGTTAAAGGCCATTCATGAGAAAGAAAAAGATAACCGGGTTATTGTACTGATAACGGACGGGAATCAGACATCCGGCAGCAGTCCGTTGTTTGACAAACAGCTGGCGGATATTCCCGTTTTCACCGTCGGCGTCGGCGATACGGTTGAGGCTGCGGATATCTATATACAGGATGTTCGCCATAATAATATTGTTTACCGCAACAGGAAGACAACGATCGAAGTAGTTATCGGTGCAAGAGGTGTTGCAGGTGGAGAAACCGTACTTTCGATCGCCCGCAACGGTAAAAGAATCGAGGCGCGGAAAATAACAGTCCCCAAAGCCGGTCTGACCCGTGCGGAGGTATTTGAGATTCAACCCCGGGAAACCGGATTACAGGTTTATACAATTTCCATCGAAGAATTGCCTTCGGAAAGTGTACGGGAAAATAATGTGCGTGAAATCAGTCTGAATGTTTTAAAGGATAAATTAAAAACAGCGCTGGTGGCATCCGCACCCGGGTACGAATTTAAGTTCATGCGCCATGTATTGGCCTCCATGGAGGATATTGAGTTACGGGTGTCCGTCAGCGCGCGGGGAAAGAATTACTATCAGATGCCGGTGTCAGCGGCCACGGAAGATATCGATCTGCTGATACTGATCAATTATCCCGGTCCCAACACGTCCGCGGCCGATCTGGCAAAAGTGTCGCAGGTGCTCAATTCCAATGTACCTGCGATCTTTATCGAAACCGGCCGGAATCTCAACCGGAGCATTAACCTGCTGCAGACGCATTTCGGAGTTACCCGAATCATCAAATCGGGCGTGAGTCCGGACGTGCAGCCTGTACCGACCGTCCAGGGCCGTCTGAGTCGAATGTTCGATATTTATGATGAGCAAAACAAAAATGCAGAACTATGGACGGAACTGCCTCCGCTGAACTATAACTTCCGTGAAGTTTCCGCGGGCACCGGCTGGGAACCGTTGTTGGAGGCATCCGCAAACCGGTTCGGGCGGGAATCGAAGTTGCCGCTGATTCTGGCGAAGCTGAAGGGTCGGCAGAGGAGAATGCTGCTCATCGGAAGAGGGTTCTGGCGCTGGCAGTTTCAAATGGCGGAAGACCGACAATATTCCGATGCCTGGAAAAAAATTCTCAATAACTTCGTTAATCGTCTGTGCCGCACCGGAAGTAACGGCAATGTGATTATTTCCACGGATCGAACGTCGTACGAAATCGGGGAATCGGTCGGTGTTAACATTCAGGTTTACGACGCCTCTTTCCGACCGGTCGATGATGCCGCGGTGCAAATTGCCGTGACAGGAGGAAATTCCGACTTTGAGCTGGAAAGTTCGGCGCTGGGCAAAGGGCTTTACAGGAGTGAATTCATTCCCGGTCAACGCGGCAGACTTAATATAATCGCGACTGCAAACCGCAATGATGTACAATTGGGACAGGCAAAAAAAGACATCGTCATTACCGCTCTTAATACCGAATTCCGATCCATAAGTCAAAACGCCGTTTTCCTGCGCCGGCTGGCGCTGCAAACAGGAGGAAAATACTTTATTGAAAGCCGGGCGGATTCATTGATTAATTACCTGAAATTAACACCAACGGTTGAAAATCGGAAGCAAACGATTGAACTGTGGAATAAACTGTCCGTGCTGATCCTGATCATTGCCCTGTTCAGTATCGAATGGTTTCTGCGCAAGAAGCTGGGTCTGGCTTGAAAAACCGGGCGTTTTTAAAATTGAGGAAGCGGACGCTAACCGGAGCGGATGAAAGGATTGTTTTTTCCCGTTGTGTCTTTATTCCGGCATTCCAAACCCTGAACCTCCGTACCAATCCGCTCTGAAACCCACAAACAGCTAAACTTATAAACTCTTAAACATTTAAACTTATAAAACCCCTAAACCCCTGAACGCTTAAACTAATAAACTACTTACCCCACAACCCACAGCACATTTTAAAAACAAATTGTGTTTTATCCTTCACCCAAAATGACGTATTTGTGATAATTCTGTGATTTTTTCGTCGTATATTTCTCATGGTAAATATAGTGCTGGAAAAAAAATGGCAAAAAGAATATTAATTATCGAAGATGATCGCGACCTGTCCAACCTGGTGGAAATTCATGTGAATGATATCGGTTTTCAACTGGACAAGGCATACGACGGCGAGACCGGATTGCAGATGGCCGAAAAGGACAAATACGAATTGGTAATACTGGATATCATGCTTCCGGGCATGGAAGGGTTTGAAGTCTGCCGCAAAATCCGTGAAACCAACAAGAGTCTGCCGATCCTGATGTTGACCGCCCGTTCCGAAGAACTGGACAAGGTACTGGGGCTTGAGCTGGGGGCAGATGATTACATTACCAAGCCGTTCAGTATACGCGAACTAATGGCGCGGATAAAAACCAATATCCGCCGCGTCGACGCCCTGCGCGAAGAAAGCGATCCGCGCGATACGTCCATTCCGCTGGTTTTCGACGAACTGACCATCGATCTGGAAAAAAGAAAGGTGAAACTCGGAGACAAACTGATCGAGCTGACAGCCAGGGAATTTGATTTGCTGGCGCTGTTCGCGTCTCATCCCGGTCGCAGTTACACCCGTGAACAACTGCTGAACGAAGTTTGGGGGTACCAGTTCGACGGTTACGATCACACGGTCAATTCGCATATCAACCGTCTGCGCAGCAAGATAGAGCAGGACCCGTCCCATCCGAAATATATCAAAACGGTGTGGGGTGTCGGTTATCGTTTTGTCGATTATGAGGAAATTGAAATATGAAACGCTTCTGGCAATCTTTATACGGCAAAATATCGCTCATTTTTCTGTCCCTGTTGCTCCTGCTGGGCATTGCCCAGATCATTATCGGGCTGCATTTTTCTTCGCGCTTTCTTGAGGAATCGGATCAGAAACTGAATCACGATCTGGCGGCGAATCTGGCCAAACATTTTGCACCGTTCCTGCAGGACAGTATTAATTATGCGGCCATTGAACAGTCCTTCCACGAAATGATGGTCATGAACCCGCGGGTCGAGTTTTATCTGCTGGACGAGGCGGGAAACATATTGACCTATTTTGCGGACCCTTCAAAAATTAAACGTAAATCCGTTGCCATGGAACCGATCCGGCAATTTCTTTCGGAAAAATCACCGGCCTTGCCGCTGTACGGGGATGATCCCCGCGATCAGCAGCGCCGGAAACCGATTTCGGTAACACCAATCTCGATTCCTCCGGATAAAAACGGTTATCTGTATGTTATTCTCGGTGGGGAACTGTATGATTCGGCGCGGGCCATGGCCGAAGGCTCCTATATTTTACAAACCGGCGGGGTTATTATCGGGATCATCCTGGTACTTACAGCTGCCGTTGGTCTGCTGCTTTTCTTTTTTCTCACCCGTCGGCTCGGTCATCTGATTTCGGTTGTTGAAAAATTTGAGGCGGGAAACTACGATGAACGCATCTCGTCCGATGCACGGGATGAGATAGGCCGGCTGGGTATTGCGATTGACAAAATGGCCGAAACCATTCAGGCCAATATGGAGGAAATACGCAGCAACGACCAGTTGCGCCGCGAACTGATCGCCAATGTATCGCACGACCTGCGCAGCCCGCTGGCATCCATTCAGGGCTACCTGGAAACCGTACTGATGAAATACGAACAAATCAATGACCAGCAGAAACGCAGTTACCTGCAAACGGTTTTCAAAAATGTTACGCGACTGGAAAGACTGGTAAACGACCTGTTCGAATTGTCCAAACTGGATGCGAAACAGGTGCAGCCGCAACTGGAATCCTTTTCAATTGCCGAACTTACCCAGGATGTGGTGTTGAAGTACCAGCCGCAGGCGGAAAAAAAAGGGGTTGCCCTGCGGGCCGTTCTGCCGGAGGAGTTACCCTTCGTGGCCGGAGATATTGCCATGATCGACCGCGCGCTGTCCAACCTGATCGAAAACGCGATCAACTATACAACACAGGGCGGTGAGGTGATTATCGAACTGCAGCGGCAGGACAACGGGGTACAGATCAGGATATCCGACACCGGTCGCGGAATTCCGCCGGAAGACCTGCCCTATATTTTCGACCGTTTCTATCGTGTGGAAAAAAGCCGTGCCAGCGAAGGAACCGGGCTGGGGCTGGCGATCACGAAAAAGATTCTCGAAGCCCACCACAGTGAAATTGCCGTTGAAAGCGAACCGGAGCGGGGTACGACGTTCGCTTTCGGTTTGGAATCGGGACTAAAGGTTTAAGAGTTTAATAGTTTAATAGTTTAATAGTTTAATAGTTTAATAGTTTAAGAGTTTAAGGGTGGAACAGTCGGGGCGGGAACGGTAACGGATGACCGGCGCTTCAATCCGCCGGATTAAGCAGTCACAGTCATTCTATACCACCCTGATTTTCTCAGAAATCGTACTCGAAAGTCGTGTAGTTAATGGAATTCATAAAATCCAGAGCGTGGGAAAATACGTGATGTTTTTTCAGGAAATTCGATAAAAACATTTTTTGCTCAATTTCATTCTTCTGCAGGGAATACCGGCGACGTTTTCCGTGAATGTTTGAAAATGACTTCGGCAGCGCCGGCGCGGTCCATCCAATTTCGGTTTCAATCAATTTAAATAATTCTTTCAGCGCGGGAAGCGCGGCGTTCGGATCATCGAACCGGCACTGGTATCCGCTCAATTTTAAATGCCGTGATTGAACGCGACCGGTGTTCAATCCTATCCCTGTTTTCAGGAGTGCCGGGATCGCCCTGTCACGGATATCCATTTCAAACGTTTTACCGTCAATTTCATTAAAGTGGTGAAGCAGCTGTCTGTGCGGCATGAAATTTTGCAGCCAGTCACGCACATTTTCCCGGAAGCGGTGCGATTGTCCGTTAATATACGTCGAGTCGGCCAGCCACAGCAGCAGCTCGCCCAAACGGGACATCAGCGGAAATTCATCGAGCAGCCACATCAGGAACTGTACCGTGCCCAGCGGATATTTACGCCGGTAGTTTTGCACGGTGATATTGCACAGCATATTGGGATTGAGGGAAGCGGAAAAGCCGGCTGGTTGATCCTGTGTGGACAATTGCAGAATATGGTGCCCGACCGACGGGAGATAGTCGCGACGGATATCCAGATCGACAGCGATGTATTTTCCCTTCTGCAATTGATTTAAAAAAAAGGATTCGCGGAAATTTGCAGGGTACCACAGCCGGTAAAAATCGTACATACCGGTTACATTCCAGCCGAAGCGATGTTTGAGCAGGGCGGCGGAAAGCAGGGCGTCCAGATCGTTGCCGATGATCATGCCGGTGATTTGACGGGGATGGGAGAAAGGATGAAAAGATGGTTTATGAGATTTTTCTAATTTCATTATTAAGATGCAGAAACCGTAAATTTGGGAACTTTACTGCACAAATTAATGCAAATTTGGGAACCAAACTACCTGAATTCACAGAAAAATTCTTTATACAAAATTTTCATCATTTTATTTTTGCGTAAAATTAATGAAATCGCAATAACAAAATATTCAACCAGAGGATTTATCCCGTCAGGGACAGAATGTTTATAGCCCGGCCGCCGCCCCACCGGAACAAACAAATCCCGTCAGGGACGGAATGATGTGACGGTGGTGTTATTTTGTTATTGGATTCCGGGTTTTTCTATTGCACCCCTGACGGGGTTTTATGGAATTTTGTGTAATTGTTATGCTATAAATATTTCGTCCCTGTCGGGACTTTTAATTCCATGCATTCTGCCATTGCTTTGAATAGGGTTTATTCTGCGTTAACAGTGTATTTGGTGTTTCCGATGCAATACTAAAATTAACCGAACTGTGAAACTGTCCCGTCAGGGACAGAATGTTTATAGTCCGGCCGCCGTCCCACCGGAACAAACAAATCCCGTCAGGGTCGGGATGAGGCGCCGGTTTTGTTATTTTGATAATGGATTTCGGGTTTTTCTATTGCACCCCTGACGGGGTTTCATGGAATTTTGTGTAATTGTTATGCTATAAATATTTCGTCCCTGTCGGGA
>JAJRVZ010000379.1 GCA_024277055.1 Calditrichota bacterium
CATGCGCGTTGCCACCGACGCTGTGCAGGTTTTGGGAGGTTACGGTTACAACAAAGAGTATCCGGTAGAAAAACTGATGCGTGATGCAAAGATCTTCCAGATTTATGAAGGAACCAGCCAGATTCAAAGGTTGATCATCGCCAAGGAGATATTCGAACGCGTATAAGAGACGATGCAAAATTATCGGTTTTGAAAATAATATTTCCCATTCCTTTCTAAAGAAAACACTACTCGGCGTCGAAAGTAGATAGGCCGCGGCACATTGTTCATGGGCTGTATTTACTTGCTTTTAAAAAGGATTAAGTTTATATTCGAAAAGGGACTAAATCCATAAACTACTATATATTATGTCTATTCCTTCCATTAAATTGGCGGAGTATGAAATGGGTGTTAAGGGGCTAATTTCCAGGGTGACCAAATATATCTTGACAGGCTGGATAATTTTATTCAGCGGTGTATCTGTTGCACAGCGATCCAGTGCCGAAAAAATGGCTGAAATGGGACCAACTTCACTGTCCACCGGGCAGGAACTCAGGGATGGTATCCGCAATGTTACGTACAGGAACAATTTGCTGTATGTTGTTAATGTATGGGCCGGTATACGGATCGTCGATGTTTCAGATGTACGAAATCCGAAAGAATTGTCACGTTTTGAAACGGAGCATCGTCCGCACAATATTGCTCTGGACGACAACCTGGTTTACGTCTCCGATGAACTGGGCGGTGTACAGATCTTTGATATTACAGATCGGACACGGCCAAAAAAAACAGGTACAATCAATACGGATGGTGATGCTTTCTGGGTTGTTGCCCGGCACCCTTATGTCTTCGTTGCCGAAGAGGAAAAGGGTGTGGTTATTTATGATGTGACCGATGCTGCGCAGCCCGTAAAAAAAGGCAGCTTCGATACTCCCGGTTGGGCATGGGGACTGGCGCTGAAGGACAACTTATTGTATGTGGCTGACAAATCCGGTGGTTTGCAGATCCTGGATATTTCGGACGTGGAAAACCCCAGGCGCGTAGGGCAGTATACCAAACTGAAATATGCAAAAACAGTCCAGATCGATGATAACCACGCTTATATTGCCAGCGGCCCGGAAGGATTGGCTATACTCGATATCAGCAATCCCGCTTTTCCCGTCCTCGTCAGTACTTACCCTACAGATGGATTCATTTTCAGCGCGTTTAAATCCGGTAAAAATGTATATCTGGCTAATGAATCCAACCAGAAAATCGAAATTATAAACGTCAATAATATCACCGGGCCTGTTAAAGAGGGTGAGTATGTCGCAGAAGGCAAAGTTTATGGTGTGTGGAAACATGATGTATATCTTTATGTCGCCGCCGATACGAAACTGCTGCTGTTACGACATAACAATCCTCCTCAACTGGCTGCAATCGGCGACCGGACGGTTGACGAACAGCAACTGCTGACCATAACACCGCAGGCAAGCGACCCGGACGGTGACGCGTTTCTTTTTAAGGTTCAAAACCTGCCGCAGGGTGCGACCTGTGACAGTTCGACGGGGGTAATCAACTGGGTGCCAACCTACGAACAGTCGGGTAATTACGATGGAATTACTCTTTCCGTTATCGAACAGACGGCCAGCAAATTATCGGTTGCCGATACATTCAGTATTATAGTAAATCATGTCAATCGCGCACCAACCATTCCGGATGTTGCCGACCAGCAGGTTGACGAAAATACCCTGTTGAGTTTTGTAATTGCCGAGGGAGCCGATGAAGATAAAGAAGATATCGGTAAGCTGGTATACAGGGCAGAGAACCTGCCGGAAGGAGCGACATTCGATCCGTTAACGAGAACATTCAGCTGGACGCCCGGATTTGAGCAATCCGGTGTTTATGTTATTGATTTTATCGTCAGTGATCCGCCCGGGGCCGTTGCACGCGACGCCTGCACCATAACAGTAAATCATGTTGATCGTCCACCATCTCTGGTGGCGGTTGAAAACAAATCCATTAATGAGAACGAAGAATTGCTGTTTACAATTGAGGGCAGTGACCCGGATGCGGAAGATCGGAATGCCATAGCTTTTGCAGCTTTCAATTTACCGGACGGGGCGAATTTTGATTCTGAATCCCGTACCTTCAGCTGGACGCCACGATACGATCAGTCCGGTGAATACCGAGGATTGATGTTTGTTATGACAGCCGGCAAACTTTCGGATTCCATTACCGTGGATATTACCGTCAATCATGTGAACCGTTCGCCGGTTCTGGCCGCCGTACCGGACCAGAGTACGGATGAGGAAAAGCCTTTACATTTTGTTCTTGAGCCGTCAGACCCGGATGCGGAAGACGCCGGAAAGCTGGTTGTAACCGCTGCGAATTTGCCGCCCGGTGCGGTTTTTAATTCCGACTCACTGATGTTTGACTGGACACCGACCTTTGAGCAATCCGGCGAATATTCCGATATTTCATTTACGGTAAAAGACCCAGCGGGTTTGAGCGACACCAAAACGGTTCGAATCGTGGTAAACCATGTGAACCGTGCGCCGGTGATGAATGAAATCGCCGCCAGGGTGGTTGACGAAAATAAATTGCTGACATTTGAAGTAAGCGGCAGCGATCCGGATGTTGAAGATCAAAACAGCCTGAAATTCACCCTGGAAAAAATTCCGGAAGGGGCAACTTTCGACGGAAAAATCTTTTCGTGGACCCCAACCTATGACCAGTCCGGTATTTACGAACTGAAATTTACCCTCAGTGACGGCAATCTATCCGACAGCAAAACCACTACGGTTACCGTACATCATGTAAACCGTCCGCCCGTACTTGAGCCGGTGGTTGCACAAACCGTAGATGAAAATAAAACATTGACGTTTACCTTAAAATTCAGCGATCCTGATGTTGAAGATAAGGGAAAACTTGCTGTATCCGCTGCCGGTTTGCCGGAAGGAGCAATCTTTGACAGCACCAATGCCACTTTTAACTGGACACCAACTTTTGAGCAATCGGGATCATATACGCTGAAGTTCACCTGCCGCGACCCACAGGGGCTTGTCAGTGAGCAGGAAGTTGCGGTTACGGTAAATCACGTAAACCGTACTCCGGTTTTTGCGGAACCGGCCGCACAGACCACCGAAGAAAACGAAACCCTGGTTTACGTTGTGCCCGCCGGCACAGATCCCGACGCGGAAGACGTCGATAACATTGTTTATTCCGCATCCGATTTACCGCAGGGGGCAACGTTCGATGCATTAACACGCACGCTGACGTGGACTCCCGGATTCGACCAGTCGGGAGAATACACGGTGAACATTTCCTGCAGCGACGGCGAATTCACGGTAACGCAGCCGTTAAAAATAACGGTAAATCATGTTAATCGTCCGCCTGAAATCGAGCCGGTGGCCACACAAACCGTAAAAGAAAATGCCCTTCTGGAATTTACGGTCAAGGGCTCTGATCCGGACAGGGAAGATGAAGGCAAGTGGAAACTTTCCGCCGCGAATTTGCCACAGGGCGCAAGGTTTGATGTGGCCACGGGAAAATTCAACTGGACTCCGACTTTTGAACAATCCGGGGAATATACCATCACGATTACCAACACGGATCCTGCCGGGTTGGCTGTTTCCATCGATGTTCCGATAAAGGTCGAACATGTTAATCGCACGCCGGTTTTCAACCCGCTTGCAGCACAGGTTGTCGACGAAAATACGCCGCTGACTTTCATTATTCCTGAAGGCAGCGACCCGGATGCGGAGGATGCCGGCAAGCTGACCTATTCCACGGGTACACTCGACAAAGGCGCCGGTTTCGATCCTGCTACCCGCACTTTCAGCTGGACACCGGGATATGATCAATCCGGTGAATACGAGTATGCCATAACCTGCAGCGACGGTGAGTTTACGGTGACCCGGCTTTTAAGGGTCACGGTGAACAATGTAAACCGTCCGCCTGTGCTTGAACCGATTGCCCCGCAAACAGCAGACGAGAATACGCCCTTCTCCCTGAAATTGCAGTACAGCGATCCCGATAAAGAAGATGAAGGAAAACTGCAACTTACCGCAACCAACTTGCCCGAGGGCGCCCGGCTGGATGAAAGCAACGGAAGTATTAACTGGACCCCTACTTTCGAACAGGCGGGTACGTACGAAAATATTTCCGTGAAAGTGTCGGACGCAGAGGGTTTGACATCCGAACAGACTTTCAGTATTACGGTAAACAATGTAAATCGGGCTCCGCAATTGCAGGATCCGGGTGCCCTGAACGCGCAGGAAAATCAACCGTTCAGCTATCAATTCTCGGCAACTGATCCTGATGCGGAAGATTCGGAAAACCTGAGTATCTCTGCCGCCGGGCTGCCGGCCGGAGCTGTCTTTGATACACAGACGGCAACCCTGCAGTGGACCCCGAATTTTACACAGGCCGGTGAGCATTCCTTTGAAATCTCGGTCACCGATGCCGGCGGACTGAGCGATACAAAGACCGTGTCAATCCTTGTAGCCAACAGCAACCGCCTGCCTGTGCTGGCACCTGTAGAAGCACAGACGGTAGCTGAAAACCGGGCGCTTAATTTACGCTTGCAGACCTCGGACGAAGATGCCGACGATGTTCTGACGTATTCTGCGGATGGACTACCGGCCGGTGCGGAATTTGATGAAAGCAGCGGTGTTTTCTCCTGGCGGCCGGGATATGATCAGGCCGGTGAATACTCGATCACATTTTCAGCAAAAGACGGACATGACGAGGTTTCGCAGACAGTTAAGATAACCGTAACCAATGTGAATCGCGCGCCTGAATTTGAGGGCAGTCCCTCGGTCAGTGTTCAGGTCGGGGAGCAGGTGGAACTACGGTTTTCCGCTTCTGACGAAGATGGCGATGATCTGACATACACCGCCGGTGGTTTGCCTGCCGGTGCCGAATTCGATTCCGCAAGCGGAACGCTTACCTGGACTCCGACAGCGGAACAAACCGGAAATTTCAGCATTACGGTAACGGTAAGTGACGGAAGTGACAGCGATTCGACAACAGGTACGATAACCGTAACCGCGCCGCCGCCTCCACCGCCAAAATGAAGCGGGTCATTTTAAAAATACAGGCTGCCTAGGAAATTAACCGTCGGCAGCCATTTTTATTTTGAACGGTTTTTTGCTAATTTCAAAAAATAAAACAAAGTCCGAATCATGAAAAAATCTATCCGCAAATTGAAGGCACTTTCAAAAAACTATTTCTTCTCTGGTTTGCTGGTCGTCGTTCCACTGGTGATTACCATTCTGGTGATTCGGGCGGTGTTCAATTTCCTGGACGGCTGGGTTTCACCCTTTCTGCAACCCTATCTGGGATACTGGCTGCCCGGTATCGGCATTCTGTTCACCTTTCTTTCCATTTACCTGATCGGAATACTGGTGACCAATTTCGCCGGTCGCTGGGTGGTTACTATCGGTGAACGGTTTTTGCTGCGTATTCCGATTGCAAAATCGATATACACATCGGTAAAGCAGATCATGGCAACCTTTTCTTTCAGCGAGGAGGAAGGTAACCGGAAAGTGGTACTTGTGGAATATCCGCGCAACGGTTTATGGTCGGTCGGTATGCTGAACGGTGAGAGCTATGTACCCGGTGGAAAACAAAAACTTCTTAACGTACTGGTGATTGCGGCTATCAACCCTACATCGGGGTTCTTTGTGCTGGTACCGGAAAAAAGCGTGATAGAAACCGATTTGAGTGTCGAAGACGCCATGAAATGGATTGTATCGGGGGGCATCATTACCCCAGAAGAAATGAAGGCCGGAAGGGATATGACCGACAGCGTCACCCGGTAATTAATTTTCAAACAGCTGAAATTATCCGCGATGTTTTTCCGATGAAACACCCACACAGCGGTTCAGCCGTTTCAGGCATAATCAGGCATTAAACCGTTCCCGACTTAAAAATGGTAAATTGTAGTAATCAAACTCACATTGTGCTTCGCTTTTAAATTTTTCTTATATCGGAATTGGGCATAATTTATTATATTTGTGAATCGAATTCGAAATTACAGTTGAATTTAAGCAGTTTAAAAAGGACTATATGTTTCACAACCGGTTTCTGAACAATATCACACTTGTTTTAACGGTAATGCTGCTTTATTCCGCATGCGGATTAAAACAACCCGTTGCTTCGCAGCAGCAGCAATTCGGCAATGTGCTGGTGATGAGCACCCCCCCCGGGGCGGAAATTTTTATCGACCGGCAGCCGACCGGAAAAACAACACCCGATACCCTGCAAAACCTTCCGGCCGGCGAGCTGGTGCTGCGCACGTTTATCGATGGTTACAGCGCTGTACAGGATTCGCAATTGGTGACGATCGGAGCCGGTGCGACGGTTATCGCTGAATTTGATCTGGTGGAAATAACCGATCCTGCCGTATTGATTGTATCTTCGACGCCTGACGCCGCCGATATCCTCATTGACGGTAAATTCAGCGGAAAATTCACTCCGGATACTTTGATCGTACCTGCCGGTGAACGCCGGGTGCGTCTGGAAAAGAGCAGTTTTTCACCCTATCAGTTCGCTCCGCTGCAACTGGTAAAGAACGACACCGCCGAGCTGACCGTTTCGTTAAGTGTTCAATCCGCCGTGCTTGTTGAATCTTTCGCCAACAACAGTTGCCTTCCCTGCACAACATCCGCGCGCCTGTTGTTGAATTTTGAACAGCAGATTCCTCCGGAAAATGCGGTTATCATCGAATATTTTACCAACTGGCCTAATTTTTCCGATGCCTTATTTCTGCATGATCCTATGGGAAATATGTCCCGCATTCAATACTATCAGATAGGGACCATTCCGGCAATGTATATGTCCGGTCAGGGTACGAATCCCCTGAATTTTTCACAGATGCTGGATCGTTTTAACAGTGAATTTGAACAGCTGAATCGCGATATCAGTATTTCACTGGCCCGACAGACCGGCGACAGTCTGCGGGTTCAGGCTGCTGTAGGGGTAACCGGTCCTGTTCCAACGGGCGATTTGCGGTTGTTTATTGCTGTGAAAGAAACGGAAATTTCCTTTACCCGGCCGCCTGGCGCCAACGGTTTGAGCCGGTTTTATCATGTATTTCGCGGTTTTATGACCCCGAATGACGGTTTGCCGCTGTCTGTTGAAGAGGGCGGTTTTAAAGTAAATCTTAGTAAAGCAATTTCCGGCGAATGGGACCTTCGTAAAATTGCAATTATAGGATTTGTACAAAACATGGATACCGGAGAAATATTACAGGCAACAGAATTGTAAATGAATCGAGGTTTAACATGAAGTTGTTGAGGCTTATAATGATTTATACCGCCATTCTCAGCATGGCGGTTATGGCACAGGATTTTGAGCTGATATTCCATGACACAACCGTTTATGTGCAGCCGGGACCGCAGGTGATCGTCATTGACGGGTTGCTGGTGAACACCACCGGGGATTCGATTGATATTCGCATGAAACGGATGGAGGTTAACCTACCGCAGAACTGGACCAATTCCCTGTGCCTGATAAACTGTGCCGCACCTTTTATTGATTCGATCGATGCGCGTATCGCACCCGGCGATTCGATTTTTACCAGTGTTGATTTTCAGGTGCTGGACAATGTGCCGGCAACCGGTTCCGCCCTGGTAGAATTTAAAAGCCTTAACAGCGGATTGGTAATCAGGCATCTGTACACCGGCAGTACCGAAGCGACCGGAATAACCGACAATGATAGGGGCAGACCGGAAGAATTTCATCTTTTCTCAAATTATCCGAACCCTTTTAACAACCAGACGGTTATATCCGCATATTTACCGCAGGGCGGTGAAGTTAAAGTACAAATCTACGATATTCTCGGAAAAGCCGTTTTCAATTTCAGCGGGCAGACATCGGCGGGGGTGTTCCGTTTACTGTGGCCCGGCACCAATTTCAATAACCAGCCGTTGTCTTCCGGAGTTTATTTCTACCGTGTGGCTCTAGTCGCTGGCGGCAGAATATTGGACAGCCGGTTACGGAAACTGACATTATTGAGGTAAGACTATGATAAAAAACATGAAACTATTCCTGGGCTTGTTACCGGTTTTAATATTTGTCGTTCCGGCTACCGGACAAAGTATATCTCATTTGAAACTGAAAACCGTTGACGGCAAGCGATTTGAAATGAAAAAAGAACTGGGTGAAGGGCCGGTAATTGTTGCATTCTGGGCGACCTGGTGCAAACCCTGCCGAAAAGAATTGCCGGCCATGAAACCGATTTACGAAAAGTACAAAGAGCAAGGATTGAAAATTGTTGCTATTTCACAGGATTCGCCCCGCAGCCTTAGCAAGGTAAAAGCCTATGTGCGCAGCAGCGGTCTGCCCTATATCTTTCTGCTGGATCCGAACGGAGAGCAGAGCACCCGCCTGCAGGTCAAGGACATTCCCTACCTGATGCTGGCGAACAAAGAAGGTAAAGTGGTTTATTCTCACAGGGGATACAGGGATGGAGATGAAAAAGAACTGGAAGAAAAAGTAGCTGCATTACTGCAAAAGGAATAAAAAAATAATTTACCCAATTGCCGAGCTGCGGTTAAAAAAGAGTACTAACCGGCGCCTGGCAGATAAATTAATTAACCAAACCGGAACCGGTGCCGACATTATTTAAAATCATTGTTTAAATATTAAACAATCAAATAGTTATGGCAGTCCTTCAATCGTTGAGATTGTGATTATTTTTTACTAATTTACATCTATGTAAAAATCCGGCTACGGAAATAGTAACCATTCACCTGTTTGAAACGCGCGGCCGAAAGGAACAGGTTTTTACTGAATGAATAACAAGGATCGTTCAGTCACTCTTCTGATTTTATTTCTTGGATTACTGACTCCTGTATGGGGCCAGTTATCGGTGTCGAACCAACTCGAATACTCCTGGTGGAAAAAACATAACCGTAATGTTCTGGAAAACTGGCTGGATGTTTCCTATCAGCAGGATGTATATGCATTCGGTTTCAGACATGAACTGAACCAGCCGCCGGACCCCTTTATTTTTCCCCTCGATTCCCTCCTGAAACAGGAAGAACTCGCTTTCAGGTATGCCGAAGTATATCAGGGAAATCTTACGCTGACAGTGGGAAATTACTACGCAATTTTCGGAAGGGGGCTGACTCTTCGAACTTACGAAGACCGCAATCTACGCGTTGATAATAATATCGAAGGTCTGAAGGCGAATTATTATACCGATTGGTTCGAATTGACCGCGCTCGGCGGACGCATGCGTGACCGCTACAACCGTCGCAATGACCGGGTTTACGGCTTTGATGTTGAATTCAACCTGGCGGCTGATTTACAAATTGGCGGAAGTTTTATGCGCAATCAGTTAGCCGATGATAATTTTTCCGATATTCGTGCCCTGCGTCTGGCCGGGCAGTACGACGGATTCGATGTGTATATTGAAGGAGCACGCAACCAACGGCGTAAAACCAACAGCCTGTATGCTTCTGTTTCATGGCTTGCGGATGATTACACCCTGACGGCGGAATACAAGGATTATGATCGTCTGACAATGACCAATTCCTTTTTTACCGAATACAACGCGCCCCCGGCCCTGAGCCGTGAACATGCTTATACATTGCTGAACCGGCATCCGCATCAGCTGAATACTTCTGACGAACGTGGATATCAGTTCGAAGGCACGGTACAATTCAGTGAACAACTGGAAGTATTGCTGAATCACAGTTTTACCGAATCGCATAAAAACCAGCGTTTGTTTGAAGAATATTATGTGCAGCTGCATTTTGAACCCAACCGGCGCTGGAATTTTGAATCGGCCTTGGGCTGGAACTTTGATTTTGCCACCCGCACGGAAAACATAACTCCCATCCTGATGGGCGAATTCAATATTGATGATTTCAATGAATTTCATCTTGAACTGCAGCATCAACATATAAAAAATACGGTGGATCAAAGTGAGTACGATGATGAAATGATCGTGCTTGAATTTACGAGGGCGCCGCAATTGAATCTGGCTTTGGTTGCCGAATATTCGAATCGGTATCAACTGCGAACGGAAACGGACGATCAGAAATACTGGTTTTACGGACAGGTAACCTGGTCGTTTCTGGAAAATCAGCAATTGTCCGTATTGTATGGATCGCGACAGGCCGGTTTTGTATGTGTTGGAGGCGTTTGCCGACTCGAACCGGAATTTGAAGGTGTTGAGCTGAAATTGCTGAGTAGATTTTGATCATCCCGACAACCCAATAAAATAAAAAGGAGATGACCATGATAGTAGAACCTATCTATGAGAGAGTCGCTGCAAAGAACCAGGGACAACCCGAGTTTTTGCAGGCCGTAAAGGAAGTTTTTGAATCTCTCGAGCCGGTCATGGAAAAACACCCCGAATACGTCGAACAGCGTATTCTGGAAAGAATTGCCGAACCGGAACGTGTGGTAATGTTCCGCGTACCCTGGCTGGACGATCAGGGAAACGTGCAGATCAACCGCGGTTTCCGCGTGGAATTCAACAGCGCTATCGGGCTGTACAAAGGCGGTTTGCGATTTCATCCGTCCGTTAATCTCAGTATCATCAAATTTCTCGGGTTTGAGCAGATTTTTAAAAACGCCCTGACTACCTTGCCCATCGGCGGCGGTAAAGGCGGTTCCGATTTCGATCCCAAAGGAAAATCGGATTCCGAAGTTATGCGTTTCTGCCAGAGCTTCATGACCGAACTGCAACGGCACATCGGTGCGGATACGGACGTGCCTGCCGGTGATATCGGTGTTGGCGGCCGTGAAATCGGATTTCTGTTCGGGCAGTACAAACGCATTAAAAATGTTTATGAAGGAGTTCTGACCGGCAAGGGACTGAACTGGGGCGGCAGTCTGGTTCGTACAGAGGCTACCGGTTACGGCCTTGTTTATTTTGTCGAGGAAATGCTGAAGGCACAGGGCAAATCCTTTGACGGAATGACCACCGTTATCTCCGGTTCCGGTAATGTTGCTATTTATGCAACACAGAAAGCACAGGAACTGGGCGCCAAAGTTATTGCTCTGAGTGATTCAAACGGTTTTGTTCATGATCCCGAAGGTATCAAACTGGAAACGGTTCGCCGCCTGAAGGAAGTGGAACGTAAACGGATCAAGGAATATGTCAAAGAGCATCCGAATGCAACTTACCATGAGGGCTTTACCGGTATCTGGTCATTGAAATGCGATGTGGCTCTGCCTTGCGCAACGCAGAATGAGCTGGATGAAAATGCAGCCAGGGAACTGGTAAAAAACGGTTGTATTGCCGTTGGGGAAGGCGCCAATATGCCGACTACCTATGAGGGAACGAAAGTACTTCTGGACAATGGTGTTGCATTTGGTCCGGGCAAAGCTGCCAACGCCGGCGGTGTCGCAACTTCAGCGCTGGAAATGTCACAGAACAGCATGCGCATGTCCTGGACTTTCGAAGAAACGGACGCCAAACTGCACACGATCATGCAGAGTATTTATGAGCAATCAAGCACAACGGCGGAAACCTATGGTTACAAAGGAAATCTTGTTATCGGTGCGAATATTGCCGGTTTTCTGAAAGTTGCCAATTCAATGCTTGATCAGGGTCTTGTTTAGCAGGATCGATATCTGAATAGCATCATCCCCCTGTCGTTTCCGGCAGGGGGATTTTTTTCGTATAGCGGGACTACTCTCCGGCAGGGGGCTTTTCAATTCCGGTTTTAAAGATAATGCCGATGCCTTTTTGCCCGTCAACTTTCACGGAAACGGGCCTGTCAAAATGAACCCATTTCACATGTTCCGTTTCCATCACAGGAGTAACGGACTCCAACGCATCCCATTCAATAAAATCTTTCTGACGGTTTCCATCTACAAATAAATAGGCGATGCCGAGAGAGGTAATATTCTGGAAAAAATGAGTTCCCTGTGACGGATCAACATTGAAATTTTCGAATCGTGCTTCCACCAGAACCTTTATTCCGGAAATCTGCGACCAGTTGACCGGTATGCCTAAAAAGCGGTCGGACGAGCCCCAGCGTCCGGGACCGATCAGAATATATTGCCTGTCTTCTTCAACCAGACGGGCGTCTATTTCCTCGATTTCCCTGGCAATTTCAATGGTATGCATTTGTGAAAAATTTTCTGGGCGTACAAATACGATATCACAGAGATGATTAAATTTACCATTACCCAAAGCCTGACGACTCAGACAAAATATATTACCACGCTTTATCTTTTTCAGGTTAATATCAACACCCTGGGTTTGACCGATCATGGGACGGATTTGAAGCAGGCCGAGGCGATGTTTTTCAGCAGAATTGCGCGCCAGAGTACCGGCAAATTCAATTTCAACAGGGCCTCCGAATGATATTTCTCCGATCTCCAGCAATTCGCATAAAATATTCGCCAGCGGCATATATCCGTGTTTCAGGATCGGAGCAAAGGAAACAATTCGCGGACCATTTGCATCCAGAGAATCAACAATTCGATTATTGGCCGCGGAATAAACGGAAGCAATACGATCCAGTGCACCATGTTTTTCAGCTTCTTCGAGAGGAAGGCGCTCTTCGGGAGATTCATCAATCAACAGCTCCCTGACATTGGGCAGGTTCATTTTCAGGGCGTAAAATTCGCGTTGACTGCTGTCAAGCATTTCCCGGGGTGTTGAAAACTGTGGCAGATTTTTGGGCCATCGGGGGGAAAAGCGCAGTACGTTTCCACCTTCAACGATTATTCTTCCAAGTCCCAGCGCCAGATGCACCATCCCGTCTTTCGGTCCTGCCGGGGAAACGGGATAATAGTTGAATGACTGGGCAACACCGGAGAAGTTGGGGTAGAAATATTCTCCGAATTGTTGTCCGATCAGTTCCTGAAGAACGATGGCCATTTTTTCTTCTTCAACGCGAAAAGAAGTACCTTCAAGATAGGCTTTGGCGCTGCCGGAAAACGCGGATGCGTAAACCAGTTTTATTGCCGTAATCAATTGCCGCATGCGTATTTCAATGCTGTGATGATTATTGGGCAACATGAAGGTTTCATAAATTCCTGCAAACGGCTGAAAGCGTGAATCTTCCAGAAGACTGGACGAGCGCACGGCAATGGGGTGATGTACGCGGTTCAGAAAGAAACGTAAATCCTCGATCAATCCGACCGGCAGGGTGGCCTGCAAAAAGACATCGCGAAGTTCATCTGCAGAAACAGAGGCCGTGAAAAAACGGTTCAGACCGTTTTCATCAATAAACTGATCAAAATAGATGGTGCTTATCACCGTGGTGCGCGGGATAAAAACTTCCACATTTTGCTTGATATTCTGGGATATGTCGCGGGCGAACAACGCGGTCAGAAAGGCTATGCTTCGCGCCTTTCCGCCGATGGAACCGATACCGATTTTCACGAAACGATTTCCCGGATCAAACCGGTTTCGCTGAAAGGCAACAATACCGGCCGATTGCTTACGAAGCCTTCTTTCCGTTATAACGTTTATCATGTGCCGGCGCATGGCATCGACGCTTTCGAAATCTTCAAGATGAAAAGGACGCAGATGTTCCGCCAGTTCGAACTCCCCATGGGCGAAAAACCAGTGGGAAAAGTGGTTGTGACTCGAGTGATAGATCAGCGACTCTTCCGGTATGGTAGCCAGCTTGTCGATCATTTCCTTCAGGTCATGTGCTTTATCAACGGAACTGCCATCGGGTAAACGAAAGACAAAATCCCCGAATCCGAAATTGGATAAAATAAAGCGGCGCAGTTCGCTCAGCAGTTCCCGCGAATTTTTATTGATAAAATGCGAATTTAATCGCCGGGCATCGGCTTCGTTTCCCGGATCGGAGGAATGCAACAGGGTTGCCAGATGCTCTTCGTCCTTTTTAATCGTTTTTATCAGCTTAATACCGGCCCGGTCATCCAGTCGCCCGTTGTGCGGAAAACGAATATCGGAAATGATACCGAGCAGATTGGTTTTGTATTTATGATAATAGCCGAGCGCTTCTTCATAGGAATTGGCCAGCAGAATTTTGGGGCGGGTTCTGAAACGCAGCAGTTTTTCCAGTTCGTTGGCATCTTCCCGAACCAGTGAACGGGTGTGCTGAAAAATTTCGCGGTACATGATGGGTAAAAACATGGAATAATAACGGAACGAATCTTCTACAATAATTATAACCCTGACATTGCCGCGCTTGATATCATGATCAATGTTCAGTTTATCCTCGACATATTTGATAATTGCCAGAAATATAGCGGAATCACCGGACCAGAAAAAAACCCGATCGATACCCTGCAGGTATTCCGGCTTACGGTACATATTCAGTTCAACGACATTCTGAACAAGCATTATCACCGGTAAATCCGGATAGGATTCTTTCACTTTCCTACCGAACTCCATGGAAGCAATATCGGAAAGATGGGTCATGGTAATTACAAGGTCAAAATGCTTCTTTTTCAGCAATTGCAATGCCTGCAGCCCGGTTTGTGCATGGGTTACATGGGGAATTCCGAAGCGAAAATTCATGTTTATGTATTCCGCCATGATCTGATCGCTCAATTGACCGTCTTCTTCAAGAATGAAATAATCATAGAGGTTTGAAACGAACAGGATTGATGAAATCCGGTTCGGCATCAGGTCGTGCAGCTGCTGAAAGGGCGGTTCATAGAGATGTAATTTTTTTGAAGCCGTCATGGCACCGTTCCATTTTATGATCGGGGACTAATTTACGAAAATAACGGGAAGTTATTCCAGAGACAATTCCTTTTGCAGAATTTCAAGCATCTGCTGTGCATTTTTTACAGCCTGTCCGTTGGGATGATTATTGAAGAAAATATAAGTTTTGTAAGTCTTGCGCAAAACATTGCTGATATTGATCAGCCACTCCCGCAATTCATCTTCGGAATACTTGTAATTATAGCGCGCCGATCCCCGGCCGTCCCACCAGTCTTTCTCATTGCGCCCGTGAAAACGGAAATAACCGCTGTCGGCGGTGGTGATATCCTGTGGCGGCATCAGATTCGACAGTCCCGGTTCATCGCCCTTCACATAACCGATGCCGTGATC
>JAJRVZ010000380.1 GCA_024277055.1 Calditrichota bacterium
GACGGTTCCGTATTCATTGTACCCATCAGGGTTGGTGGTGGAACGCGAATGAAAATTTATGAAGCCATGGCCATGGGCAAAGCGGTTGTTTCGACGACGATCGGAGCGGAAGGGCTGCCCGTCTCCGATGGTAAAAATGTTTTCATTCGTGACAATGCGAAGGAATTCGCGAAGGCCTGTGTGGAGTTGATGCAGAGCAGGGAAGAGCAGGTCCGGGTCGGCAAAAACGCACGACAATTTGTCTACGAGAACTATCGCTGGGAAAATGTGGCAAAGGTTTTTGCGGAAATCTGCGAGCAGGTTATAGAAAAAGCGAAATAATGGCGATATTAATTACTTTTTCCGGGTCTGTCGGCAGTGGTAAGTCCTGTTCGGCGAAATGGGTACGGCAGCAATTCGAACAGAACGGCAGGCGCGTATCCTATTTGCGCTTCCGTTTTTTATCTTTAAAATATCTGTTCGGTGAACCGCGGCGAAGTAAACAAAAAAAGGTGAAGAGCAATAAAGTAAATGGCGCAAAACGCTTCGAAAACTTCATCCCCCCGGAATTCACCCTGAAGCATGTTGTTCTGTATTTGTGGCGTGCGGTGCAATTGAGGTTAATTCTCGCTGTGCGTTATCGTGATCAGGTGGTAATCATTGATCGGTATTATTATGATAACCTGGTACAATTTTCCAGGCTCGATAAGTACCGGAAAAAAATTCTTTTGCTGACGAAAGTATATCCCGTTCCGGACCTGGCAATTATTATGGATACAGAAGTTTCGAATTTACTTAAACGTAGAGGTATATATTCCGAAGATTATCTTGAACACATTGTGAATAATTACAGAGAATTGAATTCGTTGATTCCGTCGCTTTCGTATGTCAACACAAACGAATTGGAACAGATTAACGGGCGGTTGGAAAAATTGATCGAAAAATTTATATCCCATTCAGTTGAGGAGGACAAAAATTGAAAATAGCAGTGTTTGGACTGGGATACGTAGGGTGTGTTTCGGCGGCATGTTTTTCGAAAGCCGGACATCAGGTTACCGGGGTGGATGTGAACCCGCTGAAGGTAGATATTATTAATAAAGGCAAAAGCCCGATTGTGGAACCCGGGCTGGGCGAATATATTGAAGAAGCGGTGAAAAACGGCAATCTGAAGGCGACCACGGATTTCGTGGAAACCGTTCGTCAGACAGATATCTCATTAATCTGTGTGGGTACGCCCAGCAACAGAAACGGCAGTTTGAATCTGGAATATATTTTCCGTGTTGCCGAACAGATCGGAGAAGCACTGGCCGGTCGTGATCACTATCATGTTGCTGTAATTCGCAGCACCGTTTTGCCGGGCACTCTTGAAAAAGTCGTGAATATCATCGCCGAAAAATCCGGCAAAAAACCGGGTGTGGATTTCGGCGCCTGTTCCAATCCTGAATTTCTGCGGGAAGGCACCGCACTGAAAGATTTTTATGATCCGCCGTACACGGTGATCGGTGAATGGGATGAAAAAAGCGGCGCCCAGCTGGCAAGAATCTACAATATGCTGGAAGCTCCGTTGATCCGCACCGAGGTCAGGGTTGCGGAAATGGTCAAATATACCAATAATGTTTTTCACGCATTAAAAGTAGCGTTTGCCAATGAGATTGGAGCTATCTGTAAACAGGAAAAGGTTGACAGCCACAAATTGATGGATATTTTTGTAATGGATGACAAACTGAATCTGTCTCCCTATTACCTGAAACCGGGATTTGCATTCGGTGGTTCCTGTCTGCCGAAAGATGTACGCGGACTGATGTACCGGGCCAGGGAAGTGGATGCCGATGTCCCTGTTATCAGCTCGCTGATGCGCAGCAACGAATTGCATGTGAAAAGAGCTTTGGAAATGGTCTTTCAATACAATAAAAAAAAGGTTGGCATCCTGGGGCTCAGTTTCAAGGGCGGAACGGATGATCTTCGTGAGAGTCCCATGGTGGATGTTGTTGAAACGCTCATCGGAAAAGGGTACGATTTGCGCATTTATGACCGCAATGTCAATCTTGCCAAACTGTTCGGGGCGAATAAGGAATATATCAACGAACGGATTCCTCATATTTCATCAATCATGGTTGATACGGCGGAGGCGGTGCTGAAGCATGCGGAAATTATAATTATCGGTAACAAGTCCGATGAATTTGCCGAGGTTCTTCAGGGGACGCAGCCCGGGCAAACGGTTATTGACTATGTACGAATCTTTAAGGAAAAAGCCAGTATCCCGGCTGTGTATGATGGGATCTGCTGGTGAAGTAAAGAAGACTGCCGATTTAATATAAAAAACCGGAGCTGCCTGTCAACTCCGGTTTTTTTATGATGAAGGTATTACCCGGCTATCTCAGTAAAAGTGCTTTTACGGTAGAAAAATAATTGTTGGCCCTCAGAGCAAAAATATACATTCCGCTGGGCATGCTGACACCGGAACTGTTTTTACCATCCCACACCGCCTGGTAGTTTCCCGCACGTTGGATTTCATTTTTCAGTGAACGTATGACCTGCCCGTTTACATTTATTACTTCCAGCTGAACATGAGAGGTCTCCGGTAAACTGTAACCCACTACAGTGGTAGGATTAAAGGGATTGGGAAAATTCTGCTTAAGTTCAAAACTGCCGGGCAAAATGGACGACTGATCTTCATCTTCAGTTGAAGTCGCCGTCACCGTTACCGTATAATTTCCGCTGCCACCGGGATTGTCGTCGAAATAGATCGTACCTGCATGGGACGCCTGTCCGGAAAAAACCTGCTGACCATTCCGGGTTACTTCTACTTCCGCCCAACTGTGAAGATCATTAATAATATGCCGTACATTATTATTTGCGGTTATCGTATAACCGGCGTTGGAAATTTTGTTTTCTGTTCTGCTGAACATAACAAACCGGTTATTGTTAACGAATGCGGCGACATAATTACCGTCCGACAGTTTTTCCACCGGCGCCATCTGATTTAAAGTGTTTGCATCACCGATCTGAATAACATGCAGAAAATTGTGATAGTTGTTTACATCCAGCGGACGCGTTTCAATCCGGTAACTGCCGCAATAGACGGCACCGATGGGATCAAACGGTCCGCGCTGGGACATATCGCGGCCGTCGGCATCGTCGAACCAGTGTCCCGGTCCGCCTATTTTCATCAGTTTTACATTTTCGGGATACAGCACCTTTACAAACATACGGCCGTGAAAGGTATCGTAGGTATTGCTCACTTTAACGGTTCTTCCGTCGGTGCTTTCCCACCAGCCCTCTGAGATATTATTCCAGGTACCATCGATCAGTTCCGGTTCGAAGGGCAAGTGCAACAGCCAGCGTTTTTCGAAAGTTGTACTGGAAGTGTTCATGCGATCATTGATCAGCAGGAATTCCTGGTCCTGTGGATTATTTTCATCCGGAGCACGCAAATACAACAGCTGGCGGCGTCCCAGCGTAACCCTGCCGTCATCTTTATAGCTGCGGGTATAATCATAGTTGAAATAATCAAATGACCCCGGAACAATTTCCTTTCCGATTAAATTGCCTACATGATTACTGCCGCCTTCCCTCAGTTCGGGATCGGAGGGGTCGTCGGCCCGGGTACTGATGCCCAGCTGCTGCCACATGGCATTAAAACCATTGACTAATTCACCCGGATTGTAAACACCGAGCAGATTATGAAATATTGAGCTGGTTGAATTATAGTTTTTCGGGAATATGCTGATCGATTTTGAATTGCCGGCATCCAGTGCCAGCGGACCGAATTTATCGATCGTGAACGAGCCATTGTCGAAATGAGCATGGGGATGCAGAAAGATTTTCGGTGTCCAGAAAGTTATCCGGGTGGCATTTTCAGTAAAATTGGAAAGCATCACCGTTTCACCAAAACCAAGACGTACCGTTTTCGGAATGCCGGCCTGCTCCGGTGTTTTTACCGGGATTTCCTTGATCCCGGACAGGAAATAATACACCAACCCGTAGAGGCGGATATCGTCATCCAGACTTTCATTGAAAAAACCGGAATTGCTGATATACCATTTCCCGAATGCAGCAAGATTCGGATCAAAATTCTTCGAAAAGCCGATACTGTGGGAGACGATACGCATTTGTCCCAGATTATCCACTGATGAAAGCGCCACAACATCGCTGCGCGAAAAGTGGTGTTCCCCGTCCCACGGATACGGATTCAGATGAAAATACATGTGCAACGGTACATAATGCAGGAAAGAGCATTCCTCGAACCAGTTGGTATTGATAGCCGGACCCGATGCAGCCGCCATCCAGGCAATGCTGTGAAAACTCAGAAACAGGTAGTTATGACCTTCTCCCCAGCCGCTGCTGCCTTCCATCGCATAGGTAGCCAGGTTAAAGATACGATCAATATACATATCGCGGTAATGGTTGATCATTAATTGTGCCTTCGAATCGTAGGGTTCGCCAAGATTGTCGCCCCAGATAGCCAGACCTCCGAAACTGCAATGATTGTAGGCCAGCTCATGGTTGGTAAGTTGTATTTTTTTGTCAGGATTCAGGGATGAATCACGGTTGTCGAACCGGTAAATAAAACCGTCAGCAAGCGCCTGTTCTTCAGATAAAGTAAGCGACGGGTACAGCCAGTCATAAACACAGGCAATACCTATATTTACATAACCACCCCGGCTCGGAGAAGATATATTCGCATTATTATGCCCCTCCCGGATACTTGTGTTTCCGGCCAGTTCCAGGCCATGTTCGAGGGCTTTCTGCCGGTATTCTTCCCTTGTATGACCAAAGGTGTAGCCGGACATGGTTGCGGGATCGATGACATAAAGAAAAGCGTAATTCATTCCTTCGATAATGAGGTCGCTGCGTTCTTTCGAAGCCGCGGCATTGTTAAAAAGTGCATCCATCGTATTCACGAATACCTGAAATTCGGATGAATAGGTGGAATTAATGTATGCTTTAATTTGTGCGAGTTTTTCGGCAGTAAAGAAAATTCGAGGATGTTGATGTTGTGCCAGCGGGCTGTCCGGCGGAGGAATATAATCGGAACCGCTCACCGGTGCGAACATCAGAAAAGCCATGAAAAAAATTGTATACAGCAAACGCATGTCTGCCCTCCCTTTTTGGGTTATTTTCGATGTTGGTTGTGAAAGATATACAAAAGCCGTACCAGTTTTTTGATTCAGCTCAAGTTTTATCAAAAGAATTCCCGAAACCGCTTTAGTATCAAAAAAATCAGGTACTTATTAAAGAGACAAGAGAAAGACGGTTTGCCGATTCAATTGTTGAATTCAAATCGTTCGAAAAATGCGATGACAACCTGTATAATATGTTTACAAAAATACCAGTTAACGATTAATCACGTGAAAAAAACCGGTCCCATTCCATTTGATGAACTACCTCAGCCAGATCCGGTACGGTTCGCATTCTTTTTATAGCATAGGGGTCGCTGCTTTTTGTAAAGAAACCGTTGAATGAGGTAGTCGCACTGTTGTATCCGGCTTTGACTACCATATCACGGATTGTTTCATTATAGTAATCGTAGGGACCGCTGTTCGGATAGGAAAAATGTTTTATTTTACAGCCCAATTCCTTTTCCAGTACCTTTTTTGATTCCCCGATTTCCCACACGGCGTCTTCGATTTCAGCATTGGGCAGGTTCAGATGGGTCATTGTGTGCGAGCCGATGGTCATATTCATTTCAGTCATCTGCTTTACCTGCTCACGATTCAGCATCAATTCCGAGATTTCATTGTCGAGCATGGTATTGCCGAGCTGGGCACGCAGCTGCGGCAATATTGTGTCGCGCGTGGATCGGTTGTTCGATTTTATCAGGCGTATAATATCTCGAATGGCACGCCAGCGGCTGCGCCGGTCAACCAGTGGAAATTCGATTTTATTGTTTTCAAGCAGAAGATGGAATGCCTCTTCATCGGTACGCAGCAAATAGTAGGTCACTTCAGCCAGCCACAGCGGATTCTTGCGCAAAACAGGTTCTACGACGATATAAAATGTTCCCGTTGCGTTGAATTTATGCAGTATTTTTGCAGCCTGTAAATTATCGGCATATCCATCGTCGAAGGTAAAAGCCAGTGTGTTACGTGGAAGTTTTTTCTTTTGTTTGATGATTTCGACGATTTCATCCAGCGACATTACACGATAGTTTTTTGAAAAATATTTTACATGTTCTTCAAATTCATTCGGTGACAGGGCAATGGGGGGTGAGGTGTAGTAATTTTCCGTTCCATCGACTACGGCATGGTACCTCAGGATAATGGCATGTTTATGGGGAAACAGTCGGCGCAGAAGGCCGTATATTCCAAATTTCAGGAAAATATTTTTTATCATCGAAGTATTCATTCAAGCTCCCGCTTACTTTTGTTTTTTCTTTAACGATGATTCATAAAGATGTTCATAGGCACGAACCATCACATTGAGGTCGAAGTTCTCGTGTGCGAATTGATACGATTTATCCGACAATGATTTCTGCAATTCCGGATTATTCATCAGATTCAGCAATACATCCGCCAATTGTGTATCATCATCACTGCGGACCAGATAACCTGTTTCCCCGTTTATGACCAGTTCCGGATTCCCACCGACATCGGTGGCAACAACCGGTTTGCCGCAGAACATGGCTTCCTGTATGACGTTGGAACACCCCTCGCTGAAAGATGTCAGGGCAAAAACATCTATTCCGTTCAAAATGCGGTTGATATCACTGCGAAAACCCAGAAAATGAACACGGTTGACTACATTATATTTCTCACAAAGAGCCTCAAGTTTTTTTATTCTTTCAGGTACTTTCGTTCCGCCGACGATTACAAGGTGGGCATCAGAGGTTTTTGCGGCAATCTTTCCAAAAGCACGAATCAGCATCGGATGGTTTTTTACCTGTGTTATTCTGCCGACGGTTCCGATTACAAAATCTTTCCCGGCGAATCCCATTTCCGAGCGAAATTCGGATCGCAGTTGCATATCCCTGAAAAATCTCTTTTCATCCACACCGTTTAAAATTACTTTAATCCGTTCTGCCGGAAAGCGCGTCCGTCCGGACAGTTTTTTACGCAGTTCATCTGAAACGGAAAGTACCTGATCGGCCCATCGCCAGAAATAATTCTGAATAAAAAGATGCAAAGGTTTTTGTGGAAAAGTACCGTGCTCCCCGTGAATTACTACCGGCACTCCTGCGAATCGGGCGCCCAGAATCCCTTCCACCAGTGTTCCCCAGGAATGGGTATGTATGATATCGAATTTCCGTTCTCGAAAAAGAGCTCTTAATTTTATCGGAACCCTGAAACTGTTTCCTTTGGGCATCTTCAAATGGATTAGATCAAGCCCGTCGTAATTCATACCGCCGTGCCGGTGCACTTCGTTAAGTACGACCAGAGAACTTTCAACCCGTTGCGGGTCAAAATGACGCATGATCTTAACAATGCCGACTTCTTTTCCCGCCGGGCCGACGTTGTTGACCAGATGTGCTACCTTCAGTGGTTTATTCATATTGGAAGATTCAATTCTGTTGCTTCAGTTCAGCTGCAAATCCATCCAGCGAATCGGCAATTTGCTGATATACTTTTTTAAAATGCCTGGCCTGACCACCATAGGGATCGGAAATTTCCAGGTCGCTTCCGTTTGGATTGAAAATACTCAGAAAGTGTACCCTGGTTGCATGATTCGGGAACAGAACTTTCATCATTTGCATCAATTCAAAGTCCATTACGAATATCAGATCGCTCTGTACAACCATTTTCTCATCTATTTTTGAAGAGCGGTGTGTGGAAAGATCAATCCCGAATTCTCTTGCAACTGATATTGCCGTATCCGGACTGGTACGGTTTATCTTTTCTATAAAACCTGTGGAGAGAACCCTGAACCCGCCGGGTGTCCCACTCGCCAGTTTTGATTTCAGATAATACTCGGCAAACGGACTTCTGCAAATATTTCCTTTGCATACAAAAAGAATAGTCGAATCTGAATTCAGTCTTTCTGCAATTTTCGATATTTCATGTTTTTTAATAATCGGAACCACCCTGTATTTTAAAGGTCCGGTAGTTTTTCTGATTTTGGCTGCCAGTCCCTGCCATTTTTCCCTGAAGTATCTTTTAAGATGAAGAATACCCGGTTTCAGGTCATCGGATACCAATGTGTCGTACCTCTCCCGAAGCAGCAGTAAATTGAAAATTTCAGGAAAAAGTTTATAAACAGGTACGGCAAGATTAAAAGGATCCCGTTTATCCGCCGACCAGTTCCGGCGAAACCATTCCAGATCGCGAACAATATTGCGGCAGTAAATATTTATGCGATAGGGGGACGGCGAGGGAATATTTCCATTGACCATCATATCAAAAAGCAGTGCGGGGAAATCCACACCGGCATGGATCGCCAGGGGCAGCGAACCCCAGAAACGGCCGTTGATTTCCATCAGCACGGCATCAGCGCTTGCAGGGTCGAATTTATATTCGACCATTGCCACTCCCGTCCAGTTAAGTTCGGATAGCAGTTTCCCGGAATGCTCCAGCAAAGCGGGGTGCATTTGTACCGATTTTCGATAACTGCTGCCGCCGCCGCCCAGAGGTTCGTGCACGCGCTGATGCTGAAACCGGGCGACAATCCGTCCCTTATGACATAAAAACTCCTGCCCGAGCCCGATGCCGGTATGATAGCTTTGTACCAGAACAGGCGTGATTTTAAGATATTTTTCAAGTAATTTGCGCAGATCGTCTTCATTTTTTACAAGTTGTACTTTCAAAGCATGGCGGCTTTCCGAAGTCCATACTTTGGAAGATACAGGTTTAACGATCACCGGAAAACGCAGCTCATTTAAAACGAGTTCGATATCTTCCGGAGTCTGAATAGTGTACGAGTGCGGGCAGGGTACCCCCAGTTTTTCAGCCAGCTTCAGTGTTTTGTTTTTGTCGTAGGTATATTCGAATCCATAGTCGTCCGGAATGGCAAAAAGGGCAAGTTTCTCCAATATTTTCCGGTTTTTAACACACGGAACCAGATAATTGTCGGCGGTCGGAATAACAAGATCATACCGGTTTTCGGTAAGAATATTGCCGAGGCTTTCGACCCACGCTGTTGTTTGTTTTCCCGCGTTAGGCATGGGGAATACTTTTTTCGTGTATTTCGAGAAGGCGCAGACCGATCCCGGAAAATCCGCAGCAAAATCAACATGGACCCCTTTCCTTCCCAGTGATCGGATAACAGCCAGAGCAGCACGATCGTCTATGCCTAAAACCAGTGCTTTTTTATTATTGAAATTGTTCATCTGTAAAGAAAAATCCGTCGCTTTTTTCAGGTGTTAAGTTTTTCGGATAAGGGGTGGTTCATGATCCCGGATTCCACCAGACTGTCAGCGGAATCCGCCGGTTCCTACTCCTCCAGTTCCGAGGATTGATTGTTCTTCAGCATCACGGCGAAGGCGCTGATCCAGTAAACAATTTCAGCATATTGCCGGCTGTGAAAAA
>JAJRVZ010000381.1 GCA_024277055.1 Calditrichota bacterium
AGGGAATCGATCATTATGGAAGCTTTATTCACCAATCATCCCAAATTGAAATCTCCTACCTTCAATCCGGCAACAACCGATTATTTTACACCGGCTGTTACGATCGAAGGAGGCGATATACTTGTAGCCCGCGATGACATCTTGCTTATCGGTACCGGTGCCCGTACGACAACGCAGGGGGTTGATACAATCCTTGAAATGGTAAAAAGCACCCATAAAATCCAACATGTAATTGTACAGGAATTACCCGAGAAGCCGGAATCTTTTATTCATCTCGATATGGTATTCACTTTTCTCGACCGGGATTTGTGCATGATCTACAAACCTCTGATCCTCGACAACAGCCGTTACCGAACCGTGCACATCACCGTTGTCAACGGTATTGTTTCCCATATTTGTGAAGAGCCGAATATCCTGAAGGTTTTGAGTAAACTGGGAATGGACTGCCGAACGATATTGTGTGGCGGCGACAGCGATGAACGCACCCAGGAACGGGAGCAATGGCACAGCGGCGCCAATTTCCTGGCAATCGCTCCGGGAAAGATCATGGGCTACGGCAGAAATGTGCATACTATCGAAGCTCTCAGTTCCGAAGGATTTGAAATTATCAGGGCTGCAGACGTTGCGTCCGGCAAAGTAAAAATCGAAGACTACAGGCAATGCGTAATCACCGTTGAAGGTGCTGAACTCGCACGCGGCGGCGGCGGCTGCCGTTGTATGACCATGCCGGTTAATCGTGCTCTCCCGGATTAGTCTAAATGAAATTCCATAGAATCCATTCACTCCATCCGGCAGGGAAGCAACAGGATTTTCAGGAATAACTGAGCGAAGGCGTATGAAGACGGGAAACGCGAATGATGGCTGCAAACAGGACAAGAACGCCGAGCCATTGCATCGGTTCGAGAAGATGTCCCCGCACCAGATATTCCAGCAATACGGCAGTTAACGGAAAGGACAGTTCGCAAATGGTTGCCACCGAAGCGGAGATTCGTTTCAAACCGTTATAGTATAGAAAAATTGCCGGTCCCCCGGTGGCGAAAGCGATAATCAGAAAAATACCCGCCTGATCTCCGGTAATCTGTTCAACCTGCCGGATATTTGCCGTTATAAGGGTGATGAAGGACATAACCAGCGCCGTAAACAGGAAACGTATATAGGCCCCGAGTTCATGACCGATGTTGCGCAGCGCTCTTTTGCTCAATACCGTGGAAGCTCCGAATCCTGCAGCCGCCAGCAGGGCGAACAGCGCCGCTTCCGGCGTTTTATCACCAGTGTCCAGCTGCGGCAAATTGGCGCCGAAAGTCATCAACAGGGCACCAATCAATGCCATGACCGCCCAGCCGTAAAACTGTTTCGGCGGACGCTCTTTCAGTACAAGCGCCGCCAGCAGAATTGCAAAAACCGGTTGCAGTTTCTGAATCAGGATTACGATGGAGAGATTAACATAATTAACGTAGAACAGGGCTTTGGTAATGGACATGGTGCCTATTGCGCCCCCGGCAACCGCCACACCGATAAACGCCAGCCAGTCTTTACCTTTGAGTGTTTTCAAGTGGAAAAACTGTTTTCTGAAAAACGGGGTAAGTATCAACGTTATGATGGTGCTTTCGATCATAACGACCAGCGAAACCGGAAGCGTGTATAAGCCGGGTCGCAGGATAATACCGTCCACTCCCCACAACGTGGCGGCAACGATTACAAACATCGGTGCAAATGATTTCTTGTCCAGTGTAAAGCCCTTCCCGAATCAACAAAGGGCGAATTTACATTGCATTTAAATTCAATCCAATTTCGGGTTAAAGTTTTTTAATTCGTTGGTGTGAAAAGAAACAATTCTTTCAATACAAATATAAAGCGGTTCTCCTGTTCCGACGGTTTTCCGGGAATATTTGGGAAATATTTTGCGCTCATTTTTTAAATTGATATATTTATGAAAAATATGAGTGCTCAATACCCAAATACGTTGATTGTTTATCGCTTCCATTATGTGATGCGCTGTTGTCTTATTTTCGTACGGCTGAAAGCCGCCTGACATCGGGAAAAATAAAAATCCGTCGGGGTCTTTCAGGAATCTGGAAGACCTTTTCTTTTTTAAGGAAATAAAACTATGAAACATCCGCAAAGCAAAACCATTCGCCACCGGCAGACCGGTGATACCTTTCGGGAACATTCGACACCGATTTTTATGACCTCCAGTTTCACTTTCGAAAACGCCGAGCACGGACGTGCCCTGTTTGCGGAAGAAACGGACGGTAATATTTACACCCGTTTTTCCAATCCTAATATCACTGAATTCGTTGATAAAATGACCATGCTGGAAAACTGCGAAGACGGCGTAGCATTTGCATCGGGAATGGCTGCGGTATTCGGAGGGTTCGCCGGACTGCTGCAAAGCGGCGATCATGTTGTATCATCCCGCTCGCTGTTCGGTTCCAGCCACCAGATTCTGACCCGGATTCTGCCCCGCTGGGGTATCTCCTGTACCTATGTTGATGCCGATCGACCGCAGGATTGGGAAGCGGCGATTCAACCCAATACCCGAATGATTTTTGTGGAAACGCCATCCAATCCCGGGCTGGATATAATTGATTTGCAACTGGTGCATGATTTGAAGAAAGAGCATAACCTGATCCTGATGGTTGACAATACCTTCGCCACACCTGTATTGCAGTCCCCGTCTGAATTCGATGCCGACCTGATCTGTCATTCCGCAACAAAATATATCGACGGGCAGGGGCGCACCATTGGCGGTGTGATTTGTGGTACAAAGGAACTGGTAAAGGAAATCCGCTTTTTTGCCCGCCAGACAGGCCCTTCGCTTTCACCTTTCAATGCCTGGCTGTTGTCAAAAAGTCTTGAAACGCTGCATATCCGAATGCAACACCATACCCGCAATGCACAGCAACTGGCGGAAAAGCTGGACGGACACGGCGAACTGGAATCGGTGCGTTATCCTTTTCTGAAATCACATCCCCAATCCGAACTGGCTCGCAGGCAAATGAAAGCCGGAGGTGGAATTGTTACGTTTACGGTTAAAGGCGGGTTCGAACGGGCAAAGCGTTTTATTGACCGTGTCGGCATGGCATCAAAAACCGCAAATCTGGGCGACACCCGCACCATCGTCACTCACCCTGCATCCACTACGCATTCCAAACTCAGTGACGCCGAACGGCTGCAGGTGGGTATCAGCGGGGGACTGGTACGTATTTCCGTCGGACTGGAACATTTCGATGATATTTTAGCTGATATTGAGCAGGCTTTGGAACGATCAAAATAATTGGAGAATTAATGCAGATAGAACTCAAAAGAAAAAATGATGCCTTTCATTTTGAGGCTGTCGGCACAGCCGGCGTAGCGGTGCAAATCGATTCTTCCCCGGACCACGGGGGAGAGAACAAAGGCGCCCGGCCGATGGCACTGATTTTAATGGGATTGGCAGGCTGCAGCGCCATTGACGTAATCTCGATCCTCAAAAAACAGAGACAAAAGATTGAACGCTTTTCCGTTACGGCATCGGGTGAACGGCGCAGGGAATCGGTGCCGGCGGTTTTCACGAAAATCCATTTGCACTTTAGTCTCAGCGGTGAAGTGGATGAAATAAAACTGCGGAAAGCGATCGAACTATCCATGGAAAAATATTGTTCGGTTACGGCCATGCTGCAAAATACGGTTGATATTACACACACCTCGGAGGTCTTGTAACCGGAATACAAAACCCGGAAAATCGGGATTCTTTCCCGTTTCAACCGGGTTCGGGATTCTTCCTGTACCAAATCGAAAACCAAACAAGGTATAACCAATGAACTTTTTTACGGAAACATGGAACTGGTATATCGCCGGACCGCTGATTGGTCTTTTTGTACCTGCCCTGCTGATCGCCGGCAACAAATTACTCGGCCTGTCGTCTTCATTCGAGCATATCTGTTCGATCATCCTTCCGAAAGCAAAAGCGGCGGTGCTCAATTACGACGTCAGGAAAAACGGCTGGAAATACTATTTTGTGCTGGGCATTCTGATCGGCGGATTTGTGGGTAATTTTATCATGAACGATAACCGTGTTGCTTTTTTACCGGAAATCTATCACAGTTTTTCCGGAATGGTTAAGCTGTTCACCGGCGGAATTCTGGTTGGTTTCGGCACACGTTACGCCAACGGCTGCACCTCCGGACATGCTATCACCGGGCTGTCGCTGCTCAATCCGGCCAGCCTGAAATCAACTATCGGATTTTTTATCGGCGGACTTATTTACACCTGGTCGGCCATTTATCTTTTCTGATTGAGGAAACCATGAATTTTATATTCTTAATATTCGGGATACTATTCGGCATCGTGCTCACCAAATCGGAAGTAATCAGCTGGTTCCGAATTCACGACATGTTCCTGTTCAATGAAGCGCACATGTACCTGATCATCGGTGCGGCTGTTGTTGTCGGGGCTGTTTCCGTACAGCTACTGAAACGAACCGGTGTGCATTCTGTAAACGGGCAACCCCTGAATTTCAAAGGTAAGGACTATCATAAGGGATTCATTCCCGGAGGGATAATTTTCGGGATTGGCTGGGCTATAACCGGAGCCTGCCCCGGACCGATATTCGCACAAATCGGGGCCGGTGAATGGCCGGCGGTTGTCACACTGGCCGGCGCGGTTCTGGGCGCCTGGTTGTATCATGCCGGTAAAACCCGTCTTCCTCATTAATCCGGGCTAACTGATTTATTTTCTCGGATTCTACAGAATTTGATTTATAAAGGCGGCCCTACCCTGCGCCGCCGGATGCACCGCCCGCACCGGCGCCTGCACCCGCACTCGCGCCACCACCGGCACCGGCTGCGGAACTGACCGTCGCCGTTGCCGATGAAATGACAGCGGTTATCGATCCGGCAACATCCGCAGGTGAAGAGTTTGTTCCCGACAGCGCTACATACCAGGGAAAAAACAGTACCACATCATCCTGCGACAAAGTGCCCAGCATACGGGTAATCATTTTGTGATTCAAACCGAGCGCAATGGCGAAAACAAGATAGCGCCCCATATTTTCGTTGCCCGACTGATAATGGTTCGCCGGTAAATGAAAACTCTTCAGGTAATTCCTCAGCGCCCTCAATCGTTTGCGTACTAAGCGTACCTCGTAGGTTTCCCGCAAAATAGTAAAGGACAGACCGAACAGAATCACTCCGGCAATTAGTGCGATTAATCCCGGATCACTGATAAACACCAGCAAAAAAACCCCGGCAATAATTATGAAAGCGGAAACAAGCGCCATGGTGAACGTGGCGCGTTTGCTTTCCTTTTCCAGCATGGGATTTCCCTCGAAATGATTCTTCACTATTTGCTGCCAGTTGCGAAACCAGCGCTGCATTTTTCTGCGTGATTTTTTTATGGTTTTTGAATCGATGGTATCCGAGCCTCCGGCCAGTTCATCGAAATAAAAGGAAACCATGCTGTTTTCAAAATCCTGCAAGTCCGCCTGCATGCTGCGCCATTTATTACGATCCACTCTAACCTGAAATTTCTGTTTCCATCGATTCGAATGCGCTTCGGTTTGCTCGATGTGCAGCACTCCCCTTTCCGCCAGATTAAAAAGGCAAGCCGCCAAAACATTCCCACCCACATTTCGGTTAAAGTATTCGGCGCCTGCCAATACCGGATGCCACTGCGGATCGATATTCGCATCGATTTTTTGATCATAGGGAACCGGAAGCGGCTTCCCGGCACGCAGGAACAGCAGTACGAACAATCCGAACCCGATGAGCGACAGAATAATTGACAGGTTTCCGGTGAGCTCTGCATTTGATTTCCTGAATCGTTCACGTTCGGCAATTCGTTGTCTTTCCTCATTCGCCTGCTGCGCCCAGACGGCTTCCTCCTCAAGTGCCTGCTGCAGATGGTCCTGTTCCATTCTCTTTGTCGCATCGGCGACCCACTCTTTCGGGAATAACACACGCACTTCCCAATAGGTTCTGCGTTCCAATGGGGCTACATCAAAAAATATTTCTCCGTTATCAAAATCAACACGTCCGTTAAGCGGACCATGCGCCCATGCCCGCACCGTCGGATGAAAAGCCTTTTCCGGAAGTTTCAGGGTCACTTCAACCTGTCCGATGGTTTTTTTATTTGCCTCACCGACAAACTTATAATACAATTCGGCAACGTCACTATAAACCGTGATTGCATTATCAACCCTGTATTTCAAAACAAAGGTACGGCTTTCATTGCGGGCCCTGTAATACCAGCGGACATAAAAGTCATCCTCTGATTGTTCCAGTTCGTAACTGCCCGGTTCTTCATCGGAAGCGACGCGGTACTGTTTTCCATCTTCAAAAAGCTGAAAATCCCGAACCGGGCCAATGCCGTTCAGCGGCAATTCATAATCCGCCCATTTGAAACTGCCGCGAAAAGAATAACTGCGCTCCTCCTCAAAACTAAGGCTGCCGTCTGTATTTACTTCCGCAGAAATGGAAATTTTATCAAGTCTGTATTTTTTTGCCGCCAGGAGACCGTTCGCAAGTGCAAAAAGAAATACCATAACCAGCAATATTTGGGCGCGTATTTTCATGACTGCTCCGGATGATTATTGATTGACTTATTTTACACAAATACTCAAATAATATTCAATTGCATAAAATCCGCCTCTTGGAATTGTACAACCGAATCTTATCAATTTATCGGATTGCTTTTATGGATGCGGAGCACATCCGCCGGATTCACAAAACAGTTTGGACCGTTCTTAATCAGCTGACGCTGCCGTTCCTTTACTGCACGCGGAAAAACCTCGAATCCGGCAGGTTAACAGTCACTCTTTTTCGGATTCTATTGCGGGAATGCTGCGCAGGTACAGCCAGAGCGCCTCAATTTCCTCATCGGTGAAATAGCCGAAAGTGCGCGGCATTGCCGGATGCAGTTCGCGGCCGTTTGTGCTTTTTCCTTCACGAAGGGCTTTAACAAAATCGGCCTTCTGCCAACCGCCCAATCCCTGTTCCATGTGCGGGGTCAGATTTGCCGCCGGGGGCCAGGAAGGATCGCCGCCCTTGATCTTACCTCCGCTCATATCCTGACGATGACAGCTGATGCAGTTGGTACTGAGATAGCGGCCGAATCCGGGATTGACGCCTTCGACAAATTCTTCCTGCCTTTTGTGCTTCAACTGCCGGATCCGCGCCGGCATGGTTTCCACTTCACCGAATGTAAGCAACATGCGCATAACCGGCCCCGGACTCAGCTCCGGCAATTCGTTATCGACCGGCGGCACGCTTTTTATATAACTGAGCAGATTCGAAAGATCGTTTTTGGTCATATAGTAATAATCATCAGAGGGCATAATTAACAGCGGACGACCGTCAAATCCGATACCCTGACGTATGGCGCGTTCCCACAGTTCCGTCGTGAGTTTGCCGCCAATTCCCCCTTTACCTTCCGTGAGATTGGGTGCAACAATCGTTCCCATGGCCGGATTGTCCATTATTATTCCCCCGGCTAATTGCGGACCGTGGCAATCGGTACAACCCCGGGTGATTGCAAGGTGTTCTCCTGCAGCCAGCGACAGTGAATCGGTTTTTATCTCAACCGGGAACTTTTCCTCAGACTCAACAGCATTAAGTTTGGAATTGCTGGAAATATAAATAAACGTGATGAAAACAATGAGTAACAGAAATAATCCACCGAAAACGATGCCCAACCATTTAAGAATTCGCATATTTCTCTCCCCCAAAAATATGTGATTATGATACAATAGTTTCTGAAACCGTTCCCATTTGGCATTTATTCCGATGAACTGACGGTAGACAGTATTTCCAAACCGGGAGATTATTTAAAGCCGGTAAATTTCAAAATAAATTTCGAATTATCGGATATTACAACTTTACTATATAAAGGATTTCAATTCAGGAAATTGATCCGCCCATCTGTAAAAGTGATGAACAGGAAATTTGTTTTCATCTTCTTCGATCAATGCTGGATTGTAAAAATGATTAAGGATATTCGGATTGATGAACAATCTTTTGGCGCTGGAAAAAGCAAATCCTTTCTGATCGGCTTTAAAAGTATTCCTGAAATCCTCCCTGCTATCCGTGAGATAATAATTCAGAGAATCTCTTTATTTATTTTCAGGCCGCTGCACTTTTTAAAAAGTTACAACGGCCGCTTTAATCCATCGGTCAATTACATTCATTACTTTCGGGGCGAAGGTCTGTTCAATACTCGCATATTCATTCGGTAAGCCGCTCTGACATTCCTGCATCAAATGATTCACCTGTGGAATAATCCGCACCTGGCTCAGTAATTGGCCGCTGCCGGAAAGCAGTTCCTTCATCCGGTCGGCATTGCGTTTCGGCGGTACCTGCAAATCCTTTTCCCCGTAAATGGCCAGCGCCGGACATTTGATTTTTTTCAGGTCCGTTGCCGGATCATAACCGATGAAATAACGAAACCAGGGCGACAGCAGTTGCGGCAGTTGTTTCACCAGAAAACCCTTCTGCATCCCCGTTTTTTTTAGTTCTTCTTTAATTTTGGGGAACATCGACCCCCAGAAATTGTCTTCCAGCTGTCTGATCTGTTGTGCGGCCTTTGCCGGATCGGTTTCGGCTTTTATAATTGCGTAGGATTGTGCGGATAGACGCAAACCGGCGGTGATTACCTCTTCGTCGATTTTGCTGGCCTGCAGAATGGCCTCATTTTGCAGCAATAACAGCTCATCGCCGGGTATGGTCGGCGTGCCCAGCAGAACTATAAAAGCCGGTGCGTTTTCACCGGCAGCCAGTTTGACAGCAATGATGCCCCCTTCGCTGTGGCCGATGAGACCGGTTTTTTTTGCATCAACCTGCGGTTGTCCCCGCAGAAACTGCAAAGCAGCCGCCGCATCCTGCGTAAAATCGGCCGTTGTAGCTTTTGCAAAGACACCTGACGAAGCGCCGGTACCGCGATCATCATAGCGCAATACGACAATCCCTTTTCGCACCAGGTGATCGGCCAGAACCAGAAACGGTTTGTGCCCGAATACCGATTCGTCTCTGTCCTGCGGACCGGAACCGCTGACCAGCACTACCGCGGGATATTTTCCTTTTTCCTTCGGGCTCAGCAGCGTGCCTTTCAGAACAACACCGGCGGATTTGTTTGCGAACTGAACTTCCTGTTGCTCGTAGGGAAACGGCGGTTTCGGGGTTTGAGGCCTTTTCAAAACCGATTCTTTCGCAGAGTGCTGCAGGATGAGCGGCATATGGGTTTCCCCCTGCTGCCAGATGCCTTTCAATATTTTTCCGTCTTTGGACAGATTGCCGATAAAGCGGGCGTTGATCAACCCGGCAAAAATATTCACCCGGGTTCCCCTTCCGGATATTTGTGAAACCGGCACGCCGAAAGCATTCTGGCTCGGACTGTCAAAACTGCCCTCAATTGTTTTCTTTTCGCTGGCTTTAAGGTGAAAAATGATGGGTAAATCCTGATTATTTTTTAATTTCAAATTACCCTTCCAGGTGCCGAACAGTTTTGACGCCAGTTCCTTTTCAATATCATTCTACAACAGCTGTTCCACCTGCAACGGTTTGCGGTCGAGAATGATCGGAATTTGCATCCCCCCCTGTCGCCAGATTCCCTCAATGGTCTGTCCGTGGGAAGCCATGGTTCCCTCAAAACTACCGCGAATTGACCGCACAGACAGATTTATTCTGTTACCTTCTACTTTAATGGCAGAAATCGGAATTCCCCCTGCACCCTGATCGGGTGAATCAACGCTGCCGGTAAAGTTGCCTTCCTCGTTTAACTGAATATGGAACAATAACCGCAATTGCCGGCCCTGCACCGCCAGTTTTCCTTCCCATGTCGCGGTGAAATCGCTGGTTTGCGAGTATAAGCCGGAGATCAACAATAATAAGATTCCCAGGATTCTCCTCATTTTTCAATTTCTCCTGTTTCGGTAGATCCGCCTTCGGATTCCTGAAGATAAAACGCGGTTTCTTTCCGCACGCTGTCATGGCGCAGAAACAGAGACCGGTTATCTGTCAAACCAATTCTAATGAACCAGCCGTTTTCCGTTTTTTGCGGCCTGCATTCACTGTTAATTGCCTGATTAAATAGTTCTTCTGCCTGATGGCGGGTAATTTTATGTTCCATTTTCCTGCTGATAATTTAAACCATTGTACAATAATAATCAGAAAATATTCATAACCGAAAATTAAAAAATTTCCGGATTTAATATTTTCATTGAAAATACCGTCAGAACTGATGGAAATTTAATCGATGCCGGTTACGCTGCTGCGTCGCTCGAGAAAGATGACGTCTTTCCACTCGCCGTTCAGTTTTCCCGGTTTCTCACGAATACCGACCACACGGAAACCGCATTTTTCGTGCAGTTTCAGACTGGCCATATTTTCAGGAAATATTCCCGCCTGTAACGTCCAGAAACCCGCCCTCTCCGATTCGCTGATAAGCTGTTCCAACAACCGCTGCCCGACACCCTGTCCCGCAAATTCCGGGGCGACATAAACACTGACTTCACCGACTCCCGCATAGGTGCAGCGGTCTGAAACCGGACTCATGGCCGACCAGCCTGCGACCCTCCCGTTTTCAGCAATGGCGACAAAGCGCAACCCGCTTACGTGCTCCGCATCCCATTCTTCCCATTCCGGCACGGAAGTTTCAAATGTGGCCTGCCCCGTGGAAATACCTTCGCTATAAATGGCAGCCACCTGCGGCCAGTGGCCTGCGTGCATCTGTTCAATATGCATCATTTTTTCCGCTTAAATTTATCTTCGGTTGAAATATATCATTGACCGGTTGGAATAAAGTATGATAATTAACAGCGAGAATCAATTCGTGGAGGACATACGACAGAGGCAGCGCTACGGTCACCTGAGAACCGATCATGTGTATTATGGATGCGGGTAAATAACATATACCGTAAGCTCAAATCGTTGTTGAATTTCGAGCCGGCGGCAACAGCACAGGAAATCCTTAACACGGCGATGCAGTATGTGCACAAGATCAGCGGCGTGCACCGACCGTCGAAAACAAACAGTAAGGTGTTTGATGCGGCAGTCGAACAAATCAGCAATGCCTGGGCGCAACTGATCGGCGCCTTAGTCACCGACGCCCGGCTAAAAACCGGGAAGTGGAACTGCAAAAACGCCGCCCCTGAGTTATTTTTTATTTGTCGAGCTTCAGACATTATTTTTTTTGACTTCTCCAATAAAATCGGGTATACTGCATAAAATCGATTTGACCCGGAACAGAGTTGCCTTCCGTGCCTTTTATCCACCCGGCCGGTCTGCACTTGCGTCAAATAAACTATGTACCATTAAATAAAAGGAAAGATAATTGGCAAGAAATCATTATTCCTACGAGAAAAGGCAAAAGGAGTTGGCCCGCCTGAAAAAGAAAGAAGAAAAAAGACTTCGAAAACTGGCTAAAAAGAACCCTGACGCTGCGGATATCGAAAAACAGGAATCCGAAGAAAAGGATACGTAAAAGACGTGTGATGTTTCGGTTCTTATTCTGTTTTGCGAATAAATAAATTGAAAAAGCAATAAAAAAGGCGCCGGCAGCGGCGCCCTTATGGGTTAATTTACCTCAGCAGCATCATTTTTCGGGTCAGTGAATACGCTGCAGATTTGAGCGCATAAAAATAGAGCCCGCTCGCCATTTCTCCGGCCTTCCAGTCAATCTCATAGGTACCTGCTTTCAGCTGATCGTCAACGAGTTCAGCGACCTGTTCTCCCAATAAATTATGGATGGTCAATCTGACCCGCGCCGTTTTTGCAATGCTGAAACGAATGCTTGTTTTAGGATTGAACGGATTCGGGTAGTTTTGCTCCTGCCTGAACTGTACCGGCAACGGTGCTGCGGATGCTCTCGTACGGATTGCCGTGGCAATCAGCGTCGTATCACTATTTGCGAAACCGGAATATGAGGATTAACAGTAGCAGATTAAATTTCATAAAACACTCCTTTTTTAGTGATTTTGATGCAGGGTTTGGCTTTAAATTTAATTAAGAACCGAATCGTCAGTATTCCGACTGACCACCGTGTAAATAAAACTATAATATGAATATTATTTTAATTATGATAAATAACCAAAATTAATTATGATTCATCGTTTTAAAGAAATAGAATGTATGAATACACAATAGATGATATTATTAAGCGAATGTATTAATTTTTGCTTTAACATTTCTCACTTTGAAATCAGAGTAAAAAACACCATAAATTTTCTGGAAAAGTATATCTCATTTCAACTGCGCTATTTCCGTTATTGTATCTATCGCGCGCGGATCGCCACTCTGTCCGAGCCAGAATATCGCTTTTTTGCGAACTTCCATATTGGGATGATTTTTTGCTATATCAATCAGCAGGGGAATAGTATCCCCGTCATTGATTTCAGCCAGTACAAAAACGGCATATTCCTGCATTTCAGTTGATTCATCATTATAAGTAATATCGACAATAGTTGGAACCGATTTCTGCTGTGCTTCCTGCGCCAGCCAGAACAGGGCCTTCCTGCGCAATTCCGCATCCTCATCATTGCGGGCCAATGCAGACAGTGTTTCTATGGATTTTTCACTTTCAATTTGTGATATGGCAAAAACGGCTTTATGCCTGAGGGTTTCATCGGGATCATTTTCGGCAATCGCAATGAGTTTCGGGAGCCAGCGGTCATCCTGCAGTTGTCCCAGCCAGAAAATCGCTTTTTCCCGAATATCCTGTGTTTTGCCTTCATCGCAGATACGGGCGATAAATTCCGCGGCGGCTTGCGTATGCTCATGGAAACCGAGGGCCATCAGCGCGTGTTCCTGTCCTTCATCTTCCGGTAACCGCTCAAACAGAGAAATGATCATTTCCGCACTTTCCCCTTCCGTAACCTTTCCCAGCCAGAGCAAAGGTGCATGGCGCAGGTCAACTTCCATATCCAGAGTCATAGTCCTGAATTCTGCCATGTTCCGTTGCCGGTCAAAGCGGATCAGCATGCCTGCTTCTTTTTCCATCATTTTATTCTCATGATCGATCTCTTTCAGTTTCAATGCGATCCGCGCTGCATCTTCAACCGACATATCATCGCTTTCCTCGTCGTGGATGGAGGAATACGTTCCGTAGATCAGTTGGCCGAGGATCGGTAACCGATCCGAACGACGCGAATGAAACGTACCCACGTAATAATTTTTTCGCATCTGTTTCCTGATTGAATAGCCGATCCAGTAGCCGCCCTCAAACTGCCGGGATTTCACCTGCGCCCATTCCCAGCGCGCCTGCAGCCGATTATCTTCTCCCGCATATTTAATTACCGGTTCATTCCCCTGTGCGGCCAACAACGTTGCGCTGATTATGAAAATCAGAAAACTTAAACTGGTGCATCTCATTTCTTTCCCGCCTTTATTTTTGATTTACAATTTCCAGTAATGCTTCGCGGGCTTTCGGATCTTTGCTTTCGCCCAGCCAGTAAATCGCACGTTTGCGCAGTGACAGACTTTTGTGGTCCTTTGCTATGCGAATCAGCGCATCGGTACCGGCATTATCATCCAATTCGGTCAACACATAAATGGCTTTTTCCTGTACTTCCCGAACCGGATCGTTCATCGCAGTTTCTTCCAGCAGGCGAATCGTACTTTTAAAAGGAGCATATTCTCCCAGCCAGTACAGCGCCTTCTCCCTTATATCCGCATTTTCCGATTCCTTTACCACCTGTTCCAGAACAGGTCGTCCCAGGTTCGCCGGTAATTCCGAAATACGGTAAACAGCCTGTTCCCGAACCCGCGGCGAGGGATCGTTTTCAATTATATCAGTGCACAGGGCTAAAACAGCCGCCGGTGATTGCTGCTCACTGTACCAGTACAGCGCTTTTTCTCTCATCTGTGCATTTTTGTGGTTGCGGGCAATATTTTCCAGCAAAGGAATGCCTTTGCCTTCGGGTGCTTCCGCGAGTGCGTACAATGCCCGTTCGCGTACCCGGCGGCTGGAATCCTGCAAAGCGATTTCGCCGAGAGCACTCAGCACTTTATCCGAATTCGCCTTCTCACCGAGCCAGTAAACGGCTTGTTGCCTTGTTTCTTCATTTCCCTCTGCTTTTGCGATTCTCAGCAGTATATCCTGCGCCTTTTCATTCTGTGATTCCGCCAGCGACAACAGCGCCCGTTCGCGCACCCGCTCGGCGACGTCTTTAGTGGCGACCTTTTCAAGCAATTCCAAAACTTCCGGGGATTCACTGCGTTCCCTCAGACCGAAAACGGAACGTGCCCGTACCTCTTCACTGCGATGCTTGCGGGCAATGCGCATCAATCGTTGCAGCGCTTCCTTATTATTTATTTCCGATAAGCGCAGCACCGCCTGCTCGGCAACCTCTTCATTTACGTCCTTCATGGCCATGTCTTCCAGCAACGCCATCAGTCTTGAACTGGGCGTCTGCTCACTTAACCAGTAAATGGCTTTTTCACGCAGACGCGGGTTCGGATCGTTTCGTGCGATATCGATAATCTTATCCAGCGCTTTTTCATTTTTAAAATTGCTCAAAGTGTAAACGATTTTCTCACGAATGACCGGATCATTGTTTTCATCATAAATTTTTATTATCGATTCCAGGGCGCGGTCATCGCCCATACGCCCCAGGGCGTACAGGGCCGAAAGAGCGATTTCCCGTTGATCGCTTTTCTGCATTTCCTTCAACTGACGCATATACTTTTCTTTGCCCGATTCGGCCAGTTTTTTTCCGATGCGGATCATATTGCTGCGCGCGTCATCGGCCCATTTGCTGCTTTCATATTTTTCAACGAAGGATTGGTAACATTCAAAGACGCTTTCGGCCGGTTCACCTGATTTTTCCCGCGCATAGCACTGCCAGAAACGGGCATCGTCGCGCCAGCGGCTGTGCGGAAAGTTTTCAATTACGGCATTCATCGCAGAAACGGCCTCTTCCCAGCGCTGTTCGAGGATCAGGTTGTAGGCGGCCTGGTAGACTTTTGCCGCTTCCTTGTCGAGTTCCGATTCGCCGGCAAAGATACCGCTTAGTTTTTCCAGTTCCAGCTGCACATAACCAAGTTCCTGTTGGGCGTAAGCCTGCGCGGCGATAACGGCTTTATTGACTTCACCAATGCCGGTTTGTGCAGACAGCGGACCGGCGCACAGCACTGCGATTAATATTACGGCAATTAAGTTATAGTTCATTTGCAGGTCTCCCGTCCTGTTTTTCCTTTAACGGTAATTCAGCCGGTTTATTGTCCAATTCACTCAAATGGATTTTAAACAATACCCCCTGCCGCTCGATACTGCTGCGAATAATATCGACGCTTTCAAGATCATAGGTTTCTTCCAGATTGGCGATTTGCATCAGGATCATTTCCAGCTGGCCGACAAGATTGAGCAGGGTCACCTCGTGTGCTTTGCGCAGGTCGCTTTTCAATTCCGCCGCTTCCCAAACCAGGCGACGTGAAAAACCGGATTGTAACGAAAGATCGGTCGGTTCCCCTTCGTTTTCGTTGTCCAGATTTACGATGCCCAGCAACAGTATTTTTGATTGTTCCAGATATTTCACGGTGCGGGCGCGGGCTTCCTGCGATAAAACGGGCGTTGCAGCCTGTTGCTCCGCTCCGGAAGGATTGTTTCCCAACTGTTTTCCGAGAAAGATGCCGGTAATCAGCAGCAGGGCGGCAACAGCCGCCTGAACCACGCGGCGCATCAACGGCTTTTGGCTGTAAAATGAAAACACAACGGCGGGTTGTTTATCCAGTTTCGCTGCCAGGTTTTGCCAGTATCCCGCCCAGAATTCTTTACCAGGTTCGTCGCGCTTCGATTGCTCAACAATGGTAATAACAGATTGAAACGACTGCCATTCCAGGCGGCACTGCGCACAGCGATCCATATGTTTCCGGACCGATTTAATTTTTTCCGTCGGAAGATCGCCATAAAGAAATTCTTTCATAATTGCAGATACTTCCGGACAGGTTACCTCATTCGAGTTCATTTTTTATCCCCTCCAGTTCGCGGCGCATTTTCTGCAAACCACGAAACAGTAAACTTTTCACGGTGCCGTTTGTAATGTTCATGGTTTCTGCAATCTGCGCGATGGATTGATCGTGCAGGTGTCGCAGGGTAAAGGCGGCTCGCTCTTTTTGTGACAGGCACTCCATCGCCCGGTGAACGTGATCATTTACCAGCGACTGCCCGGCTTTTTCAAGCGGGCCGTTTTCCTTATTCGATACATTCTGTGCATGTTCCAGCGAGTCCTGCTTCCGGCGGAATTTGAAGTAGCGCGTACGGTGCATGGAACCGGCGCTGTTAACGGTGATACGGTATAACCAGGTCGAGAATCTGGCATCGCCACGGAAACGAGCCAGGCTTTTGTATGCGCGGACAAACACCTCCTGCGAAAGGTCCTCCGCATCCTGATGATTGCCCGTCAAGTCGTATGCCAGGTAGTACACCTGCCTCATATTACTTTCCACCAGTTGTTTAAAGGCGTTACGGTTTCCCGCCTGTGCCGCTTCGATTAATTGCCGTTCGTCCGTCAAAACCCTCTCCAGATTCTGAAGTATATGACGCAGAAGTTGTTATAAAGGTTTACAGGAATTACAATTTATTGAAATTGTTATTAAGACAAAAACGAATGCACCGGCAGTTGCGGTTTAATAGAGTGTAACTATGGTGCGGATCTCCTCCCCGAATCAGATGAAGTTTTGCCCGCCAAATCCACCTTGCAGTTAAACCGGGCCGGTCTGCAGTCCCGACTGATCGAACCGGATAATCCATGACAGTAAACATCACGCAATTGACCGGATAAAATATAATATTTCACGGGAATTTGACCCGGTGGAATTCAAAACTGCTAAAGTCTCCCGGACGCGAACCCCGCAATTATTATTGGTCGGAAATGATACAACTACCGCTACGGACCGATTGGAAGAAATACGTTTATTTTGAGTCTTAAAAATTTTGCGGTTTCGATAAATCTTTTTGATTCCCCTAGGAAATAAATTACCTTACCGCAATTAATTTTTTACAGGTAACTGATCCGGGGGAGGGAATCATGGAAAAATGGCAGGTACTGTTATTACTTTTGATCGGGCTGGGACTGTTCATAACCGCCATCATCCTGCGTGTTCGCTACGGAGAAAAATTCGAACTTAAGACCGTCGACCTTGTTCTGATCATTATTCCGCTGTTGCTGGTGCTTCTGATCAGCGGGAAAATAAAGGTGCTCGACGCATTCGGCGTAAAAGCCGATTTTTCCGAACTGTTCGCCGACGCCGCCGGAACCAACATCGAGCAGCAAGTGGCGGCGGCAGCATCACCCGGTGTCGATGAAGTGGTTAACATGCTGGAGATGGCGGCTAAAGGGGGCGTACGGGAAATACCCCGTCTGGTGGAGAAGAAAACCGAGGCGTTGGTGTTCCGGCTGGGACACGGCGGGTATTACGGTCCGGCCATCCGGGAATACTTTGATGCGTTGTATGCCAGCTCCTACCTGCAATACCTGATCATTTTAAACCGGGACAGCAAACTGTTCGGTATTTACGATGCACTGGATCTGGCCGTGTATTTTCGAACGCAGGGTGAGAGGGCCTATGATAATTTTGCCCGCTGGCTGAACAAGGCCAACGATACTTCACAGCGTCAGCTGTCCGGTCTGCCGGGATTTATCGGCGTCGAGCGGGCGGTGGCCCGGGTTGTCAGCAAACGGGATGCCCTGTTGCAAATGGACGCTCTGCGGGTTGATACCCTGCCGGTGGTGGATGAAAAAGGTTACTTTGTTGGTACCGTCGGGCGTTCGCAACTGACCGCCAGTCTGATTCTGGAAGTGGCAAACAAGCTGGAACCGAAACAACCCGTGAATTAAGAGAGGACTCGATTTCCCCGCAAATGTGCATATTTGTGTCCGCTGCCGGTATTGAACAGCACTACTTTTTCGTCCTTTCCGATCCAGCCTTTTTGCAGTAATTTTTGACAGGCGGCCACGGTTGCACCGCCTTCCGGTGCCGCAAAAATGTCCTGTGTTCTGCCCATCAAATCGGCGCCGTTCATCTGTTCATCGTCTGAAACGCTGAGGGCCGTACCGCCGCTTTCCCGCAATGCCCACAGGATAAGGAAATCCCCGACCGGCGCGTTAAATTCCGCTTGTATGAAACAGAAACGGTCCGAATTTCAGTCTTGAATTTATTTTGTATTTTTTATGATATTTATTGTATAATTGAACACGGCGCGACAAACAGTCGGGTTCTATTTGTTCGGATATTTAAACAATTTAAATACAACAGGGCAATCATGCCTGAATTAAATTTCTGAATTTGCTATTCTTCAGAACGAAAATAATCCGTTCCTGCACCGGGAGATAAAAATGCTGATTTCCAAAACGATTACAATGCTGATTTGCCTGCAACTGCTCCTTTCCGCCCAGACTGTAAAACCACAAACGATTCTGATAAAAAACGTGAGACTGCTTGATTTCGATTCGGCGGATACCACCATGGCCGTTCAGGACATTCTCATTCGAGACGGTATGATAGTGCAAACCGGTGCGGTTGAAGCAAAATCACTGATAAATGAAAATATAAAAACCATCGACGCTGACGGTAAATTTGCCATGCCCGGACTGATCGACGGGTTTGCGGCAATCAACAATCAGGCCTATGCGAATGCTTATTTATACAGCGGAGTTACCAGTATTATCGCCGTAAGCGGCGGACGGCGAGGAGTTTTTTTTCCGGACGCGCGGCCTTCTCCGCATCTATACCAACTCAAAGAAATCGGTGATAAACCGCTAACGGACACCGACATTCGCACGACAATCAAACGCTACGCACGGGAAGGCATAAGTGTTCTTTTGCTGATGTACCGGTTGAAACCGGATCAGGTTTCGCTGGCGGTTCGACTGGCAAAAAAATATAATTTGGTCACCATCGGGGAACTCGGTTTTACTTCCTACCCGCAGGGCATGGCAAGCGGCATTCAGGCTTTTGTGCACTCGACCCGTTATTCGCTGGCGCTGGCGCCGGACAGTATGGCCGCCGCCGTGGCCCGCGAGCCGTTCAGCAACGATCTGCATAGCCCTAAATGGCGCTATTACCTGTACCTGTCCCGCATAGCATTGACTGATAAAAAATTGCAAAATTACGCGCGACTGCTTGGTGAGTCTGAAAGCTACATCATGCCGACGCTCAGTTTGTTTTACCTGGATTTACCCGGCCACCGGAATCCGTGGAAGGAACCGGTCGCTGACATGCTTGATCCGGCGGACATTAACAGTCCCGCCGACCGGCAAAACGGGAATCATAATTACAGTGAAGAAATGCAACGGGCATACACGACTGTCGGCAGCCACATACTTGAAATCGAGCAGGTTTATCACCGGCAGGGTGCACATTATCTGGCCGGCAGCGCAACCGACGTGTGGGGAACCATGCCCGGCATTTCGCTTTTAACGGAATTGGAATTGCTGCAACGTATCGGGCTGACCAAACGCGAAGCGCTGGCGGCGGCTTCGGTAAACTATCACCATGCCTTCGGCTGGAATATCGGCAGAATCGTCCCCGGATACCGGGCTGATATTTTACTGCTTACCGCAAACCCGCTTCACGACCCTTCGGCACTGGATAAAATCGAAACGGTTATTCTCGGCGGAGAAATCATTGACCGTCAGAAGCTGTTGGAGAATTAAGTATGCGTTCGTACTGTGTTTCAACCCTGATTTGTATTCTCCTCATTTTCAGTAATTCAAAAGCACAAAACGGTAAAATTGTTGCCCGGGAACCCCTGGACATTTTGAATGCACCGCAGTTATCCGAACGACTGTTTGAAAACGGAAAGTTGAAGCGGGAATATTCCTATCTGCAGGAAGTGGTTGTTGAAAAAATCACCTATCTGAGCGACGGCCTGAAAGTTACCGGCTATCTGGCCTATCCGAAAGCGGACGGCCCTTACCCCGGAATCGTTTACAATCGCGGCGGCAACCGGGAATTCGCTTCGCTGAATATTTCCAAAGCGGCATTTATTCTGGCTCGTATCGCCGGCTGGGGATATGTGGTTGCCGGCAGCCAGTTTCGCGGCAACGACGGCGGTGATGGTCGCGAGGAATTCGGTGGAGCGGATGTGAATGATGTATTAAACCTGATTCCGCTGCTGACACATTTTCCTTCCGTCGACAGCTCGCGTCTGGGTATTTACGGCTGGAGCCGCGGCGGCATGATGACTTACCTGGCACTTACGCGTACCTGTCGATTTAAAGCCGCGGTGGTCGGCGGGGGACTCTCGGACCTTGATTTGATGATGCAGGCACGACCGGACACCTTCGAAACGGTTTACGAAGAAAATATTCCGGACTATGCAAAAAACCCGCAGCTGGAACGTGACCGGCGTTCGGCTATTAAACAGGTTGACAGGATTTGTAAAACAACGCCGATCCTGATGCTGCACGGGACCGCCGACTGGCGGGTGGTCCCGCAAATGGCGCTGGATTTATCTCGCGCTTTCATTGACGCCCGCATCCCGCACCGACTGGTTTTATTCGAAGCAGGCGATCACGGATTGACGACATTCAGGCAGGAAGTGAACGGGATGGTCAGAGCCTGGCTGGAAAAATTTGTCAGGCAGGGTGCACCACTACCGGATTTTCCGGTTATGAATCACTGATCCCGTTTTACCGGTTGCGGCCGGTACATTGACATTTTTCAACAAAAATCCTAAAATTAATATTTATTTTCATTATTCAGAAACTTTTTCCGGGGAACGGATATGCAGTCATTTCGGAATATCGGATTTATCAGTACCCGCATCGCCGGCACCGACGGTGTATCTCTGGAAATTGAAAAATGGCGGCAGGTGCTGGAAAGAACAGGCAGATATTGCTACTATTTTGCCGGTGAACTTGACCGGGATGCCGGCAGCAGTTACCGTGTAGTGGAGGCTCATTTCGAGCATCCTGAAATACGGGATATAAATAAAAAACTGTTCGGACGGCGGCAAAGAAGCCGTAAAATTTCCGAAAAAGTCGCCACCATGAAAGACCATCTGAAAGACAAACTGTATCGTTTTCAGAAAAAATACGACATTGACCTGATCATTCCCGAAAACGCACTTACGATACCGATGAACATCCCGCTCGGGCTGGCGCTGACCGAATTCATCGCCGAAACCGGAATCGCCACCATCGCCCACCACCACGATTTTTACTGGGAACGGGATCGCTTTCTTATCAACGCCTGCGGCGACTATCTGAACACGGCTTTCCCGCCCGATTTGCGAAGCATCCGGCATGTAGTCATTAATTCCCTCGCCTCCCAACAGCTCAGCCACCGGCTCGGTATTTCCAATACGATCATTCCGAACGTGTACGATTTCGCCGGCAACCCGGCAAAAGTGAAAAACCGGCAACAGATTCGTTCCGAACTCGGTTTCGGCCCGGATGATGTGCTGGTATTGCAACCCACCCGTATCGTGGCCCGCAAGTGGATCGAACGCTCCATTGAAATCGTACGGAATTTGCAATTACCCAAACCGCGGCTGGTTATTTCACATGCTTCGGGTGACGAGGTCGGTGATTATTTTGATCGCATCAGGGAATACGCCCGAAACATGGAAGTGCAGCTGGTATTGATCGATCATCTCATCGGCTCGCACGAAAATCATAAAAAATATACGATCGGTGATATCTACCAGTGCGCCGATCTGGTAACCTACCCCAGCGGCTATGAAGGTTTCGGCAACGCTTTTCTCGAAGCAATTTATTACCGTAAACCGATCGTGGTTAATCGCTATTCAATTTACATCGCCGATATCGAACCGCAGGGATTCGACGTGGTCACACTGGACGGATTTGTTACCCGTAAAGCCATCCGGCGCATTCACCGTATTTTGCAGGATGAAGAATTGAGGAGAAAAACGGTAGATAAGAATTTTGAACTGGCTAAACAATTTTTCTCCTACGGGATTCTGGAGAAACGATTAACATACCTCATGAACAGTTTTGAATAGGAATTGCTCATGCGCATCGCACTGCTCCATTATTCCTGTCCGCCGGTTGTCGGCGGGGTGGAAGAAATTGTTCGCCAACAGGCGGCGCTGTTTACCCGTTACGGACACCAGGTACGCGTTCTGGCCGGCGCCGGTGATGTATTCGAAACCGGAATCGATGTGCGGATCGATCCCCTGCTGTCCTCACGCAACACCGATATACTCGCCCGTCAGCAGCCCGGAGCCTGCGATGCCGAAAAAATCCGGGAATACAGCCGGAACATTCTACGCTTTCTGGAAGAATCGCTTACCGGATACGATTTGCTGATAGCGCATAATGTTTTGACGATGCCCTACAACCTGCCGCTTACCCGGGCCCTGCACCGCTGGGCGGATGCCGGTAATCGTCTGATCAGCTGGAATCACGATTCACCCTACTTCTATGAAAACCGCGGTCCACACCTGGATAACGAACCGTGGGATATTCTGCGTGAGAACAACCCCAATATCCGTTATGTGGCGATTTCGGAAAGCCGGTTGCAGGAGTTCGGAAAGCTGTACGGTACGTTTGAAAACATTGAGATGATCCCCAACGGCATCGATCCCATTCGTTTTTTCCGGCTGGACGAACTTTCCGTGCGATTGATTCTGGAAAACGATCTGTTCCGTTCCGAATTGCTGCTGGTTCAGCCCTCCCGGTTGCATCCCCGTAAAAATATAGAAACTTCGATTCGGGTGATCCGGGCGTTACAGGATAAAAACGTACAGGCCCGGTTGTTGCTTACAGGCGCTTACGATCCGCATGAAGAACAAACGATGATTTACTACCGGAAGCTGACAGCGCTGGCCCGTGATTTGGAGATTGAAAAAGATATCATTGTTGTCGCCGAGGCACGCTTCCGTGACGGAAGTCGGGTAACAGCTGACCGGATCAAAATGCGCGATCTGTATCTGATCTCCGATGTGTTGTTTCTGCCCAGTAAACAGGAAGGTTTCGGAATCCCTTTACTGGAGGCGGGAATGATCAAGCTGCCGGTGGTTTGTTCGGACATCCCGCCCTTCCGCAGTATTGCTTTCGATCAGGTATGTTATTTCAAACCGGACGATTCTGCAGATATGATTGTTGAAAAACTATTGGAATTCTTGAAGCGCCTGCCCACCTTTCACATGCACCGCAACGTCATGCGCAATTATGTCTGGGACAACATTTATCACAGACAAATTCTGCCGCTGATCAATAAACTTCAGCAGGATCACTCGTAGCGCAATGCTTCGACCGGCCGCAGGGACGCCGCCTTGTAGGCCGGCCACATGCCGAATATCAGTCCGACGGAAGTACAGAAAACCAGACCGGTGACAGCCCAGTTCAGCGGAACATTCACCGGAAATCCGGTGAAGGCGCTGACCAGATTTCCGAGGCCGAAGCCGATGACCACACCGATCACCCCGCCGATATTGCTGAGAATAATCGCCTCCAGCAGAAACTGACTGAGGATATTTTTGTGCTTTGCCCCCAGCGATTTGCGAATCCCGATTTCCCGCGTTCGCTCCGTAACCGAAACCAGCATGATATTCATGATTCCGATACCGGCCACGACCAGCGCAACAATGCCGATGACAAAAGCGCCGACTTTTATCCCTGCTGTATTCTGATTAAAGGTTTTTATCTGGCTGTCATTCGAAAATATGGTAAAATTATCTTCATCATTCGGCTTCAATCCCCTTTCCCTGCGCATGATCGCTCGAGTTTCGGCAATGGCATCCTGCAACAAATCCGGTGATTTCGCCCGAACCGTAATATTCACCGATCGTTCGGCGCCGTTCCCGAAACGCATGCCGTACACCCGCTGGAATTTCGTTATCGGCATCAGAATGTAATTATCGAAATTGGCGCCGAAGGCGGATTTCTTTTCCTCGAACACACCAACCACCATGAATTTTCGTCCGTCAACCTTGATGATTTTGTTTACCGGATCGGTCCATGGAAACAATTCCTGTGCGATGGCATACCCGATCACACAAACGCTGCGCCCGATTTTTACATCCTCATGGGTTATATTTCGCCCGTATGCAACATAATGGGTGTTGTTCGGCGGATATTCCGGCGTGCCGCCGCAGATAGTTTTATTCGGACTCGATACCCTTTCCCGGTACCTGACCACATGACCGTAATCCCACAATTCAGAACCGACCAGACTGACGGTGCTCACATTTTCGCGTATGGCGTTCGCATTCGCCACAGTCGTGGGTGGTCGCTTGGCGGCCCGTAACCGCTCTTCACGGGTTGACGGCCCGCTCAACTGCTTCTGTACCTGAAAAACCGTTGAGCCCAGCACGCTCATTTCATGCTCGATGGTACGCTGTACCACCGAAATACCGGTCATTACCCCGATAATTGATGCCACCCCGGCAATGATCCCGATCAGCGTCAGAAAGGAACGCAGTTTGTGATTCCATATCGCCGACAGCGCCATGCGTAACAGTTCACCAAGTACCATGTTGTATTTCCTGAAAGGGTTTATTCATAACTCAAGGCATCGATCGGGTTCAGTTTTGCCGCCCGCATGGCCGGAATGATACCCGAAACCACTCCGGTGGCAATGCTGATAACCAGAGCGATCAGCACAATAAAAGGCGATACGCTCGCCGGCAGTAGAAATTTATCGATCAGGCTTGCCGTACCAAAGGAAAGCATCACGCCGATAATGCCGCCGATCAGACAAATGGCGGACGATTCCATCAGAAACTGGGTAAGGATGGAACGCCGTTTCGCACCGATGGCCTTGCGAATACCGATCTCCCGCGTACGCTCGGTTACCGAAATGAACATGACGTTCATTACGCCGATACCGCCCACGAATAGAGATATCCCGGTAATCAGCAATCCGATCATCACGATAATACCCATTACATTGTGATAGGCATCGATAAGTGTATCCATGGTATTAATGGCAAAGTTATCCTTTGCCGTCGGCGGCAGTTTGCGGATCTTTCGCATCTCACCGATCAGTTCATATTTGAAATCGACCATGGCCTCCTGCGACGGCGCTTTTACGGATATGGTATAATTTCGATTGCGTCCGCCGAAATATTTTTCAAAAGTCGTAATCGGAACGAAAATCTGGTTATCGAAATTCGGTCCCCCGTAGAAACCGGCGCTGCCCCGTTTTTCCATTACACCGATAATTCGAAAATCGTACCAGCCGATTTTTATCTTTTTGTTGATCGGATCAATATTATTGAACAGATTTCTTTTAACCTCTTCACCGATCACACACACCATTTTTTTATATTGCACATCTACCGGCAGGATGAAACGTCCGTACTCCGGCAAACCGTCATTTACCAACGTATATTTGTCCGTCGTACCGATAACAGTTACCGCCTCCAGCACATTCGAACGGTATTTAACATCCCGGTTGGTTCCTGTGGAAGCATTCACCGCCCGGGCGCTCAGCAGGTGTTTTTCCAGTTTTTTACTGTCCCTATAGCTGAGATTCGGCCGGTTACGCAGTTCGAAAAAATTCCCGGTAAAAATCCACGGCATTTTCGAAACATACAGCACGTCCGACCCTACGGCGGATATACTTTCTTTGAAATTATTGGCCAGACCGTTTGCCGCCGTCATGGTCGTAACCACCGCCACGATACCGATAATGATTCCCAGCGTCGTCAGTATGCCACGGGATTTATTGGCTTTGATTGCGCGCCAGGCGATCTGCATGGCCTCTATTTTTTCATGAATGGTTTTCATTTTACATCATTGTTTAAATCTTCATTCCTGTAAAAAGCCCCATAATACTAATCCGCTAATTGGCTGCCATGGTCATTTCCCGGCTTTTCTCCACCCGTACACGGGTATTGTTCTGCAATATCTGGCTGATGGCCCGGTAATTTCCGGTCACGATCTCATCCTCAACGGAAATGCCATCCAGCACCTCGATATGAGTTTCGCTTTGAATACCGGTGGCAACCTGATGAGCCGTAACCACTCCATTCCGAACGATGAAAACGATCTGACAGAAACCATCCTTGTCCGGAGTATATTCAGGTTTTTCCGTCGAATCATCTGCCGCAGGCAACTCCGTGTTTTCCAGCTGCTCCGGCGTACGTACGGCCACACTCTGCAGCGGCACGGCGATCGCGTCTTTCCGAACATCCGTCACGATATCCGTACTGGCTGTCATTCCCGGCCGCAGGTTCTGCCCGGGATCAGTGATGAGGATTTTCACTTCAAATTCGGTTTTCTGGTCGGCGCTGCCCGACGCGCTGATCTTGGCGCTGCTGGCAATCTCGCTGATGGTACCGTGGAATATTTTGTTCGGCAGCGCATCTACTTCGACGGTGGCACTGTCACCCAGCTGCACCTTGACGATATCATTTTCATCGACATCCACCAGCGCTTCCATTACAGACAGGTTGGAGATAACCATGATAACATCCTCCTGGAACTGAGAGCCCAGGGCGATCTCGCCTACTTCCTTGTTCAGCTGGCTGACGGTTCCGCTCATCGGCGCATAAATGGTTGTTTTGGATAAATCATCCATTGCCTGTTTCAAACTGGCCCGGGCCTGGTCCACCTGTTCCAGCGACGACTGGTAGCGGGCCTTTTCCACTTTGAAGGCTGCATAGGCCTGATCCATTGCCGCCTGCGATTCCAGGGATTTGTCGAATAACCCCTTGCTGCGATAGTAGTCTTTTTCCGCCTTCAACATGTTTTCTCTGACCAGATTGGCATTGGCTTCCGTTGCCCGCAGGTTGGCTTCCGCACTTTCAACCAGGGCCAGAAAACGCTCCCGGTCCAGTTGAAGCAGGAGCTGACCTTTTTCTACCCGGTCCCCCTCCTTCACATCCATGCGAATGATCTTTGCGCCCACATCGGCACTGATTTTGACCTGTGTCTCCGGCTGGATCACACCGGTGGCCGAAACGGTCTCCACGATCTTCCGGCGTTTGACCTGCTCGGTGCGCACGGCTACTGCTTCCTGTTCATCACCGTTCATGGAAAAGGAAACCACAGCCACAATAATCACCAGCAGGATACCCAGGCCTATAAATACTTTTTTTCCGGACATGATCTATCTCCCTGAAAACTGAATAAACAAAATTGATTATAACTTCCATACGGGAGACGGCTATGAATGTTACCGGGAATCTGAAAAAAATAGAATTCGCCAGAAATAAAAAAACCTCAGGTTTTTTCTCCCCTGAGGCTTATAATTGCTCCGGCGGTAGGACTCGAACCTACAACCTAGTGGTTAACAGCCACCCGCTCTGCC
>JAJRVZ010000382.1 GCA_024277055.1 Calditrichota bacterium
CTTTTCCGGGAACGTCAGCGGCAGTCTGAATCACCATGGAGCCGGTTTTCTGTACGATGATGAAATAATTTATACGGATACTGCATTTACTGATAGCAAAATTAAATCATTTTACGAATATAATGGCATTTTAATTGAAGCTTTTTACATTTTACTGCATCGAACAGGAAAACCCAACTACGAAAGACCTGATATGACCCAAAAACTGAAATCCTTCGTCATTCCGGCTGTGGTACTGATTCTGGCATTCGTAATCATGCAGGGCCTGCTCGGCCTGCGCAACGAACCGGATAAAAAAGCGCAGACGTCCCGGCCGAAGATTGTCACCTCCGAAGTGGTGGAACCGGGTGAAGTGAAACCGGTTATTATTGCCTACGGCCGGTTGAAAACGGCGCAACCCGTAGTCATTACCAGTGAGGTCAACGGTACTATTTTGAAAGGAACGGTACCGTTTCAACCCGGCGGAACGTTCCGAAAAGGAGATGTGCTGTTGCGCATTGACGACCGCCAGGTCAAACTGGAGGCCGGCAGTGCCCGCTCGGATTTGCTGACGGCGCTGTCCGGTGTGCTGCCGGAATTCAAGGTTGATTTCCCTGAGGCCTATGAAACGTATCGCACGTTTTTTGATAAACTGCATTTTGAGGGACGGTTGCAGCAGATACCCGAACCGCACAACGGACAGGTCAAAATGTTTCTGGCACGTTTTAATGTTTTCAAATTGTATTTTGCCGCCGCCAATCTGGATATTCAGCTGGAGAAACACACCATCCGGGCGCCTTTCCACGGGGCCATAGTCAGTGCTGAACAGCGCGAAGGAGCGACCGCCCGGGCCGGGTTAAAGCTGGGGGAGATCATCAATCTTGAAGATATGGAAGTGGAACTGCCGCTGTCCGTTGAAGACATTCGCTGGATCGATACCCGGAAACCCGTTCGCCTGCGGTCTGAGGAATTACGAAGGGAATGGCGGGGAAAAATAAATCGCATCGGCCGGGCGATAGATGACCGTACCCAGACCATCCCTGTATATATCGGCATTGAAGCCGGCGACAGCTATTCGAGTATGAACGGGCTTTTTCTGCGGGCGGAGATTCCCGGTAAGTCCCTGACCGATGTTATAGAAGTTCCACGCAAGGCACTGTACGAAGGCAATTACGTCTACCTGATTGATGACGGAAAATTGCAGCAACGGCAGGTTGAGGTTTGGCGCAGACAAGGTGAATCGGTTATTGTCGGCAATGGACTAAACCGCGGAGATACGCTGGTGATCGAGGTCATGCAGGGCGTGGAAACCGGCATGCCTGCGAAACCGGTGCTGAAGCAGGGAGCGGTTGATAAATGATTCAGAAAATAATCAGCTTTTTCGTTAAATACCGGGTCTGGACAAATGTCGTCATGTTCAGCGTTTTCGGTTTCGGACTGATCTCTCTACTGCAAATGCGTTTCTCCCTGTTCCCGGAAGTTCGCCCCGATATTCTGAATATACAAATGACCTATCCCGGCGCTTCTCCCAGCGAAGTGGAAGAGGGCATTGTTCTTAAAATAGAAGAAAATATTGACGGGCTTGACGGCATCGAGCGTGTGACGTCCGTATCGCGGGAAAATCTCGCTACCGTTACCATCGAAACGAGCAAAGATTCGGACCTGGATAAAGTGCTGGCCGATGTAAAAAACGCCATCGACCGCATCAATTCCTTTCCGCTGGGCGCTGAAAAGCCGGTAATCTTCGAGCAGAAATTCCGTACCCGGGCATTATCCATCGTACTTTTCGGTGAATCCGATCTGTTCACCGTCAAATACCTGGCTGAAGAATTGCGGGACCGGTTGTTGGCTGGCGATGAGGTATCGCAGGTTTCGATTAACGGCATTCCCAACCTCGAGTTTTCCATTGAGGTTGCCGAAAGCGATTTGCGACGCTACCAGCTGACTTTTGAACAAATCGCCAAAGCCGTAGCTGCCGCAAATGTGAACATTTCCGGTGGTAAGTTCGAAACGAGCGATGAAGAAATCCTGATCCGGGCCTGGGGACGCAATTATTTCGCGGACGAATTGCCGGATATTCCGGTACGGGGTGCGGAAAAGGGTACCGTGGTTTACCTGAAGGATGTGGCTACGGTCAGGGAACAGTGGGAAGATGTACCCAATAGAACCTATTTTAACGGCCGTAATGCCGCTGTGTTGAATATCGACAAAACCGCACAGGAAGATATTCTTGCGGTTGCGGAACAGGCCAAGGCGATTGTCGCCGATTTTAATAAAAAGTACAGCAGCATTCATGCGGTTGTTCTGGATGACCGTACCATTCCCTTAAAGCAACGGATCGCATTGCTGATAAAAAACGGTCTTTTCGGTTTAATGCTGGTTGTTTCGGCCCTGGGCTTTTTTCTGAACCTGCGCCTCTCCTTCTGGGTATCCATCGGTATTCCGTTTTCTTTCGCCGGAATGTTTATTGTTGCCGGGCTCGTCGGCATCACCATAAATGTCATTTCACTGTTCGGAATGATCATTGTCGTCGGTATTCTGGTGGATGATGCCATCGTCGTCGGGGAAAATATTTTTTCCCACTATGAACGCGGCAAACCGGCCGTACGCGCCGCCATCGACGGGGCGAAAGAAATGATTGCTCCGGTGACGACTTCCGTACTGACTACCGTTCTGGCGTTTATGCCGTTTTTCTTCCTGGACGGAGTGTTCGGTAAATTTATCTGGCACATGGCGCTGGTGGTGATCGCTGCTTTGCTTTTTTCTTTATTAGAGGCGTTTTTGATATTGCCGGCCCATCTGGCCCATTCAAAAGGATTGCATCCGCATAAGGATGACCCGCCGCTGCGCAAAAAGATCGAAAAAATTATTCACAACCTGACGCACAAGGTCTATGCTCCGGCGCTTAAAGCCTCTTTAAAATACAAATGGGTAACCGTGGTGCTGCCGCTGGCGTTTTTCCTGGTTACTATCGGAATGATCGGCGGCGGGGTAATCGGCGTGACCTTTTTCCCCTTTATCGACGGCGATACGCTTCCGATAAACGTGACGCTTGTCTCGGGTCGACAGGAAGCCGATACCGATTCGCTGCTCAGCCGCATCGAACGCGCCGCATGGCGGGTTAATGATGAATTTAAACAGACGCGGGTGGACGGGAAAGATGTGATCACCGGAATCAAGCGGGACATCGGCAGCACTGATCTCGGTGAAAGCGGAAGCCATACCGGAAAACTGACCCTGCAATTACTGGACGGCGAGGTCCGCAATATGGAAAGCTTTGTGATTGCCCGGCGTATCCGGGAGGTAGTCGGGCCGGTTCCGCAGGCAAAAAACATTACCTACGGCCGAACCAATTTTTTCGGAAAACCGGTTTCGGTGAGCCTGCTGGGTACCAGCCTGGATCAACTGAACAAAGCCAAACGGCTGCTGGTCTCCGAACTGAAGGATTTCAGTGCGCTGAAAGATGTGACCGAAAGCAGTCAGGAAGGGCGGCGCGAGCTGAATATAAAATTAAAACCCCGTGCCTACGCCCTCGGCCTGAATTTGCAGACCGTGGCCGGACAGGTTCGCGAAGGTTTTTTCGGGCGCGAAGTACAGCGCATTCAACGCGGCAGGGATGAAATTCGTGTCTGGGTGCGATACAGACCTGAAGACCGTGCCGCCATCGGTTTTCTGGACCGGATGCGTATCCGCACTGCAAATGGACAGGAATACCCGTTCAGCGAACTGGCCGGTTACGAAATCCGGCGCGGGATAACAGCCATTAATCATCTGGACCGACGCCGCGAAATAAAGGTGGAGGCTAATCTGACCGATGAAAGCACTGATCTGCCGCCCATCCTGGCTTCCGTTAAAAATGAAGTGTTGCCGGAGGTACTGGCGCAGGTCAGCGGCGTCACCGCAACATTCGAAGGGCAATCGCGCAGCCAGCAGAAATTTGCAAAATCCATGCGCAACGCTTTTCCGCTGGCGCTGCTGGGGATGCTGATCCTGGTCATTCTTGTTTTCCGGTCCTA
>JAJRVZ010000383.1 GCA_024277055.1 Calditrichota bacterium
GTCCGGGTTGAACCGGACTTCTCAACCTGCCAGGTAATCCTCGACCGCAACAGCCGGGTAAGCGCGATGATCCTGCGTAACCGTGAACTGGGCATGGTTGCATGGGATGGCGGCGCCAGACTTAAGATGCTATACATCGCCAAAACAATTAAAGTGCTGGTTGGGGACGTGGTGATTACCTCCGGATACAGTGGCATTTACCCGGAAAATATCAAGATCGGTGTGGTGGTGGATATCTCTCTGGAAAATGAAGGCATGTTTCAGGAAATAGTTGTACAGCCGTCGGTGAATTTCGGCCGGCTCGAAGAGGTGTTCGTAGTCCGCAGGGGGGATGAGCATGCGGCAAACTAGCCGGCAGGAACAAATCGGTATGGTGGTTGCGTCGTTTTCGGCGGTTTTGCTGCAGATATTTTTTGTTCCTTTCATTGAAATATCCATCTGGCGTCCCGATCTGATCCTGCTTGTTGTGCTGTATACCGGCTGGCGTTTCGGTGCGGTTCCGGGTACATTGCTCGGCTTCTTTCTCGGTCTTGTTCAGGATTCAATGGGAATCGGTCCGCTCGGTTTATCTTCCCTGGTCAATTCCATTGCCGGGTTCGGTGCGGGATTTCTGATGCCCTTCCGGTTTCAGGAAAATACGAAGATACTGGTTTCCATTCTGTTGATTCTTTTGCACAGTTCCATCTTTTTTGCCCTGTATCAGTTCAAAACTGAAACGACTTATTTTTATTTGCTGATCACGCGCGTATTTCCGAATACAATTTACACCTTCACCGTAGGATTGGTGGTCATGTTTCTGTTCAGAACACCGTTGCGGAGGCTGGGCTGATGAACGAATTCAGCAGTGCTGACAGAAGGGTGCGCAAATACTTTTTTTACGGGGGAACGGTTTTGCTGTTTCTCATTCTTTGGAACGGTTTTTTCAGGATTCAGATATCGGGCAGTGAAAAGTTCTCGGAAATATCGATGAACAATACGGTACGGGAACTGACTGAATATCCGGCACGCGGGGTAATCCGGGATACCTACGGAAATATTCTGGTGGACAATCGCCCGTCATTTATGATATCCGTCATTCCGCGGCGCATGACGAATCAGACCCTGACGGCCCTGGCACAATTGCTCGAAGAGAAAAAGGCGAGCATCAGGAAAAAACTGAGAGGCAGAAACAGTTTTCGGCCGGTAATCATTAAGCGCGATGTTGATTATACCACCGTTACCAGACTTGAGGAACGTCGGCTCGATTTTCCGGGAGTCATCGTCGAAGTTGAACCGAAGCGCTATTATCCCGAAAATGTTTTTTCTCCGCATATTTTCGGATATGTGGGTGAAGTCAGCAGGGCGGAGACCCGTGGCGGTAAAAAATTCGAAGCCGGTGAATTGATCGGGAAATCCGGGCTGGAATATACTTACGACACGAACCTGCGCGGAATGAAAGGAACCCGTTTTGTGCGGGTGGACGCAGAAGGCCGGGAACTCGGACCGCTCAGTGAGGAAAGAGATACCCAGGCCGAACCGGGGCTGGACCTTTATCTGACCCTGGACTATAACATTCAGCAATTTGCCGAATCGTTAATGGTCGGTAAAAGAGGGGCCATTGTCGCCCTGAATGCCAATACCGGCGGCCTGATAACATTCGTTTCAAAACCGGATTTCGATCCGCGTAATTTATCAGGTAAAATATCGCCGGAAGTATGGGATGCCCTGCAAAACGATCCGGGGCACCCGTTGTATAACCGCATCACTCAAAGTGTCTATCCTCCGGGCTCTACTTTTAAACTGGTGGCGGTTGCCGCGGCATTACAGGAAAAAATCATCACACCGGACTGGTCGGTCTACTGTCCCGGTTATTTCAAACTGGGACGCAAAACGATCAAATGCTGGAATCAGAAAGGACACGGCAAGATCAGCCTGCTGGAGGCCATCAAAGGTTCCTGCAATGTTTATTTCTACCAGCTGGGGTTGAAAATCGGGCTCGAAACCTGGGCCAAGTATTCGAAAATGTTCTTTTTCGGCAAACCGACGGGTATAGATTTGCCCAATGAAAAGGGGGGACTGGTTCCGACGGTCGAGTATTTCAACAAACGGTACGGCAAAAACGGCTGGACAAAAGGCAACCTGGCCAATCTCGCGATCGGGCAGGGCGAATTGCTTGTCACACCCCTGCAGATGGCGCAGCTGGCGATGATCCTGGCGAACAAAGGCATCGTTCATGTGCCGCATCTGGCCGACTATTTGTATGATAATAAAAATCAACGTCGCTTTAAATTCCCGGTACAGACAAAGTATGTGCAGGGAATCAGTGAAGAAGTTTATAATGTTATCCGCGAAGGCATGCGTCGTGTTGTAGACGGCGGAACCGGCTGGCGCGGCGGTGTTTACGGTATTCCGGTGGCCGGTAAAACCGGGACGGCCCAGAATCCGCACGGGGACGATCATGCCTGGTTCATCGGATTTGCCCCCTACGACAACCCGGCTTTGGCCATCGCCGTAATAGTGGAAAATGCCGGAGGGGGCGGGGCCAATGCCGCTCCACTGGCAAGTCTGGTAATGGAAAAATATTTTTATAAAAGACTGCTGCCCCGCATTGTTCCGAAAAAGGATACTACGGAAACAGTACCGGACTTCCAGATGCCGCCGCCTTTCGTACCCGACAGCATCCCGCGAATGGAAGTTATTTTGGGGACAAACTGATGACCAGCCGATTTGATTATATTACCCTGTTTCTGGTTACGATTCTTGTATGTATCGGCATGCTGGCAATTTACAGCGCCAGTTCCTTCACAGGTACGGGTGGAGCGGAGTACTTCAATCGCCAGGCGCTCTGGGCGGTTCTTGGTTTTTCGATAATGATCTCGGTCGGTTTTCTACCGGCAAAAACGCTGCAGCAGATTTCCTACTCCTTTTACGCTTTTATGATCGTGACATTGATTTACGTTTTGTTTTTCGGAAAAGTCGGAAAGGGTGCGGAACGCTGGATTGCTATCGGATCGGTACATTTTCAGCCTTCGGAATTTGCAAAACTGGCGACGATCATGGCTGTGAGCAGTTTCCTGAGTGAAAAATACGCCGACGTAAACCGTCTGAAATATTTTTCCGGGGCCGTCGGGCTGATTCTATTGCCGTTTCTGCTGATCGCCCGTCAGCCCGATCTTGGTACGGCTATGGTTTTTCTGGCCATTATTATTCCATTGCTCTACTGGGCCGGTCTACACTGGTTCTATATTTTCGTAATCGTAACTCCTTTGCTGACCATGCTGCTGTCGTTCAATTTTGTGGCTTTTCTTATCCTGATGCTGTTGATCGTACTGGTGCTGATTCTGTCCCGAAAGAAACCGATCGTGCTGGTGGCTGTATTCCTGATGAATATCATCGTGGGCATTGTTACTCCTACGATCTGGGGACAGTTACGACCGTACCAGCAACAGCGAATTATGACCTTCATGAATCCCGAAAAAGACCCGCAGGGGGCCGGATATCAGATCATACAGTCGCAGGTTGCCATCGGCAGCGGAGGTTTCTGGGGCAAAGGGTATCTGAAGGGATCACAGACCCATCTGCGGTTTTTGCCGGCACAGCATACGGATTTTATTTTCTCCGTAATCGGTGAAGAATTCGGATTTTTCGGCGTCAGTATTGTTTTGTTTTTTCTGTTTCTGCTCATCGTGCGGCTGATTCACCTGGCGTCGACAATGAAAAACGGGTTTGCAAGCATGACCATCATCGGTATTGCCACCGTGCTCGGTTTTCATGTATTCATCAATATCGGAATGACCATCGGTTTGGCGCCGGTGACAGGTCTGCCGCTTCCGTTTATCAGCTATGGCGGTTCCTTTTTGCTGGCGAACCTGCTGATGATGGGGGTTGTGATGAATATCGCCGGAAAAAGATTTGAATTCTGAAAAACGGCTGACAGTTTATTTTCACATAGTATGGGATTAAAAAGCCTTGATTTATTAGTTCATCTTGTCTAATTTTATAAAAAACAAAGGCTCCATTGGCGGAGGGATTATGTTAAAACGCTATATTATCTTCTTGTTTGCAATCGCGCTGGTTGCCTTCAGCGTACAGTCCTGCGGCGGGTCGCGCAAGGGCGACGATGGTTCGGTTAGCGACGAAGAACAACGACAGAAACAGGAACTGGACGAGATCGAAGCGTTGCTCGGTGTTTCCGGTGAAGAGCGGCAGGCTGCCAAAGAACAACCGAAAGAGGGTGAGACGCTGGGTCTGCTGAATACCCGCGAAGTGGTTGATGCCTCGCAATCGGCGACGATGAACCCGGAAGAGAAAAGAAAAATGGAGCGGCAGATAAAAAATCTCAAGGCACAGATCGCTGAGAAAGACCTGATCATTTCAGACCTGAAAGCGCAATTGACCTTGCAGAGCCGGCAACTGGAAGAAAGTCAGTCATCAAGGCCGGCCCGTTCGTCCGGCGGTTTTTCATTGTCTTCCATCAGTGAGGTAGATGCCGGGGAATATGAAACACGATACAATGAAGCCTACGACCTGTTTCATTCCGGAGACTACCAGGGGGCCATTCAGCTTTGGGAAAGTTTGCTGGCTTCGGATGTGAATAACAGTCTGGCTGACAATGCCCAGTACTGGATTGGTGAAGCGCACTACGCTTTACGCCAGTATTCGAAAGCGATCATTGATTTTGAAAAAGTGTTCACCTTTCCGAGAACCAATAAAGCGGACGATGCCCAGTTCAAACTGGGGTTGTGCTATTTAAGAAAAGGTGACCGCCAGAAAGCACGTGAGGAATTTCAGCGGTTGCTGGATGTTTACCCGAACAGCGAGTTTGCCGCCCGGGCACGACAGCATCTCGCTTCGCTTTAGTTGTCCAGCATGAATTCGATGGTATCCGGGCTGTAACTTTTTTCGTACAGATCAACTGCACTGATAAGCCGGCGCAGGTTATAGCCGGTAAACCTGATCTTTTTATTCCGGACTACCGGTTTTACCAGTCCCATGTTGATGAATTTTTGGACCAGCGCCTCACTGACATTGAGATAGCTGGCCGCTTCGCTGATCGAAAGCAGATCGGTATTGTGTTTCATGGCACCTCCCTGGATGTTTTGGGACAGTAGCTCAGTTGGTTAGAGCGCTACGCTCACATCGTAGAGGTCAGGGGTTCGAATCCCTTCTGTCCCACTTCCATTTGTTATCGGTATATCGGATAATTTTTTTAGTGCAGATTGTTCTAAAATATTTTATCCTTTAATGGCCTTGAAATTTTTTGCATTGAAAGACGAAACTGGTTAACTTCGCACATCTATTAACCTTTAATTGTTACCCCGAGAGGTACGGAAGGTATGCATCAATTGATTGGCATAAATACACTGTTTGAATGTACAGGTCACCGGCCGCGTTGCCGCTGACCTTTTTTTATGCCCGTTGTAATTGCGCTTTCCGCGGGGAATCATCAACCCAAAACCAGAGGAGGACCGGGTCGGATGAAATTCCGCATTAAAGCAACCATCGTGAACAGCGATGACCTGCAACGTATTATTACCCGCCTGGCTTATGAAATTGTCGAACGCAACAGGGGAACCAAAGACCTGGTGATCATCGGGCTGCGAACCCGCGGTGCGTTTATTGCCGAACGGATTGCCAAACGCATTTCTGAAATTGAAAAAGTGGATGTACCCACCGGATTTCTGGACGTCACCCTGTACCGCGACGATTTCCGAACACGCCTGAAACAGCCGGAGGTACAGGTGACCAATATCCCTTTTCAGATCGATGAAAAGATCGTAACACTGGTGGACGATGTGCTGTTCACCGGACGCACCATTCGCGCCGCCCTGGATGCGCTGATGGACTATGGCCGTCCGGCGCGTATCAGCCTGGCCGTGCTGGTGGACCGCGGGCACCGCGAACTACCGATCAAGCCGGATTTTGTCGGAAAAAACATTCCTACGTCCATCGGCGAAGAAGTGCGGGTGCGCCTGAAGGAAGTTGATGACGAAGATTGTGTTTACCTGGTCGAACAGGCGGAAGGGGGTGATATCGAATGAGTTTGCTGAAATCAAGACATTTGCTGGGGCTGGAATATATCGACGCTGAAGATATCACTGCCATCCTGAACGCCGCGCGCTCCTTCCGCGAGGTGCTGGAGCGACCGATCAAAAAAGTTCCGACTCTGCAGGGTAAAACGGTGGTCAACCTGTTTTTCGAACCCTCCACCCGCACAAGAATATCTTTCGAACTGGCGGAAAAAAGACTTTCCGCAGATTCCGTTAATTTTTCCTCGGCAACCAGCAGCACCAAAAAAGGTGAAACGCTGGTGGACACGGCACGCAACATCGAAGCCATGAAAATTGATATGGTGGTAATTCGTCACAGTTCGCCGGGCGCTCCGCATCTGCTCACACGGTATCTCTCATCAAACATCATCAATGCCGGAGACGGTGCCCACGAACACCCCACTCAGGCTTTGCTGGATATGATGACCATTCGCGAAAAACATGGTGATATAAAAGGTCTGCATGTGGGTATCGTGGGCGACATCAGTCACAGCCGCGTGGCCATCTCCAACATTCACGGCTTGCTCAAACTTGGGGCAAAAGTCACCCTGTGCGGACCGGCCACACTTATTCCGCGTGAAATTGAGAAGATGGGAGTTGATAGTTGTTATCATGTTGACGAGCTGATCCCGAAGGTTGATATTCTGAATGTCCTGCGCATCCAGCTGGAGCGCCAGGATTCCGGTCTGTTTCCGACACTGCGCGAATACCACAACTATTTCGGGATTACCCGTCAGCGGCTGGAAGCCGCAAGCAAACCGATCACCATCATGCATCCGGGGCCGATTAACCGCGGTGTGGAAATTACCTCGGATGTGGCCGACAGCGAGCATTCGGTAATACTCGATCAGGTGACGAACGGTGTGGCGATTCGCATGGCCGTGCTGTATTTACTGGCAGGAGGTGAAAATGTCGAAATTTCTTAAAAATGATGCGAAACTGAAATTGCAGCAACCGTTACCGAACAGATTATTGATCGAAAACGTTCACCTGTTCGACCCGTCCCAAAAACTGGATGGCGAGGGTAATCTGTTAATAGAGAATGGCGTTATTCGTGGTGTAAACGGTGAAAAACCGTCGGCATTCGATGGGGAAATTATTAACGGCAACGGAGCAATCCTGATGCCGGGATTGTTCGACATGCATGTGCA
>JAJRVZ010000384.1 GCA_024277055.1 Calditrichota bacterium
CCTTGCTGATGTAATACATCGGCCCGCCGCTCATGGTCCCGAATTCATCCTGCTCCCTGTACTTCACGGCAAGCACCGCTTCCGAATATTTTGTAGCCATTCCCACCAGACCGGTAATCCACATCCAGAACAGAGCGCCGGGACCGCCGGCGGCGATGGCCGTGGCCACACCGGCAATATTTCCCGTTCCGACGGTTGCCGAAAGGGCCGTCATCAATGCCTGAAAATGGGATATGTCCCCCGGTTGATCGCTGCCCTCTTTTCTTTTTATCAACGCCAGATGCAATGAAGGTAGCAGCTGCGTGAATTGCAGACCCCGCAACCGAAGAGTCAGCCAGAAACCGGTTCCAACCAGAAAAATGATCAATGGCAGTCCCCAGACAATGTCGCTTACAGATTTCACTGCATTCAATAATTCAGTCATCTTCCATCTCCTTCTGTCATTTAAATCAGGAATGTTGTCGGTGGGAAATTAAAATTAGAATGAATTAAGCTGAGCTGCAACTATTTTTGCCTGAATTGTGTGCAAAAATTAATCACAACACTTTTCAAAAGTACCCGATCGATCACGGGGTAAATCACAAAAAAATTCAAACCGCAAAGACCGCCTGTCGTAAGTCTCTGTTTTTATGCCAATTTTAACCGATATTATTTTCGACTTGCAAAAAAATATTTAAACAAAAGATTTTCGGCATATCAATTGCAGGAGAATATTCAAAACCGTTCCGAAGCGATGGCAATTACCTTTTCACTGAAGGAGTATTTAATAGATGAAATACCGTCTTTACCGCAATAGATTTTACACCGTTTCTGCCCTGCTCGCAATCGTTACAGCCGCCCTGGCGCTGTTCGCCGGAACCCTGGACATTCAGGTGCGAACCGTCAGTTACGGCGGCAATTACGCACCACGTAATGTCGGCGTAATCTGGATTGAAAACCAGGCGGGAAGTTTTATTCGTACGGTGAAAATATGGGCCAATGCCCGTAAAAAACATCTTATCAAATGGAATGCCGCTTCGGGCGGCAATACGGTCAATGCCGTGTCCGGCGCAACGGTTACTTCGCACCAGACACACACCGTAACCTGGGATTGCCAGGATTACAACGGTGTCGATGTTCCCGACGGAGTTTACAGGATGTACATCGAATACACGGAAGACAATTCAAAATACTCGGGAGAACCGCCCGGCCAGTGGACTTTTGTGGAATTCACGAAGGCCGGTACTTCTTTTACCTTAAATCCACCGGATGAGCAGTATTTCAAAGATATTCAGCTGGTTTATACGCCTCCGGGACCGCAGTACACGCTTACCACCAGCACCGTCGGCTCCGGATCAATATCCCTGAATCCTCCCGGTGGAAATTACTCCCCCGGCACAAATGTCGAACTGACGGCCAATCCCGATCCGGGCTGGATATTCGACAGCTGGAGCGGGGACGTATCCGGCACACAAAATCCGATAAACCTGACGATGAATGCCGACAAATCGGTTACGGCAACTTTTACACAGGTGCCCACCTATACGCTGACCATCAACACCAACGGGAGCGGAAGCGTAACCCTCGATCCCCCGGGAGGAACCTACACCGAGGGAACCACGGTTACGGTTACAGCAACCCCCGCAATCGGCTGGGAATTTGACGGCTGGACCGGTTCACAGAATACGACCGCCAACCCTACGACCATTTTGATGAATGGCAACAAAAGCTTAACGGCGAATTTTTCCGAAGTCAGCGGTTATATTTTACAGGTGACCGTGGTCGGTAACGGACAGGTTATATTGAATCCCACAGCGACGGGAAATGTTTACACACCCGGTACGATCGTCAGTGTGCAGGCACAATCCGATGCCGGATGGCATTTCAATAACTGGGAAGGAGACCTGACGGGAACCGACAGTACACAAAGTATCACCATGGACGGCCATAAGCAGATTACCGCTTACTTCGGTTCCACAGCGGTTAAAGAGATTGCCGCCGGCAGCAATACCATTTCCGCCGCATTGGCCGGGGCGGTTCCGGGCGATGTATTTGTTCTGACCAGCAGCGGCGGCGTTTATAATGAAAGCGGAACCATAGTAATCGATAAACCGCTGACCATTATGGCTGCCCCCGGCCTGACCCAGCAACCCGTGTGGAAATCATCCGCGCTTGTGCTGATCGATCTGAAAAGCGACCTTACCCTGGAAGGCATTATACTCGACGGCAACCTGGTATCGGATCACGCAATTAAAAATACCGCAACCAGTTCGAACTCCCTGACCATCGACCATTGTGAAATAAGAAATTTTAACTGGATTTCCGTGGCCCAGGATCCGGCAGCACCGTTCGATTCCCTGATTGTTCGCTACAGCCTGCTGCACCATTCCGATGCCGGAATCTATTTGCGGGGAAACGAGGCGGCAAACATTCCCGCACTGAACTATGTTCATATTTACAACAGCACTTTTTACAATTTTGAAAATGAAGGTATCCGCATCGACGGCTTCCGGCCGGCCGGCACTTTCTCGAAGGCCATTGTTTCGCACATTACCGTAAATGACTGCGGGGAAGACGGTCTCTATTTCAAAGGTTTCGATGAGGCACCTATTGTAAAAAACAGTATATTCACGAATAATACCCGCGGCGTAAGAGCCAAATCCGGTGCCGATCTGAATATCGCTAATTGCGATGTCTGGAATAATTATATCGATTATAAAGACCATGCCTATCCCGGCTCCGGGACGATTTCAGCCGATCCCATGTTCGCAAACAGCGGAGAAGGTGATTTCACCCTGTTGCCCGGCTCACCCTGCATCGGTACGGCAGACGACGGTACCGACATGGGAAATCCGAATACGAATTGGACGACGGATATCAGCGAACCTGAAAACGGTGTAACTCCGGAAAATATGGCGTTACTGAAAAACTATCCCAATCCGTTTAATCCGAGCACTACCATTGAGTTCGGAATATTCAGGGCGGGAAAAGTAAAACTGACGGTATACAATATATTGGGTAAAACGGTGAGAACTTTACTGAATGAAAGATTGCAAGCCGGCGTGCATAAAGTCACTTTCTATGCATCCGATTTACCCAGCGGCGTTTACTATTATATCCTGAATAACGGTTCCAAAAATAAGACAGGTAAAATGTTATTGATTAAATAAATATCGGTTTCCTCGCCTGAGATTGAGCCAGCAGAAGATTTCGGGCACCCCTTCCTCACACAACTACCGGTCATCGCACCTCGGTATCCGGATGGGCAGGATGCCTGTCCGGATACTATTTTTTAGGCTAAAGAAAATGCTTTCCACACCGACTGAATGTATAATACTATGGAATCAGCTCAGTACAAACCATCCGTCCTGGTTGTAGACGATGTAGATATTATTATTCGCTCGATGGAACGCATGCTGGATCGCAGGCAATACCGGGTATTCAGGGCGGATTCCGGCGAAAGCGCCCTGACCATTATTCGAGAGCATCGTATTGATCTGGTGATCAGCGATCATTTCATGCCCGGCATCACCGGTATCGATCTGCTGGAGAAAATCCAGGACCTTTCCCCCCATACCATTCGTATTCTGCTTACCGGTCACGCGGACCTTGCCGTTGCCAGTAATGCAATCAACCGCAGCGGTGTTTACCGTTTTCTGACGAAACCCGTTAATTTTGAAGAACTGGAAAAAGTGATCCGGCTCAGTCTGGTCCGGCACAGTTTTGAAGATAAATTACGCAATTTATCCAGTCTGTTTGGCGAGTTGATGCTCGAAGGCGACGAATACATGATTGCGGAAATCGTCGAAAATTTCCTTTCTATACCCGATTGTATTCTTGGAAACAAGCACTTTATCATTTTACCTGAAATGACCGACAGCGAATACATTCACAATTATTCGTTGTTTGAAGAACAACCGGAAAAAGCCATTAAAATCTGTATATCCCTTGCCAGGGAGCCACTGCCTGACAATTTGATTTCCGATGCAACCGAATTCTACCCGCTTCACAATTCGGAAATGCTGTACGGTATTTTACTGATCAACCCTGATAAAAACGAACAGAGTATACTGAAAATGGATGAAATGGTGCACAGCACGCGCAGCCATATTTACGCCACGGTTGCCCAGACACTCGGCCTGGTGCTATCCAATCTGCACCTCAAACAGGACCTGAAGAACCAGTCCATTATTGACAATCTTACCCAGATATACAACCGGCGACACATGGAACACCGCCTGCGTCAGGAAATCCATCGGGCAATGCGCTACAAAAATCCGCTTTCCGTGATTATGTTCGACCTTGATTCGTTTAAACAGATTAATGATACCTATGGGCATCTCAGCGGTGACCGGGCTCTGAGTTATATCGGCGAAGAATTACGGTATGAATTCCGGAAAAGTGATGTGCTGTGTCGTTACGGCGGTGATGAATTCGTTATTATCCTTCCGGAAACCAAGCTGGAACAGGCGGCAGGCCGGGCGGAA
>JAJRVZ010000385.1 GCA_024277055.1 Calditrichota bacterium
AGGACCCGACCTCTTTCTATTCGGCCGTTATTCCCAAATTCATCAATGCCCTGCTGGAAGGCCGTCCGCCGGTTATATACGGCGACGGAGAACAGAGCCGCGATTTCACCTATATCGACAACGTCGTATATGCCAATCTTCAGGCTTGCAAGGCGCCGAAAGAAGCCGTCGGTGAAGCAATGAATATTGCCTGCGGCGAACGCATCACCCTGAACGAACTGGCCGCCGCCCTGCAGGAAATCCTCGGAACCAATATAGATATCCAATACGACCCGCCGCGTCCCGGTGATATCAAACATTCGCTGGCCGATATCGGCAAAGCACAGAAACTGATCGGCTATGAAGTGCAGGTCCCCGTGCAGGAAGGTCTGCGCAAAACCGCCGAATGGTTCAAGGCGTATTTTCAATCCTGAATCGACCGGCCAATCCAATTGCTCTTTAGAGCATCATTCCCTAATTTTGTACGGTTTTTTTATCCGGAACATAATTGAACATATTATTTATTAATTCCTCCGACAGCTGGGGCGGCACCGAAAAATGGGTGATGATGGCCGCCGCTGAATTACGGAACCGCGGACATAGCGTCCATTATTGCGGACGTTCTCAGGTGATGCTGGAAAAAGCCCGGCTTTTCAACATCCCTTCAACCCGTGTGCTTCTGCGTAATGAAGGCGACCTGTTATCGCTGCTTCAGCTGCGGGAAATTATACGACGACATAAAATTGAAATGGTCATTCCCACCAAAGTACGCGATTACTGGCTGGGAGGACTGGCGGCAAAATCCACCGGCGCAAAATGCGTTATTCGTCTGGGGATTCTGCGCACGCTCAAATCCCGCTTCAAACACCGGTTTGTCTACGGACGGCTGGCCGACGGCATCATCGTGAATACGGCGGCAATCGCCGAAGGGCTCGCCGCGAGCCCGTTCATAAACCCGGAAAAAATCCGCGTCATTTACAACGGTGTGCCGGCACCCGATTCGCTGCCGGAGGAATTCCCTCCGGCGCCGCCGTTCCGTTTCTTTTTTGCCGGCAGCCTGACGAAACGCAAGAATGTGCGGCTTTTAATCGAAATATTTCATAAATTCTGCGCCGAAAATCCCGATTCCGACTGCCGGCTGCAACTGGCCGGCGACGGTCCGCAACGCTCCGATTTGCAGCAATTAGCCGGTTCGCTGCAAATTGAAAAACAGATCGTGTTTCTCGGGCACCGCGACGACGTGCCGCAGTTGTTGCAACAGGCGCACCTGTTCCTCTTTTTGTCGGCAAACGAGGGTTTTCCCAACGCCGCCTTTGAGGCCATGGCCCACGGCGTTCCGGTTTTACTGGCCGATATGGCCGGTTACCGTGAAATTGTTACCCACGGCGAAACCGGCTGGCTGGTCGATGTTCAACATAAAAGTGAAATTCCGGCGGCCATGAAAAAACTATTCGCCGAAGAACCGCTGCGACAAAAACTGAGGCAACAGGCATTTCAAATGGTAAAAGATAAATTCTCCCCGGAAATGATGGCTGAGCGGATGGAACAATTTTTAAAAGAGGTCTTTCGTGGCAAAAACGGATAAGGCGACCGGTTTAAATATGTACCTGCGCATTTTGTCCTATTTGCGTCCTTACAAGCGGCATATCGTGCTGGTGCTTACCTTTAATTTCCTGTTCGTCATTTTCAACACCGTTTCCATCTGGATGGTAGCGCCGTTCATTTCCACGCTGTTCCAGTCGGATCAGGCACAGATCGAGCAGGTGCAGGAGCAGCAGAATACGCCCGTTGAAGAGGAAACCGGTATTACCAATTTGAACGCCTGGCTGAAGCAGAAACTTGAAAAATATTTCCGTCGCGGTGACCGTATCGAAACGCTGAAACTACTGTGCATTTTTATTTTCCTGTCCTTTTTCATGAAAAACTTTTTCAGTTTTAATGAGAGCTGGTGGGTCAGTTTCATTGAGCAGCGGGTTATAAAGGACCTGCGCGACCAAACCTATGCGCATATTCTTATGTTGCCGCTCGGATTTTTCGGTCGCATGCAGACCGGCAACCTGATTTCGCGCGTGACCAACGATATAAATTCTCTCAACGTGGCGGTCAATAAAAGCTTCACGAAAATCATCCGCGATCCGATCGTAATCGTCATTTTCATCACCCTGCTGGTCAGTATTTCGTGGAAGCTGACTCTGCTGGCGCTGATTGTTTTCCCCGTCACCGCCCTGATGATTACCAAAGTCGGACAGAGCCTGAAACGCAAAAGCCGCCGCGTGCAGGAGCGCATCGCGGACGTGACCACGGTACTGCAGGAAACCATCTCCGGCATCAAAGTCGTGAAGGCTTTTTCCATGGAGCCCTACGAAAAGGATAAATTCGAAAAAAAGACCAACACCCATTTCAAAGCGGTATTGCGACAGGCGCGGCTCAACCGGCTTTCGACACCGCTCTCGGAAACACTCGGTATCGGCATCATGGTCGCCGTGTTGTGGTTCGGAGGACAACTGGTACTGACCGGTGAGCTGCTCAGTTCGGAAGATTTTATCCGATTCATCGCCGTGCTTTTTTCGGTCATGGAACCGATTAAAAGTCTGGGCCAGGTGAATAACAATATTCAGATCGCCCTGGCTTCCGGAAAGCGTATCTTCGAAATACTGGACGAACCGGTTATCATTGACGACGCGCCCGATGCCATCGAAAAAACCGAATTTTCGGATGCTATTGAATACCGGAACGTTTTATTCAGCTACAAGCCGGACAGCGATTTGATCTTGAAAGGCATAAATTTATCGGTAAAGAAAAATCAGAAAGTTGCTTTTGTCGGCAGCAGCGGTGCGGGAAAAACCACACTGGTCAATTTACTGCCCCGTTTTTACGACGTCACCGACGGCCAAATATTGATCGATGGTGTGGACATTCGCAGGATCAAACTCCGCAACCTGCGGCAGTTAATGGGAATTGTTACCCAGGAAGTGATCCTTTTCAACGATACGGTAGCCAATAACATAGCCTACGGTATGGATAATTATTCCCGTGAGGAGATCGAAAAAGCGGCACACCTGGCCAATGCGTATGATTTCATCAAGGAAATGCCCGAAGGATTCGAGACGATGATCGGTGAACGCGGTACACGGTTGTCGGGAGGACAACGGCAACGCATTTCCATTGCCCGCGCCATTCTGAAAAATCCGCCGATCCTGATCTTCGACGAAGCCACTTCATCACTGGATTCCGAATCGGAAAAACTGATTCAGTCGGCCATCGAGAATCTGATGAAGGACCGTACCGTATTAATGATCGCCCACCGGTTGTCTTCAATTGTTAACGCCGATAATATTCTGGTGTTGGAAAACGGTAAAGTAACCGATACCGGGACACATCAGGAATTGCTGCAGCGCTCGGAGCGCTATAAACATTTGTATGAATTACAATTTTCAGTTTGAAAAAATGCCATGGAGTCACAGAGAGCGCAAAGAATCAAATAGTAGTTTATCGCTGTGATCTCTGTAGCTCTGTGGCTAAAAAAATATGAACATATTCATCATCAACAGTATTGCTCCCACCGTGTGGGGCGGCGGCGAAAAGTGGATGCTGACTACCGCGGTGGGATTACGCGAACGCGGTCATACAATTTATTTTTGCGGCCAGCCGGATTCATTGTTTTTGAAAAATGCCACGGACGCCGGCTTCGTCACCTATCCTTTGCATATCAAAAGCGATGTCGGACTGCCGAATATCCTGCGCCTGGCAAAATTCTTCCGGCGGAAGAAAATCGACGTAATCATCACCAATTTTAATAAAGATGTGCGGCTGGCCGGACTGGCAAAAAGACTGGCCGGGGTTAAACGGCTGGTCGCCCGCAACGGCCTGCCGATTCTGCCTGACAAATGGATTTACCGTAAAACCTACCGCTGGTTCGCCGACGGCATGATTACCAATACGCAGGCAATCAGATACCGTTATCTGTCCTACGGCTGGCTGCCGCAGGATTTTGTATGTGTTATTCATAATGGCATCGATACGGAACAGTGCGAACCGGTTGACCGTAATGCGCTGCGCTCTGAGCTGGGCTTGCCGGTTGCCAGCAAAGTAGTCGGTTTTGTCGGACGACTGGTGCCGCAGAAAGAGCCGTTCCTGTTCATCGAAGTGGCTGAACGCATTTTACGGGAAATTCCGGACATCCGTTTCCTGATGGTTGGCGAGGGTCCGCTGCGAAATGAAATCGAACGACATCTGGCTGAAAAGAATATTTCCTCTCAATTTCATCTCACCGGACAACGCAACGACGCCATGCGTCTGTATCAGGCTTTGGATTTGCTGCTGTTGACGTCACACAAAGAGGGATTACCCAATGTGATACTGGAAGCGATGTTGTGTGCCTTACCGGTAGTGGCCTTCGATGTCGGCGGCGTGCGCGAACTGATCCCGGATGATTCCTGCGGAAGGGTCATACCATTCGGTGAAACCGAGCCGATGGTGGAACAGGCAATTGAAATATTGAAGAACAATGATCTGGCAGAGAAAACGGGAACAGCCGCCGGTGCGCGGATCAGATCCGAGTTTTCGGTTCAAACCATGATCAAAGCTGTTGAACGGGTGTTGTCCACAAAATAAACCCTGGTTTTACTACAAAGATATTGCTCTAAACATTTTTCCCTTGTATGCAATGAATTCATGATTTTCGATATTTTAGTTGATGAATTGTTTTTCCAAAACGGTTTTAGCTGTCAAAAAGCAAATAATCAGAAAAGGTGTGCTTAAAGCAGAGAACAGCTACAGTACAAGTCGCCAGATTAGTTTTGACAGAACGGTTGTATTGACCAGCTGCAGATTGCCACTTTCCGTTTCAATGGTCTGATTCACTACAAAATAAAAATCGGTGCCGGGCGTGGGAATCCAGTTCATCCTGAAATTAAGCAATGCTTCGTTATCTTCGTTATTCCACTGGGCAAACAACGATCCGAACAAATCCGGGTTGACGGCATAAGTCACCCTTGCCGCTAATTCATCGACAATGAAATTTCCGGCGGGTAATTGAACTGCCGTACGTTCCACATTACCGCTCAGACTGAAATGCCTGTTTATCCGCCAGGAAAGATCAAGTGCCCATTTGGTACGCGATCCGTTGTAATAATCCCCCCAGTTTACATACAATTCACCATAAACCGGTCTTCCCTGAAAGGTTTCGAATTGAAGTTCATAGTGTGTGTACCAGTATTCACCCTGTGGAATAACTACATCATCCTGAATTTCAAAATCGTCATTCAAATGTTCCGCCGAACGCTGGATATTAAATTCAAAAAACTCGCCGCTGGTCGTTGTAAATCCCAGTGGCCTGAATTCGGACCAGAGCGATTGCAATTCGCCCGTGTCATCTTCAATATAATAATTGAAATCAAAAGGTTTGAACACAAAGTGCTGTATCCACGGCAGAAATTTCGGACGCGGTTTTATCCGGAAATCGGCATTATACATCTGATAATTGGTGCGGCGCAGAAATCCGGTTTCCGGGTTGAAATTTTTATCCGAGCGGTCCCAGATAGCAGAGAAATCTATAAAATCGTTCGGCAGATAAAAAAACAAGCGGTGAGCCATGCCGGTTTTACTGACGCCATCGGAAGTATAACTTTGCGCCAGCGCCCCTCCAACGGACAAATTTTTATCGCCAAAAAGTTTTGCGGTTGAATACAGAAAATCCGCACCATAGACCAGATTCTTCCGTCCCGACTCTGTTTTTCCCACCCCGATCAATCCGAAGTTTGATTGTTCGAGAATATCCTGTTTCCAGCGCAATACGGTATAATTGGTACCCTGGACGGTATCTTTTGCAGCGGTCTGAATCGTCATTCCTCCCAGGGTGGCATCCCCGCTTTTGCCCAGAAATCTGACACCGCCGATAATCGGTATTTCTTTGCGCTCCGGCGTCAGTCCGATCCGTCGGGTATAAAACGGTTGAATGCTGTGTCCCAGACCGAAATTAAAATAATTTCGTCCTTCGAGAAAAAACTCCCGTTTTTCCGGGTAAAAAAGGGAAAATCGTGTCAGGTTCACTTGTGCCCGGTCCGATTCGACCTGGGCGAAATCGGTGTTTGTGGTGATGTTCAGTTTCATGGTCGGGGTGATCAGGTAATTAATATCCGCACCGATTTTGGATACGCCGTTCACACCTTTGCCGCAGGATTTTGCAATACCGCCGCTGCCATAGGGCTTCAGTTCAACCAGTGAAACAGCGCCGATCCCTCTGATGCCGGTCAACACGCCGGCCCGGGATACCTGCTCAATTCCGGCATCACGCGACCAGCCCTGCCACAATACCTGTTCGCGTTTACGGCGAATATTGCGTTCAAAATTAATACCCCAGGTCTGACCGGCGGAAGATTCGAATTTTAGTGTTGAAAAAGGGATCTGAAATTCAGCAAACCATCCTTCATGGTTAATGCTTGTTTTAACCGTCCACACGCCGTCCCAGGCTATATTCATATTCCTGCCGTTGTCCATAATCAGAGCATCGGTTCTTGCGCCGGCCGGATTAGTTGCAAAAAGATAGCCGTTACGCCGGTCATGATAGGTATCGAGTACGATAAAAATATTGTCTTCACCGTCCGGATCAAAATCCCGCTGTAATTTCTGCGCGATAATATTTCGCGGCTCATCATCATAACACCAGATACCGATGTAAAGATTTTGATCATCGAATAGAACGGCAGCCTCAGTCCTTTCGGTTGCCGTTTCACCTTCGTCCAACTCCCGTTGTGTAAAATTTGAAATGCGCTCCGCTCTCTGCCAGTCAACTTCCGACAACTGTCCGTCGATACTTAATATTTTTTTTAATTGCTTTGCATGTATTTCATGGGGCTCTGAGATTTGTGCACCGGCCAAATTGAATAAAAAGGAAATTATCAGCAGCGAAACGTGCAGATATGTTTTCATTGTTCAGTTCTTTTTACTCCGGTTGCCTGAAAACTTTTTCACGGTAACGTTTTAATATAATCATACAAAATGAAGAAATGATGAATTTTTGTTCGTTTCGTTTAAGGCCGTCCGAGAAGTTTCATTGCCGCTACCCGATCAATTGATCCGTCCGGCCGGGAAAACCAGCTATCCGCAATGGTAAATCGTCCGTTCCGCTGTTGGTTCAACTTTCCAGTTTTTTTGAATATCACGAATAATCTGTTTTAACGGGGCGGCTGCCCGCGCCAAACCGTAAACTTTACCGAGCACGGCACCCGCGATCGCAATTCCCAGTATCCAAAGCACGATGTATCCGAACGATTCCGGGTTTTTAAAATAGCGAATTCCCTGCCAGATGCCGCCGCCGAGTAATCCGGTAATTAAACCAAGTGCTCCCTCGGTACAACCGCAGGCATAATAGCGCCGGTTCAGTTCCTTCTCCCATGCGTCTTTTTGCGGATGACCCGACAGGTTACCGCCAAGCGTTAGTCGGCCCAACCCAATTGTGCGACGCAAAGGATCCGGTTTAAGACGATTCAGTTGTGAAGGATGTGTAAATACAGTCTCTTTCATCGGATGTTCCCCCCTAAAAATATGTTACATGTTTCGATGCCCGGACCAGCAATACCTGCCAATTATTCATACGGGGCTTGGCACGGTCCGGCTCGGTGCTTGAGGGCGAAGGATCGCAGGGGCTTAAAACCGATGTCCCCGTTTTTGTGGCCATCAGGTTCTGGTTATCCAGATCGACACATACATGCCATAAATTACTTGCGTGTCCCACTTCATGCCCCAGGGTGCGTGGACTCGTTGGCGGAACAGATTTTTCAGCTTTAATGGTGGCATAATCCGTTATCCACAGGGCACAGCCGAGCGAGCCCGGAATATCGCGGATAATAAAGCAGGAAACCGGTGCTCCGTACCCCAGCACTCTTCGCCATGCACCGTAAAAGCACAGTGTTGACGCCTTCCACTGGAAGGCCGAACCGCCCAGCCACCATTCGGCGGCAGTCCCATCGGCATTGCAGGGTACTTCCAGTATCGTAGAATCGCTGTTGGCTTCATCGATGATCACCCAGTTATCGTTCACCTGTTCGGCGGCCAGGAATCCGGTGCTGTACTTGAACGGTCCCAGCGGAACGATACGCACATTTGCATCGCGTTTGTAAACATCGACCGCCAGTTGAAGCATGGCCCGGGCGAATTCTTTAGTTGCCACCGGGTTGCCGTCTTCGTCGCGCAGAATTACCGTGCACACCCTCAGAATTTTTTCCGGCCGGATTCCCAGAAAACCCAGCACCGCGTCAATAATCGACAAAACCGTTGCAATTAAAAAAGTGATGAAATTCAACACCCAGCGCACGAGTGTACCCAGAACCGGAATCATTTCGATCAATTCTATAATAAAGGCCAGCGCGGAAATCACCCAGCCGATAATTGACTCTAAAGTCACAAGAATCGCATTCAGAATGGTAGTTACTACATCCCAGGCAACACAAACAACGGTCGTAATCCAGGTCCATAAGACGCAGACCACGTTGGACACCCAAACCCAGGCATCACAAAACCATGAACAGGGTGCCCATTCGCAGCAATCACGATAGCCCTGATCTTCGGTCTGGGCGCATTCACGGGTACGTTCTTCCGCCCATTCGATACATGCCGGCATAGTTCTCCCCTTTATAATTAAACTGAAAAATAACGGTGTGAAATCTTAAATACGGATTAAAATGATATTTTATTTCCTTTGCAAGGATTGTTAAATCTCAGATCAGGTTGACTAAAATTGTTCAACCAGCATTGCTAATTGCCGCTGAAGATTTTAAATTGCGCCTTTTTACGTTGGAATTGCATAATGAGCTCTTCAAAAAACAAGCCCAAACCGGAAATAAGCCGGGACGAATTAATTCAATGTATTAATGTTCTCAGCCGTCTTGCGCAAAACAGATCGACGTTGGTCAATTTGCCGGAAAACCAGCGCATTGCGTTGATGAAAGCAGCAGGGCAGATTTCGCGTCCTGATAAAGTGGAACTCAAGCAACGGCAAAAAGAAGTAAAACTCGCCCGGCGTGCCGCCAAACGTAAATCCGACCGTTCGGCCAGAGCAATTACGGGAATTCGTAGTGCGCGTGAAGCGACGGTTTTTCAGGCTCCGGCGCTCCTGACGGAAAACAGTGAACAGGCACAACACTGGCATGACCTGGATTCTCCCCGTGAATGTTATATCTGCCGCACCTCTTATACCCGCATGCACCATTTTTATGACGCCATGTGTCCGGAGTGTGCGGAATTCAATTACCACAAGCGCTATCAGACAGCCGATCTCCACGGGCAGATTGCGCTGATTACCGGTTCCCGGCTGAAGATCGGCTACCAGGCCACGCTGATGATGTTACGTGCAGGGGCGCAGGTAATCGCGACAACCCGCTTTCCGGTCGATTCCGCCCTGCGCTATTCAAAAGAAAAAGATTTCGACGAATGGGCCGCCCGGTTGCATATTCACGGACTGGATCTGAGGCATACGCCGAGTGTAGAATTGTTCACTCGTTTTGTAGAGCAGAATTTCGAACGGCTCGATCTGCTGATCAACAATGCCGCGCAAACCGTTCGCCGGCCACCGGGATTTTACGCCCATTTACTGGAAAACGAATCCCGCATATTTTCAGATTTGGAAGCGCCGGTACAACGGCTGCTGACCGGACATCAGCAATGTGTGCAACAAATATCCGGTATGGAAAACACGGATGCCGCGCTGCCGGTTGCCTGGCAGGATCTGGGTCCGGCAGTTGGCATACTTGCTTCCGCGCGTTTGTCCCAAATACCTTACAGTTACGACAAGACACTAATCGACCGGGATATATTTCCCGCTGGCAAACTGGATGCCGATCTGCAGCAGGTTGACCTGCGCAAAACAAACAGCTGGCGTTACCGTATCGGTGAAGTGCCGACGCCCGAAATGCTTGAAGTGCAGCTGGTAAATTCCGTTGCCCCGTTTGTACTGGTCAACCGACTGGTGCCGCTGATGAAAAAGGACTTCACCGGGCAAAAACACATTGTAAATGTGACTGCAATGGAAGGTAAATTCTACCGCTTTAAAAAAGACGGGCGTCATCCGCACACCAACATGGCCAAAGCGGCACTGAACATGCTTACTCACACTTCCGCCGGGGATCTGGCAAAAGACGGTATTTTTATGAATGCCGTAGATACCGGATGGGTGACGGACGAGGATCCATTGGAACTGGCTAAATTCAAAGAAACCGTGCATGATTTCCAGCCACCGCTGGATATTGTCGACGGAGCGGCACGCGTCTGCGATCCGTTCTTTGACGGCATCAATACCGGTAAACACTGGTGCGGCAAATTTTTGAAAGATTATAAACCGATTGACTGGTGATCAAATTAATTGGGAATTAGGAATGGTCAATTAGGAATTTAGCGGAGCAACTATATCTACTATTTATCAGACAATTTTTGTTTTTTGATTGTGCTGATAATACTGCCGTTTATTTTCAATAATTCTTCACAATCAATAATCAGGGATTGCGCTTCCTCAGATTTCAAATAGCCTGAATCGTAAAGTAAACGAAGCCAGTAGTGTGTTTCACGCAATTCTTTGTAAGCAATATTTAATTTAGCATAAAAATCTTTTTTTGATTGACCTCCTAATGCTTCCTCAATATTTGCGCCATTCGAAGTCCCGCTTCTTAAAATTTGTTTCGATAACACATATTCCTTTTTTTATCCACCAGAAATTTATCAAGTTTAATAATTCTTAGCGCAAACTGATAGGATTCCTCACGAATTACATTTTTTTCTTTCATTCAAAACCCTTAAATTATATGTGAATTTTTGAATTCCTAATTCCTAATTCCTAATTCCTAATTCCTAATTCCTAATTCCTAATTCCTAATTCCACCAATTCCCTCTCCAACTCTATTGCCTGTTGTTTACGCGAAAAACTATTTTCCACCAGTTTACGGCCATTCAGTCCCATTTCCTTTGCCCGCTGCGGATCGGATTTCAATTGCAGAATCGCCGCTTTCATCTGCTCCGTGTTTTCCGGCTCGACAAAAATACCTGCCGTTGCGTCTTCCAGTACCCTTCGCGCTTCGCCGTCCACCGATAAAATAATCGGCCGCTCGCAGGCCATATGGTCGAACATTTTGCTGGGCAACGCGCCTAGAAACAGATCGTTTTTTTTCAGTGGGACAAGGCTGACATCACAGGCGGAAATGTAAGCGGCAATTTCCTCACGCGGGATTTCCGGCAGCAGGGTCAGATTATGCAGCTGACGGTCCTCTTTCAGCTGTTCAACCAACGCTCTTTTCGGACCGTTGCCGATGAAAAGGAAATGAATGTCGGAGTGTTCCTTCATCGCTTCGATCAGTTCGCACAGTTGTTCCA